>NZ_CP065359.1:2530277-2843888 GCF_019904295.1 Ruegeria sp. SCSIO 43209
CCGGAAATTCCGAATAGTTTGGGCAAAGACCAGAACCCGTAGGGCGCGTGAATTCCAAAGCCATAATGCATAACCGTTGCAATCGAGGTCGACGCGAAGCAAAGCAGGAAGCCATACATGATCGCGTGGTGAATATGACGTCGCGCCTGACTGAACCGGTCTTCGTCTTCAAAATTACAACCTTCACCATGACCTGCGGCAAGATCCTGCATTTTACCCGCTCGTTTGAAGGCGGTCAGCAGGTCCGCCATTTTGATGGGTTTTCCCCCCACCTCGGCCCAATAGCGCCTTAGGCTGATAGCAATGCTAAAGAGTGGCAGCAAGAATGCTGGAGCAAAAATCGCAACCATCGCATTATGCGACAGAACGGCATAAAACCCGTCCCCTCCGCTGGAACCTATCGCGCGAATTGCCCAGAACAACAGGGCAAATCCGACCACAAGTGCCAGCGCGATCGCCCCGCCATGGGTGTGAAATCGGCGCGCCAACGGCTGCGGCCATGCGAAGCTTTCCCAGCTGTCCCTCCGTACCTCGGCCAGAGCCTTCGGCAAATTCAGGTCGAACTCGTGCGGGGCTGTGTACTGGCAGGCGTAGTAGCAGCCGCGGCAGTTGTGGCACAGGTTGGCCAGTTGCGTGATGTCCCCATCCGAGAACGCGCGTTCCGCATGAAGCGACGGAAAGACCGAGCAATAGCCCTCGCAATAGCGGCAAGCGTTGCAAATTTCAGCCTGACGGCGGGCTTCCTGTATCAATTCAGTTTGCATAAGCGGCGGCCTCACGTCCTGCGATGCGTCCAAAGACGGTTCCGATGGTCATGCCGAAACCGGCTAGATAGCCTTGCCCAAGGATCGAGCCCGCCATGGTTTCGCCAGCCGCCCACATGTTTTTGATCTTGCCGTCGGCGCTCGAACATTGCGCGGCATCGTCGACTTTGAGGCCCAAATAGGTGAAGGTTACGCCCGTACGCAGCGAATAACCGTAAAATGGCGGCTCGGTGATCGGACGCGCCCAGTTGGTCTTGGGCGGGTTCAAGCCAGATGTTGAAACGCCGTCCAGCTCTGTCGGATGAAAGGCGCTGGTGTCTCCGCAGGCGGCGTTGAATTCAGCGATTGTTGCGGTCAACTTTTCGGCAGGCAGGCCCATCATCCCGGCCAGTTCTTCCAACGTATCTGCCTTCAGCGGTGGAAACACCGACGGCATGAACAGATTCAACGAATTGGCGTCGATGATCACATAGCCAACTTGATCCGGTTGGGCTGCCACCAAGCGTCCCCAGATTGCATAGCGCTTGGGCCAGACATCCTCGCCCTCATCGTAGAAGCGCTCGGCATCCTTGTTCACGACGATCGAAAACGGCACGCAATCCAGACGGGTGACAATACCACCGTCAAATTTCGGTGCACGCCCATCGATAGCAACGGCGTGGCATTGGGTCGGGTCGCCAACACTCTCGACGCCTTGATCCAGAAGATCAGCTAGGACCACGCCTCGGTTATAAGGAGTGCCTCGGATCAGAAAGTTTTTTGCAGGCTCACCCCATGCACGGGTCAGCCAATCCGTATCGGCCTGAAACCCGCCCGAGGCGACGATGACTGCTTTTGGCATTATCCGGTGGGTTTGACCTTCATAGGTATAGTCGACCCATTCGATCCGATCCCCGTTCAGCTCCAAATGCGTGACGGCGGCTTCATACAAAACATCGATACCCAAACCCGCCGCAGTTCGGTAATAAGCATTCACCAGAGACTTCCCGCCTCCCATAAAAAAGGCATTTGTCCGTGCCAAAGAAAGTGTTCCGGAAAGAGAGGGTTGAAACCTGACACCGTGCTCTTCCATCCATGGCAGGCATTCCTCGGAAGTGCGGATCGCAAGGCGGGCCAGATGCTCGTCAGTTTTGCCGCCGGTGACCTTCATCAAGTCCGCGAGATATTCGTCTTCGCTATACTCTTCGATCAACGGGCCCAAAGGGCCACCATGCATGCAGCGAAAATTGCGCGTATGGCGCGAGTTTCCTCCGCGATAGGGTTTTGGCGCGGTTTCCAGTATCAGAACGCGGGCACCGGCTTCGGCGGCGGTCATCGCGGCGCATAGAGCAGCGTTCCCGCCACCGATCACAGCGATATCGTAAGCTTCCTTTTGGGTGGCCATATCCTGTCTACCTAGTGATTTTCGTCGGTTGTCCGATCGCGTTCCTGCAACGCCCGGATACGCATTCGTTGTGCGGCCTGAATATGCCCGCGCATTTCTGTCTCGGCCGCCGCGCCATCACGTGCCTTCAGCGCGGCCATGATACGCCGATGTTCAGCGACTGCCGCTTCGGCCCGATCCCCGTCCAACAATTGCGACGGCCCAAGGATCAGCAGCGCCTTCTGCAAGGACAGCATGGATTTCGCGAGAAATCGGTTCTTGGCTGCATCCAAAAGCGTGGCGTGAAATATCCGGTTGATCCGAGCCGCGTCTGGACCTGTGCCAGCCTCGGCCAATCGATCATTCAAAACATCCAACTCGTCCAATTCGACATCCGACGCCGCACGCGCTGCTAGACGGGCCGCAGTGCCCTCGAGCACTGCGCGCATCTCATAGAGTTCCATCACCTCGGCGTAATCCAGACTGCGGACGGTCGCGCCCTGCCGCGGTACATGCGTGACCAGGCCGTCGGTCTCCAGCTGCCGGATCGCCTCGCGCACCGGTGTTCGGCTGACACCCAACCGTTCAGACAGCTCAATCTCGCGCAGGCGCTCGCCGGGCAGAAGGGTGCCCTCGCGAATCTCATCCAACAAGCGTTGATACGCCGAATTGCCTTGCGGGCCAGGCTGTAAGGGGTCGTCCTGAATGGTCATCGCGTGCTCACTTGTCTTCTTGCGTCCATTTGTATACATTTGGATACATAGTGAGTCAATATTGTCGGAAGCTGCACTTTGCCCACCCAGAACAAAACACCTTCTCTCCTCGCAAAGCGGGCCCTAACACTGGGCTTGGCACTTCTTGGCACAGGGCTATTCTGGGCGTTGGATCTGCCATTGCCTTTTCTGTTCGGCCCGATGAGCGCGTGTCTGATTGCGGCTCTGGCTCATGCGCCAATGGAAGGCTTTGGTCAGGTCTCGATTGCGGCGCGCACCATACTTGGCGTGGCTGTGGGGGCTTCGATTACCCCAGCCCTATTTGCAGAACTGCCGAAGATGGCAGCGTCGATTGCACTGATCCCGTTCTTTATCCTGCTGATCGCGCTGGTCGGAGTGCCATTCTTCCGCAAGGTCTGGGGCTTTGATACCACGACCGCGTTTTACGCGGCCATGCCCGGCGGATTGCAGGATATGATCATCTTCGGGGCCGAGGCTGGCGCTAACCCGCGAACGCTGTCCCTGATCCACGGAACCCGCGTTCTGATTATTGTAACGCTGGCCCCTCTGTTTCTTACGGTGTTTTACGACGCCCAACTCACTAACCCAATCGGAGAACCCGCGCGCAACCTGCCGATACATGAATTGGCGCTGATGGTTCTTGCTGCCTTTGTCGGCTGGAAAGGCGGTGAGCGGATCGGCTTGTTCGGAGCGTCGATTCTAGGGCCAATGATCCTGACGGCTGCGTTGTCACTGGGCGACTTCATTCACACCCGACCGCCTCGCGAGGCCATCCTTGCAGCTCAGTTCTTTATCGGCTGCGGTATCGGCGTGAAATTCGTAGGTGTCACATGGGTCGAACTACGCCGTGTGGTAGCGGCGGGATTCGCCTATGTCATT
Source organism: Ruegeria sp. SCSIO 43209 (assembly GCF_019904295.1). Classification (NCBI taxonomy): domain Bacteria; kingdom Pseudomonadati; phylum Pseudomonadota; class Alphaproteobacteria; order Rhodobacterales; family Roseobacteraceae; genus Ruegeria; species Ruegeria sp. SCSIO 43209. The sequence goes on from NZ_CP065359.1 coordinate 2,534,018, forward strand.
GTCCTCGCCGTTCTGGCGGCCGCTTTCACTGCCGTTGTCACCACCTTGGGGCTGGGCCAACCGGTCGAGGCATTTTTGGCCTTTGCCCCCGGCGGGCAGGCAGAAATGACAGTTCTGGCCATCGTCTCAGGCGCGGATCTGGGCTTTGTGATCACGCATCATCTGACAAGGATCGTGTTGGTAATCATCGGTGCGCCGATAGCGGCCAACCTTATCCTGCGCTGGTCCAAACCTCGGGGTTGATCATGTGAACCGGAGCGCCTGCAGCGTAGGCGTTCACTTGATCGAAAATGTCCGAAAATTGCAGATCGAACTCATCCTCGGTCACAAAGCCGATATGCGGCGTCGCAATCAGATTTGGATGCGAAAGCAAGGGGTCTTTCGGATCATTGAGGGGTTCGGAATCGAAGACATCGATTGCGGCCTTCCCGGGATGACCGGCATTCAGCGCCCCAAGCAATGCCCCTTTTGCAATAAGGCCAGCACGAGATGTATTCACAAACAGTGATCCCGGCTTCATGTGTGCGAAGTCCGACGCAGTAATGATGCCGTTTGTGCCTGGCTTCAGGCGAACATGGATCGAGACAACATCGCTGTTGGCAAAGAAAGCTTCGCGGTTCGCGGCGACCTGAACACCATCTGCCTGCGCCCGAACCCGACCTTCATCTGAGGACCACCAGACTACATTCATTCCAAATGCCTCGGCGTAGCCCGCGACAGCGCGTGCGATACGGCCATAGCCGTACAGTCCCAGCTGCCGCCCTCTCAGCGTCTTGCCAACTCCGGCCTGCCACCGCCCCGCTTTGACCGAGGCCATCTGCGCCGGTAAATCGCGCATCCCGGCCATGATCAGCGCCCAAGTGAGTTCGGCTGCAGCATACGAAGGCGTTCCACCATGCATGTTTGAACACAGCAGAACACCGTTGTCCGAGCATGCCTGCACATCAACGTGCGGATACACGCTGCGCTGACTTATCAATCTCAGGTTCGGCAGCTTTTCGATCAAGTCGCGGGTTACCTTGGTGCGTTCGCGAAACAGAACCAACGCCTCGGCCTCCTGCAACCGTGCCGCCAATTCATCGGTATCCTCGACATGATCTGTCCAGATCTTCACTTCGTGGTCGGATAGCTTTCCAAAACAAGGCAAGCCCTGCAGTGTATCAAACCAATCATCCAGAATGTGAACCTTCATCGACTTTCCACACCTTGCCCGGTGTTCAGTTTTCTTGGCGTCGGCACAAAATGCAGCGTATCGAGTGCTGCAAGCGCATTGCGGACCCGCTCGCTTTGATCCAGCAAATGGTTGAACTGCTCATCGCACCCGGCGATCGGCGTCGGGTATTCCGCAATATCCCGCCGCAGGACCGACTGCGCCAGCCTGAGTTCCTGACGCGCAATATCGAGGCATTCAGAATAATTGTTCATCGTGGCACCTTCATATTGTATACCTTAGTATACATAACAGAGATCCCAGTTTCAACTGCCGCTCCACACAGAGCCGGGTATGTAAACATGCCCATCTGCAAGCTTTCGCGCAGTCCGCACCAGACCAGCAGAGTTTACGTTGAAGTCCCCGTCATTCGAGAAGTCCACCAGCACATCAATCTTTCCAGAAGCGTGTTCCAGCACAACTTCAGCTGGGCTTGCCTTAGGTCGGTCCAACAACCCATCAGCGACGGTTCCGGGCGTCAAAGCACAAGACGCCATGCACTGCGCACCCGTAACGGCCATTGTCGGGTGAGTTTTCCATGGCATGAAATACCGAACTGCAAGGGTTCCGCCCTCTTTGGCTGGTGCCAACAGCCCGAATTTGGGGGTTACCGATTTCGATACATCCCCCATACCCATCAGTTCCCCGGCTTCGATCCGAACTGCCTCCATCCGGGCAAAGAAAGAGCGGTTGGCGTCCAGTTCTTCCGCGCTTTCATACCCAGTTAGTCCAAAATCGGTGGCGCGGGCCATAGCCATAGGCATGGCAACATCCATACAGGTTAGCTCGACCCCTTGCACCGTATCGCGCAGATTTCCGGTGGGCAGAAATGCACCCGTTGCCGAACCCACAACTCCCATAAAACTCAGTTGTACCGGTGCAGATTGCCCAGGAACTCCGGCAATCTCGGCATCGCCCTCATAGGCCAGTTCACCACCCGGGGTCTGCACTTTGGCAACCACTCGCGCACCCGTATTAACTGCGCGTATCCGGACCACGGTCTCATCGCCTTGAGGCTGAAACAAACCCATTTCAATTGCGGCAGGAGCGACGCCGGAAAGAATGTTTCCGCAAGTTGGCTTGAAGTCGACCAGCTTTTCCTCAACCGAAACCTGCGCGAAGAAATAATCGATATCGGCCCATTCATCATCGCTGACAGATAACATGGCTACCTTGGTCGTCACAGCAGTACCGCCACCGATTCCGTCAATGTTAAACGCCTGCCCGGCCCCTAGGGCAGCGACCAGCACATCAGCCAACGTGTCCATATCCACGGGCAGGTCAGAGCGACGAAAATAGGGCCCCCGCGAAGTACCGCCACGCATGAAAATATACGGGATTGCTGTCTGGGTCATCTCGAACCCCTCCTCTACAAACCGTCAAAAACTGTTGTGTTTTCAGCTTTGTCCGACCTGACTGCTTCGCAGGCCGGACCTCTGTGGAGCATTCATTTCAGTGGCCATGGCAGGCTCACCATGTCTTGCAACAGTCCCGGTGGGAAATCCCGGTTCAGAGCGCCTGCCATGACGCACATTAAACCGATGCCGCAGGCTGTCAGGATCAGCGTCATCTGCCAGCTTGAACCGGCTCGAATGCGGAAGAAGGCAATCAGAAACCCGATCAGGGCTAGGATGAAACCAACAACCCACGTTGCCGCGATAAGACCTGCAAACCACGCCAACGTCGACCAAAGCCCATGCGGAGCGCTCGCATCTTCACCGGCAATTTCCTTATCGGCAAAGATTGCATCACCCTCGGGTCTCCGCATCATCTGGATCAGCAGGATCACGCAGCAGAACAAGGACACACTGCCGATCACCAACGGGATGATCTTGTCGGTCATGTTGTAGTCTGGGATCATGTTGGCGTTGATCAATGCCGCGATTAGGTAGGCCATGATCACCAGCAGGAAGATCAACGGCGCGCGCTTGCTGCCAGACTGGACTTCACCTTCGGCCATGATCATCTTAGCCTGCCGAATTCCTAAAATGACCGAAGCCACGGTGACCAAGATCAGAACAATCACGATCGGGCTGAAGACATACTCCATGCCCTCACCAAAGCTTTTGCGGAACCGGAATGAGGCAATCTGGAACGCCTGATTGGTAAACTTCTCAACCGGGTTCGACAGCACGAACCCAATAAGAAAGGCCGGACGCGACCAATCGAACCGGCGCAGGAAGATCCCGATCAGGCCAATCACGAACAGCGCCAGAAGGTCTTCGAAGTTCTGACCGGACTGGAAGGCTGCAAAGCTGATCAGCATGAACAGGAAAGGTGCCAGATAGGTGAAGCGGATCGTTGTCAGCTTAGCGATGCCTCCGGAAGCCGCGATGCACAGGATGGTGCCCACGACGTTAGCAAGCGCCAAAAGCCAAACGATCGAATAGGTGATGTCGAGATTGTCCTTGAGCATGCTTGGACCGACCTCGATGTCGCCAGACCCCAACAGAGCCACTGCGCCGATGAAGATCGCCATCGAGCCCGAGCCGGGAATGCCGAACAGTAGCGTAGGCACCAGCCCGCCGCCTTCCTTGGCGTTGTTTGAGCTTTCCGGCCCGATGACGCCACGCACTTCGCCCTTGCCGAAGTTGCTTTTATCTTTGGTCGATTGAACCGAATGGCCGTAAGCGATCCAGTCGACGACCGAACCGCCTAGGCCGGGAATGACGCCAACGACCACCCCGATGATCGAGCAGCGAACAGACAGCCAGATATTCGCGGCCCAGTCTTTGACGCCGTCCAGCCAACCCGCCCCCAGCGAAGCCCCTTTGGCAATCGATCGATCCTGCCGCAGCAGCGAGACGATTTCGGGAACGGCAAAGATGCCCAATCCAACGATGACCAGCTTCAAACCATCTGTCAGATACGGAATGTCATAGGTTGCCATACGGAGCGAACCGCCAGCGTCCGCCTCACCAATTGTGCCAACCATCAACCCAAGCCCAGCAGCTGCGACGCCCTTTAAGGGGATGCGCCCAGCCAGAATGGCAACCATGGAAAGGCCGAGGATGGTGATCATCAGCATCTCTGGTAGACCAAACGCCAGAACGATGGGCCGCGCGACCAGAATGAACATTGTTAGGAAGGTTGCGCCGACCAAACCGCCAAACAGCGATGAAGCGAACGCGGCAGATAGTGCCCGCGCAGCCTCACCCTTCTTCGCCATTGGGAAGCCGTCCAGGACAGTTGCCTGAGAGGCGGAACTGCCGGGGATCCCCATAAGAACAGAAGCAAAGGTGTCAGAGGTCGGAACAACGGCGACCATCCCGATCATCAGCGCCAAACCAAGGATTGGGTCCATCCCGAACATGAAAGGCAGCAACAGGGACAAACCGGCAATACCGCCAAGTCCCGGGAAAACACCTACGGCCAGTCCCATAACGACACCGAGAACAAGATATCCCAGTACGATAGGTTGCAGGATCAAACCCCACGCATCATTGAGCGCAGGAAGAGCGGTGGCGAAAACCTCCATAGCGGCCGCCTTTCATATACTGTCTTGTGTTTGAAAAAGCGCGCACCCGACATTGGGGTGCGCGCTGTGGTGTGTGGGTTTAGTTCAGCTCGACACCGTAGGCTTCTTTGAGCCAGTTCAGAACGTAGCCTTTGGCATTGTCGTCGACGTTTGTCGCGGTTTGCAGCGCCGCCTTGGAACCGTCGCCCACAAATACCGGGTACTTACCGACGCGTTTGGACGAAATATCAGCAAAGTCGCCGCGCTCGGTCACAGCCTGAAACGCTGCGGTGTAGGCGTCGACCACTTCCTGTGGTGTATCACCAGGCAGAAAAGCCAACTTCTGAACCGGGAAACCCGCGACAAAGAACGCTTTCCAAGCGTCCCACGCCTCGCCACTGGTTTCACAACCATCCGTTGCCTCGCAAACCTCTTTGAAGGTTGGAATATCAGGGAAGGTCGGGTCGCGGACGATGTTTCCATCGGCATCCAGCGCCCCCCAGGTCATCATCGGCACAGCCTGACCGGCCTCAACCAGCGGGGCGGATCCACCCAAATAGCCGGATGAGGTCTGATAGTCGATGTTAGCTTCGCCACGTTCGAACATCAGACGACCATCGCCACGGCCTTTGATGCCGAAGACTGGCTCAACGTTCATACCCAGCATTTGCCATGCCAACAGCGGCACGAGATCCAGACGCGTTGCGCCCTGCGAGCCGTAGATGAAGTTCGTGTCTTTCAACGCATTTGCGGAGCCATCAAACTTGGCACCATCTTCTGCGTTCAAATAGGCGACACCTCCTGTCCCGGACGCCATAACCGGGATCCAGTCGTTGTATTCATAACGCACGCGCGGATCGCTCAGTAGATAAGGGAATTGAGTTGAACCGGAAGTGCCGAACAACAAGGTTCCATCATCGTGGCTTTGTTCCTGGAACCAGTTTGCGCCTTTGGTCGAACCAGCACCTGGCATGAATTTCACGACCACGGTCGGTTGACCCGGAAGAGCTTCGGACAGAAGCGGCGCAAAGAAGTTGGCCCATTTCGCCGAACCACCCGTTTCCGAGAACGGGATGACCCATTCGATGGTCTTGCCCGAGAAATCAACCTCGGCAGCGGCAGGTGCAGCGATACCGGCGGCGGCGATCAGCCCCACGACGGCGCGACGGGTGAAGTTGGAAATGGTCATTGGTTCCTCCCTGTTGACCAGACAATCACGTCATCGCCCCCGGCGCTACCGTGATCGCAAATAGAACTGTGGGGTTGATTCCCCCTCCCATCTGGCAATCATGGAGCGCCAACCTTGCGCGAAACTTGCGGGAGACCCGATGCGGATCGTCATAGTCGAGGACAATGAGCCACTCGCCAATGCCATTGCTTATCGCCTTCGTGACCGAGGTCATGCGGCAGATATACTGACTGACGGAGATGCGGCTGACCTTTACCTTCAACAAGAAGGCGCGGATTTGATCGTTTTGGATATCAACCTACCCGGCCGGTCAGGGTTGGACATCCTGAGGTCGCTTCGCGAACGTGGTGACAGTGCGCCCGTGATCCTGCTAACAGCGCGCACCGAAACAAGCGACCGGGTGACCGGTTTGGATATGGGCGCAGATGACTATCTGGTCAAACCCTTCGAAATGGACGAGTTAGAAGCACGCGTCCGAGCGCTTTCTCGGCGCAAAGAACTTGACTACGGAGCGCGGGAGAGCATCGGTAGCCTCGAATTCGACCGCGCATCGCGTCAGGTTAGTGTTCAGGGCGAAGTCATGGATATACCACGGCGGGAAATAGCGGTGCTTGAATGCCTGTTGGAGCGTCGGGGCAGAATTGTTCCTAAAAGCCAACTCACAGATTATGTCTATGGCGTTGGGGCCGATGTCGATGACTCAGCTGTTGAACCTCATGTGTCGCGGTTACGAAAACGCCTTCAGAATCTCGGCATTAAGATCAAGACAGCGCGCGGTCTGGGGTACCTTCTTGAGGTGCAGAAGTGATCAGGCACGGCTCCCTCAGGCTACGACTCTTCATTCTTATCCTGACGCCCTTGGTGTTGCTTGCGATCCTTCTTGGGCTTTGGCGCTTCATGATTGCCCAGGAAACGGCTCAGGAGCTGTTTGACGACAGCCTGCTATCTGCCGGTCTTGCAATTTCACGAGATGTCGCGATTTCAGGAGGTGACGCACTTTCGCCCACCACGCGCAGCTTGATCCGCGACGCGTCGGGCGGAGAGATCTTTTATCATGTTACGGGCCCGGGTGGCATCTACGTGACCGGCTATGCATACCCTCCGGCACCCGCGAACCCGTCTGCTCAAGAGGCGAACAGGCCGCAGTTTTTCGAAGCACCCTATCGCGACGAGCCGGTGCGAGTTCTTAAGCTGACAGAACGTGTGACCATAGAAAATTTGATAGGAGATGCGACGGTCACAGTTTGGCAACGTATGGCGGATCGCAACGCGTTTGCAAATGAGCTGTCAATCCGCGCAGGAATTCTCATGGGAATCCTACTTGCCACTCTGGCATTTGTGGTATGGTTCGGAGTTGCTCGCGGCCTGCGGCCCCTCCTGGATTTACAGGACGCAATCGACCTGCGCTCCCCAGATGACCTGAGTGAGATCAAACGCCCTGTACCGGTCGAAGTTCAAGGTGTCGTCAAAACCTTGAACCGACTCTTTGGACAGGTGGAAAAAAGTATCAATGCCCATCAGGTGTTCATATCCGAAGCCGCACATCAGCTACGGAACCCTGCGGCCGCCGTTCAGTCGATGGCCGAAGCGCTTCGAGATGCGAAAACCGATGAAGACCGCGATAAACGCATCATCGAGCTTGTCGCAGCGGCAAAGAACTCAGCAACAGTCGCTGAACAACTGCTATCACTTGAACGGCTCAGGCAACCGACGCACCAAGATCAAATGGTTGAAATTGATTTCCGCTCGGTTGTCGAAGAAGCCTGCGCAGAAATGGGAGTTCACATTCTTGCAAAAGGCATCGAGTTTGATGTCACGATGCCCGAGACGGCGGTCATAGTATCAGGTGATCAGGTGTTTCTAACTGAAGCTCTAAAGAACCTGTTAGACAATGCTGTTAAGCACGGTGGCGCTAAACTGAGCCGCATTTCAGTCGTCCTGCGTTCTGACGGCGGAAACGTTAGGCTTACTGTCGCTGATGACGGCGCTGGCCTTTCGCCCGACCAAAGCGAAGCTGCATTTAGTCGGTTCTCCCAGTTGGAATATTCCGAAGGCAGTGGCCTGGGTTTGTCAATCGTCTCTGCGGTGGCGCAGCGCCACGACGGATCAGTCTTAATCAACCAAGTCGAAAGAGGAGCGAGCGTTACGCTTGAGCTTCCGATAATCCTTTGAATTGTTTCGTTTTTGACAAATCCGGCACCTATCAGGAATGAAGTACATTATTTAAAATTGCTGCGAATGTAGGCTTTCCGCGCCCTTTTTTGCTGCGCCTGAGATGTTTACTAAACGAGCCGGCCCAGCGTGAGTTGGGGGCCCGCTTTGACGATGCGTGTCGTGCCAAGATCATCGTCATCAGGCCTACCGGTACTTTCAACTGCGACAAATGCGAGACCCTTTGGGATCAAACACTTGATCGATGAACATTTGACTGGATTTCGATCAAACGACTGATAACTTGCCTCGCAGCGGTTTTTGGTTGCAACAGCGTTGCACAGAAAATCTATTGGAGCGCGCTATTGGTAATTCCGTTTCATGTCCGGGAAATGCTTCAACGCATAAAAGCACGATTTGATGCTGACCAGATACCTCAGCAGATGGCGCCAAGCGATGCAGAGTTTTCAACCTTACGCCCATCTCGCAAGCCGACCAAGGAGATGGTCGCACGATTCTGGGAAAAGTTGAAACCAACGGCCAGCGACAAGGATCAGGCACAAATTGCAGATTTGGCGGCTATCGAAGATGCCGAAACCTATGGCGCCAATATCGAGAATTTCATCGGGACGGTTAAGCTTCCAGTCGGGGTTATTGGCCCCTTACGCCTGAACGGAATGAACGCCAACGGCGACTTTCATGTCCCCCTCGCAACAACCGAGGCAGCGCTGGTCGCATCTTATGCCCGGGGCGCCTACGCCGCCACTCGGTCGGGCGGTATCAGTACCGCTGTTTTATACGAAGGCGTGCTGCGGACCCCGGCCTTTGTGTTCGATAGCCTGCTAAGAGCGGGGCAATTTGTGGATTGGGTGGTGACCAATGTTGACAGGCTCAAATCTGCGGCCGAAGCGACGACCCGTCATGGCAAGCTTGTATCGCTGGAGCCATTCATTGACACCAACGTCGTTTTCCTGATTTGCCGCTATACCACTGGTGATGCTGCAGGTCAGAACATGGTGACCATCGCCACCGACGCCCTTTGCCACGCAATCACGGATAGCTGTCCTGTTGCGATTGAGAACTGGTATGTCGAAGGTAATTTCTCGGGCGACAAGAAGGCCTCGGCGCTGGGGTTGGTGACGGGGCGCGGGCGGAAAGTCAGCGCCTCGGTTACGCTTCCGGCTGAGATTGTCGAAAAGACACTGGGAACGACGGTCGAGGCGATGCTGGACTATGGCCGTGTCGCCAATCTGGGCGCACATTTGTCTGGCCAGTTTGGCGCACAGGCGCATTATGCCAACGGGCTGGCTGCGTTCTATATCGCAACCGGACAAGACGCGGCCTGCGTTGCCGAAAGTGCAATGGGCGTCACGCGTATGGAACCTAGGGGCGGCAATCTATTCTGCTCGGTCACGCTTCCGAACATCCTTGTCGGCTCGGTCGGCGGCGGAACCGGTTTGCCAAGCCAGGCAGCAGCGCTGAACATACTCGGTCTACGGGGCAGCGGGTGTGGCACGGCTTTGGCCGAAGTTGCTGCGGCCACGTGTTTATGCGGCGAAATCTCCATTGTCGCCGCGATTGCTGCCGGTCATTTCACCCGCGCCCATGAAAGTCTGGCCCGCCACAGATGAGCTTTCAGAACCGATTTTGGATTTACCAATCCGAGCGCTTTCCGCTTAAGAAAACCGTCCCCCTGCTGCTGGTGTTTTCCTCGGCCAGCATTTGTGTGTCTGCCCGTCTGGCAGATCGCCCCTTGCCCGAGTGGCCCGCCTTTGCCGCCGGTTTTGTGCTGGCCATGGCGCTGTTCTTCCAGATGCGGGTCTGTGACGAGTTCAAGGACGCCGAGGATGATCGACGTTACCGGCCCGACAGGCCGATCCCACGCGGATTGGTCTCACCAGGCGAAGTTTTGAGCTTGGGCTTACTGACCATTCCAATTGCACTTGCGGCTGCCTGGTTCTGGCACCCGTCGGTTTTGTGGCTGTTGGGCACGGTTTGGATCTGGCTCGCTGCGATGACAATTGAATTCGGTGTCCCGGCCTGGCTGAAGGCCCGGCCGGTTTTGTACCTGCTCAGCCATATGGCAATCATGCCCTTGATCGATCTATTGCTGACTGGCCTCGAATGGCTGCCGGCAGGCGGCGCGGCACCCTCACTATGGCTGTTCCTGGCGTTGTCCTTTGTGAATGGCTGCGTCCTTGAGATCGGGCGGAAATTGTGGGCGCCCGAAAACGAGATTGAAGGGGTCGACACCTATTCCTCCCTATGGGGTCCGCGCCTAGCAGGACTTATCTGGATCGGCTGCGTTCTGCTATCCTACGCGCTTCTCGTCGGCACAGGACGCGCCACCGGAGTTGGCTGGCCAAGCGCCCTGATCGGCGCACTAGCGCTGGTTCCCTGCGGGGTTGCTGTATTCCACTACAGTCAGACACCCACTGAGAAAGCACAGAACAGGATGGACACTGTTTCCGGTCTGTGGGTATTTTTCTGCTATGCCACGGCTGGTTTCCTACCCTACCTGATCGGAGCCGTAGCATGACTTTCATCGTCGACCAAATGGATGCCAATGACATCTCTGTGGTTGGAGGCAAAGCGGCAGCCCTGTCGCATCTGACACAGCACGGGTTTTCCCCGCCCGCATTCTTTGTCATCACAAATGACGCGTTTCGTATGGGGCAATCGGGCCCGATCGCGCAAAAAGGCCTGCGACTGGCTGTGTCCACCGCGCTCGAAACACTCGGGTCCGGGCCTTACGCGGTACGCAGTTCTGGCCAGTCCGAAGATGGCGTGGACCACAGCCATGCAGGACAGTTCGCAACGGTCCTGAATGTTCCCGGCAAGAGTGTGATCGCGGCGGCCAAGCAGGTTTGGCAATCCGGTTTCTCATCAACGGTCGAAACCTACCGCGCGGTCAAATCCGGTGGCGAGGCCGAGGCCCCCGCAATCATCGTGCAACGCATGATCGATGCCAAAGCGGCCGGGGTAGCCTTTTCCGCCGATCCGGTCAGTGGCCGGCGCGATGTGGTCGTGATCTCAGCGATTGACGGGCTTGCAGAGCAGCTTGTGTCGGGGAAAGCGGACGGAGAAGACTGGGTCATCGATGCAGATGGCGTACCGGAAAGCGCTCCTGACGCCCCTGCACATTTGACCGTCACGGAGGCGCGATCCATCGCGGCCCTCGCCCGAAAGGCCGAGGCGTTATTCGGTTCTCCTCAGGACATCGAATGGGCCATTGATGCGCAAGGGCTGCATATTCTGCAGGCCCGCCCGATCACCACGGCCCTGCGCCCTGCCCCGCTCGAAGATCAGACGCTTACCATTTTCGACAATTCCAATATCGTCGAAAGCTATCCGGGCATCGTCAGTCCGCTGACTTATTCCTTTGCCCTGCACGTGTATTCTCAGGTATATCGAGCTTTCGTTAGGCTGCTGGGCGTGTCCCGGTACACGGTCGCGCTGAACCCCACTGTGTTTGACAATTTACTGGGGCGGGTGGACGGGCGCGCCTATTACAATCTGATCAACTGGTATCGCGCGCTGGCACTGTTGCCCGGGTTTTCACTGAACCGCGACTATATGGAAACGATGATGGGCGTTTCTGAACCGATGCCGCGTGAGGTCACGGATGCTCTTGCCCCACCCCCCACCACCGGCTGGCGCAAGATCGTGGAGTACGCGAAACTGGCCAAGGTTGCGGGCGGCCTGATCTGGCAGGCCATCCGCCTATCGCAGACCCGGCGTGATTTTTACCGCAGGCTGAACGACATATTACAGACGGGGCTGAACGTGGATGCCTCTAACGCGACCCAACTGGCTGCGGAATACCGGCGCATTGAAAGCACTCTGCTGGATCGGTGGGATGCCCCGCTGATCAACGATTTCCTGTGCATGATTGCCTTTGGCGGCTCGCGCAACCTGCTGCAAAAGTGGCTGGGCGAGGCCGGGTTGAGCCTGCACAACGACCTCATGATCGGGCAAGGTGATATCGTTTCGGCGGAACCCGCGCAACGCATCGCCCGGATGGGAGAGTTGGTTCGGCAGGCAGGGCTTGCCGCTCCTTTGAAGGCCAATGCAAATCTGTCGGTTTTGTCAGGACACCGACAAATCGCAGCCGAGGTTGATGCGTATCTTGAGAAGTTCGGCGACCGGTGTACGGAAGAGCTCAAGCTGGAAAGCGTACCGTTACGCGATGACCCGACCAGTCTGTTGCTGGCCATTGCAGCCAGCGCTGAACGTCCACCTTCCGGGCGTCAGGACGGCGATGAACCGGACTGGAAGGCTCTGTTTCCGTCAAACCCACTCAAACGGTACTTCGCCAAATGGATTTTGGGCTGGACCAAGGCGCGGGTGCGCGACCGAGAAAACCTGCGCTTTGAACGCACGCGCATATTTGGTTATGCGCGGCGCGTGTTTCTGGGCATCGGCCGCGAATTCGCTGCGCGTGACCTGCTTTCATCGCCAAAGGATGTATTCTTCCTGACAACACATGAAGTTCTCGGAGCAGTCGAAGGTTATAGCCTGTCACCCGATCTGAAAGGCATCGTTGCGCAGCGCAAACTGGAAGACGAAGCCTCGTCCCGACGCCCAGATCCGCCGCAACGCATCGAAATCCGTGGCCCCGCCATCGCCCCGGTTTGGTCCGAGAACGCAGAAGCGGAGGCGGACACTGCTCGGATGAAGCACGGCACGGGCTGTTCCGCAGGTCAGATCAAGGCGCGCGCGCGCGTGATCCGCGACCCGCGCACCGAGGCCTTAAACCCCGGAGATATACTCGTGGCGCGCCACACCGATCCGGGCTGGATCGCCGTATTCTCGAACGCATCTGCCATCGTCGTCGAACGGGGATCTCTGTTGTCACATTCTGCGATTGTCGCACGCGAACTAGGTATCCCCTGCGTGGTTGGCCTGAAAGGCGCCACCAACTGGATCGAAGATGGTGAGATGATCCGGGTCGACGGGGCAAGCGGCGCGGTGGAGCGGTGCGATGGATAGCAGTGAGATTGAGAAAAAGGCGGATTTCGACCATATCCGCTATGCCCAACTGTGGGAAGACGCGGATGTTCTTACCTCCGCCCTGGGCGATTGTGCGGGCAAGACATTGGTCTCCATCTGCTCTGCCGGGGATAATGCGCTGGCAATGCTAACACTCGATCCCGCGCGCATTGTCGTTCTGGATCTTTCACCGGCCCAGATCGCCTGCCTTAAGCTTAGGATCGCGGCCTACAAAGTGCTGACCCATCCCGAATTCATTGAACTCACCGGCTCGCGGCGAAGTAGCCGACGGGGCGCATTGCTGAACCAGGTTTTGGAAGCCACAGATGCCGAAACGCGCGCTTTCTGGCGGACTCTGATCACGGAAGTCGAAAAACACGGCATCGGTGGCGTCGGCAAGTTCGAGCGCTATTTTCGCATCTTTCGAACTTGGCTACTGCCTCTTGTGCATTCACGCCGAACCATCGACGCAGTGTTTGTTCCCCGCTCGCCCGCAGAGCGACTGACATTCTTCGACACGCGGTTCAACACGGTGCGATGGCGTCTTTTGCTGAACATCTTCTTCTCTCGCCTCGTCATGGGTCGCATGGGCCGGGACAGTGCGTTTTTCGATCATGTCGAGGGTAGCCCGGCCCAACATGTCGCCCGCCGCATCCGTCATGCGGGAGTCACCACCGATCCCTCGCAAAATCCCTATCTGCACTGGATTCTCAAAGGCGATCATGGCGACGCGCTGCCGATGGCGTGGCGTTCCGAGCATTATGAGACAATCCGATCCCGGTTGGATCGTCTCGACATCCGCCTTGGATCGCTTGAGGCTTTTGTGTCGACCGACGAAAAAGCCAGAGGATTCAACCTGTCCGACATCTTCGAGTACATGTCGCCCGAGACCTTCCATCAGGTTTACGGGTCGATCCTGACCGCTGCAGAGCCAAATGCCCGACTAGTCTATTGGAACATGATGGCACCCCGGAGGGTTCCGCCGGAATTCAGAAACAAGGTTGAAACCCTGACCGACATCGAAACACAGCAGAAGGCCCGCGACATGGCATTCTTCTATTCGGATTTCGTCGTCGAAGAGTTTCAACCGTGACTGTTATTGGGCAGATTCTGCTGGCGGCGGGGTCGGTGCTGGCTCTGGTCGGCGTAATGATGATTATACGCAATCTGGCTATTACAGCGGGCCTGAAACCCGAAGTGCAGCGCAAGCTTATGCATGTCAGCACCGGCCTCTTTGCGTTGCTGCTGCCCTGGTTGTTTCCCGATCGCTGGCCGGTTTACATGCTGATTGCGGCCACAATCCTGGTGATGCTGGTGCTGCGCCTGCCTCGTTTTTCGTCGGGTCTGGGTGCAACTTTGCATGGTGTGGATCGTACGTCCTACGGCGACTTTCTGCTCGCCCTGTCAGTTGGGCTTTGCTTTCTGCTAGCCGGGGAAAACACGCTGTTCTACATACTGCCAATCGCCGTTCTGACACTCGCGGATGCAGCCGCTGCGCTTGCCGGGACCACGTATGGAACCAAACGCTACGTGGTAGAAGATGGCGATAAGAGCTTAGAAGGATCAGTGGTGTTTTTTGTCGTAACACTATTGGTTGCGATCATCTGCTTCTTGTTCTTATCGAAACTCCCGCCATCTAACATCATGATGTTGTGCCTTATGGTTGCGGCTTTTGGCACATTGGTCGAGGCACAAAGCTGGCGCGGGTTTGACAACCTTTTCCTGCCGCTTGGCTTGTTGATTTTCCTAAACGGCCACTATTTCAGCTCTTTGGCAGAGCTCGCCCTGTTGGCCGCCATGTTCTTTGCCGCCCTTGCCAGTTTCGGCGTAGTGGGAACCAAACTGGGCCTGACCAAACATGCGACCCGTGTGTATGTTGTCGCGGTTTTTTTGCTGCTGGCCGCCGCAAAGCTGCAGAACACAGTACTGCCGATCATGGTTCTTGCCGCACATGGCTGGGCGCGTACCGCTTCTCCTTGTGACAGTAAGTACCCCGATCTGGATATCATAGCCGCCTTGGGGCTTTTGGGATTTGGTTGGCTTGCGGTGGGAAATGCAACGGGATGGGATGCAGTTTCCTTTTTTGGGCTCAGTGCGATGGGGTTAGCTATGGGGCTCACTGCTATGGCGCTGCGTCCCATTCCTGTTGTTATACCACTTGCTGCGGCTGTCCTTTATTTCATTCGAACTTGGGCTGTTTCCCAGAATTCTGAACAGTCGAACTGGGCTGAACCGCTGACGGTACTGGCCCTGTTCTCATTAGCTTGTTCAGCCGCAGCGCCGTTGCTCCGACCACATTGGTTCGAAAAAGATAGGGTGCTCAGGCTGACGCTGTTGGCCCTCGCGCCGCCGTTGCTTTACTACGTTTGGATCGTTGCTGGATCGCTAAATGCTGGGTTCTTTGCCGGAGTTTTTTCATGACCAAAGAGTTCATCAGAACGGCGGATGCAAAGCTGACCGTTTATCTGAACGGTCCGATCTGGGACGGCGCGCGAGCCGCGACCTTCGGCGATTTTTCCTGCAAAACGCCTGAAGCCGGTGCCGAAATCCTGTGCAAAGGGATCGAGAGGGTGAAAGACGCCGGCCTCAACCGCATCATCGGGCCGATGTCAGGCGATACCTGGCACAGTTACCGGTTCGTCTCGGATAGCGACGGGTCCGCTCCGTTCCTGATGGAGCCTACCAACAAACTTCATGAGCCCGGGGTTTTCCAGTCGGCAGGATTTACAGAGATCAGCCGGTATTTTTCGGCCCGGGTGTCGTTGCAAGCCGCAACCGGGTCAGCACCGCCGGAAAGCGATGGGTTCGTGGTGGAAGAGTGGGACGGAACAGACCCCGAGGCGCTGTTTCGTCAGGTCTTCGACCTGTCAACCCGCGCATTTTCCGGCAACGCGTTCTACAAACCGATATCCGAGGCAGATTTCCTGGCCATGTATATGCCAGTTGTGCCGATGATGAAGCGCGATCTGATCCTTTTTGCGCGCCGCCATGACGGGACATTGGCAGGGTTTCTGTTTGGCATTCCCAATTATGCCGAAGGCCCCAATCCGGCATCCGCAATCCTCAAGACCTATGCAAGTCTCGAACCGGGCGCCGGACGGCATCTGGCTCACCGGTTTCACAAGGCGGCGCTCAGGATGGGGTACGAAACCGCCATTCATGCGCTGATCCATGATGACAACACCTCCGCCGAGCGCAGTGCAGCGGAAGGCGCGACAATATTCCGGCGCTATACTTTGCTTGGACGGAAGCTGAATGGCTGACCTGCTGTCCCAATTCGCCACGGCGGTTAAACGGGTTCCTGACCGGACAGCCATAGTGGACGGCAAGGGCCGCGAGATCACCTTTCAAACCCTGCGCACGCGCGTTCAGCACTTGGCAGGTCGGTGGCAGGACAAGGGTATCCGGTCAGGTGATCGTGTGCTTTTGGCCATGCCAGTCAACGCGGACCTATATGCAAGTCTGGCTGCGCTTTGGACCCTTGGCGCAACCGTTGTCTTACCAGAGCCAGCCTTGGGGCTGGCCGGTCTGCGCCACGCCGCCCGAACAACGAAGCCAAAAGCGTTCTGTGCAGCGGGTGCGTATTCTTTGCTGAAGTTTCTGGTTCCGGATCTCTGGGCCCTGCCCCTGCTGACGCCTGGTAAAAGCCGCAGTAACCCGGTGGCGCAAAAGGTACAACCGGACGATATCGCCCTTATTTCCTTTACCTCTGGTACAACTGGCCAGCCCAAGGCCATTCCGCGCTCGCACGCGTTTTTGATGGCGCAGCACGATGCCATCGCACCCCTCCTCGACAGCCGCAAGGCCGAGCGCGATCTGGTGGCCTTTCCGGTGTTCACGCTGATCAATCTGGCGGCCGGGCGCACAAGTGTTTTACCCAACTGGAGGTTCAGCAAGCTGGACCGCATGTCGACTGTGCAGTTGGAAAGCTGGCTTCAAACGCAACAGATCACCCGGGCCCTCATCCCACCATCGCTATGTGAAAAACTGGTTCAATCCGACGATACCGGTCCGTTGCACACGGTGTTCACCGGCGGCGGTCCGGTGTTTCCGAGTCTTGTCGAGGCGTTGAGAACCCGGCACAGCCTGTCAGTTGTGTGCGTCTACGGGTCGACCGAGGCTGAACCGATTGCCCATCTTGACGCCGCGAATATCACGGTGAAGGATCACCGCGACATGGCTGTTGGAAGGGGTCTTCTTGTGGGATACCCGGTGCCCGAAATCACGCTCCGCATCCGCGACAATGAAATTCAGGTCGCCGGCGCACATGTGAATGACGGGTATTTGAACCCGACCCACTCAAAGAACAACAAAATCAAGGAAGGTGACGTCATTTGGCACCGGACCGGTGACGCTGGCGCGCTGGATGATGACGGGCGTTTATGGTTATGGGGGCGCGTCGGGTCCGAAATTGAAGTCTTTTCAGGTACGCTCTTCCCCTTTGCTATCGAAGTCGCGGCACAGCGATGGCCAGGTGTAGATCGATGCGCGCTCGTCAATACCAAGGCAGGCCCCACACTTTGCGTCCAAGGTTCCGCGGATCACATCGACGATTGGACTAAATCTGCGCTTGGTTTTGACGTTCCAAATGTGATTTCGATTAAGAACATTCCTATGGACAAGCGTCATGCCTCCAAAGTCGATCGTACGAAACTTACACGCATAATAGAAACCTGACGCAATATGGCTCGTAGGCCACTGAGCCTGCCCAACTCATCGCTCCCGTCGCTGTGCGCGTTAACAGAGGACTGAGTGTAGCGACGAAGTCATTGTTTTAGAATTTCCAATCAAAACCTGCACACCTTGGTCAGGGGAAATCTGCAATTGCCAGTTACATCTGGCCGCATGAAACATATAATCGCAGATACACTGTTAGGGTGCGCCCCGGCGAACGGTTGATACCCATGTCATTGCACAAAGATGTTCGGCTTGACGCGTCATCCAAATCCGTCCCAAACCTCAAGCGTTTCTAACCCAGAACTACTAGCCGGCTTTCTTCTATGCTGCTGCAAGAATGTCAATTAAGCTCACGCACACAATCACGACTAATAACTGCGCGCTCGCGAACTTTGCTGCTCTGCATTTTAAATTGAATAAGCTGTTGTAATGCGTCGATGAACATAAAAGATTGAAATAGAGTTCTCTTGGCTCGGTAGCTTCAGATACCCAGGAGAAACGAGTATGGGGAAAGCAGATATGACAAAACCTACTTCCGCTCAGAAAAAACTTTCGGAACGGTTACCAGTTTATCTATCGTTGGCCTGTATCATATGCAGCTACCTTGTCTCCGCCGCTTCATTGCAAGCTTCTGAGCTTCCCTGGATCAAACTAGATAGAGAGGTTCAGGCGCCATCGGGCGCCAAATCACTCTGCAAAGATTATTCGTGGGCGTGCGCGAATACTCGTACTTCTGGTCTGCCAGAAGCGCAGGAGAAACAGATCGTTAAAGCGATTAACTTGCGCGTCAATCGGAGGATCCGCGCCGTTTCGGATCAAAACCAATACGGGACAAAGGAATACTGGACGCTACCAATGCAGGGGTCAGGGGATTGCGAAGATTTCGCTTTGCAAAAGAAGTTTGAACTAATGCAGAACGGCTTGGATCCTACGAAGCTACTTATTGCAACTGTCTTAGACACCAATCGCAGTGGCCATGCAGTTTTAGTTTATCGCTCGAGTGAAGGCGATTTGATTCTGGACAATGTCACCAACAGGATCAAATCGTGGAAGGAAACGAGGTATCTTTTCCTACGAATACAGGACCCAAATCACCCTGATCGTTGGGTACAGGTTTCTAGCGGCTAAAAACAATGTGGCGCGCCCTCGAGACGCGCCACAATAAAATTTTGGTCCTGCGTCTACTGGTTGTTTCGCGGCAACCCAAGTTTAGGACACCGCTTCAAACTTTGGTCAAGCTTTCGCAGCGTTGTACAAACGCGGAGTCACCAGACCTGTACTGTTCAAACCGCGCATCGCCTTGGCTGCCGCAAGCACTGCCAGATCAGCAATCGGCTCAATGACAATTACCAGCATATAAGCACCGCCAAAGGACAGAACCGACGCCATGGTTTCTGCGCCGAAACCCTGGCCGTAGAAGGCCCAGAACCCAACCCATGCGACTACTCCTCCCTGATACGTCGCACTTAGGGCAAGAGCTTGGCCATATTTGAGGTCAACATATGCTGTGCCGGGTGCGATGATGCGGCTGGCCAGTGCTTGTAGCGCAAATAGCGGCACCAGCAGAGTGGTCAGGTTGATGAAGTACTGCGGAAGATCGAACGGGGCAAAAAACACACCCTGAATCAGGAGACCAGCTGCCAATCCAAAAGCCGCGGGTGCAGCACCGAGAAGCAGAAACAGCGTCGACCCCAGGATGAAGTGGACTTCAGAGACACCAACCGGGAAATGCGGCAGGACTTCGAAGAAAAGGAAAACACCAACGGTGGCGAGCACCGAGCGCATAACAAAAGATGCAGGTCCATTCGCACGCAATGTGGAAAACGTTTCTTTCGCTGCGTAAGTAGCCGCACCTGCGGCGGTAACATAGGAAAGCGCGATTTTGGCACCATTCACGATGCCCGGTTCGATATGCATGTTCTTTCTCCCTACCGCCTCACCCGGCGGCTTGTCAGGTTGAATCGACCGTAAGGCCGACAGGTTCAGTCTGGGCATAGCCCGGCGCTTTACGGCAGGTCTCCTGACTCGCGGGTGCTCGCTCCGCCAACCTTCCCGGTTCCATTACGAACCAGTGGTGTCTTGGCATCGCTCTCCGCTCACAGTTGCGGGGGCAGTTACGGAATTGGCGCCATTGAAAACACCGAACCGTATTCCCTTTTAATCCTTTTGGCTTCCGCCATCAGGAACCGAAAACAATTCACCGCTACAATGGCGGCTTCGCCTGTGTCAATTGTCTTTGCGACCTATTCCAATGTAAACTCGACCGAAGCAGGATTCACGCAACCGGTCACTTGATCGACAGGGTAAACCAAGCGTTACCTGAAACCTCTTGAAGCTCTAGCTGCTAGAGGCTTTAAGATTCGGATTAATTCGCGATAGTGCGATCCAAATACGTTAAACTTGTGAACCAGGACGAGACCTATGCTTACAAGGCGCCATTTCATTCAATCCACCATAGCGCTGTTCTCGGCGTCTGCGGCCAGTCCATTGATCGCCAAAACCTGGCCAACCGCATCGCAGAAGACCTATTGGGACAGTCAGGTCACGCCAATTGGTTACGATCCAATGACCTCAAATCCGTGGGGTGTTCATGACCGTTTTTTACCAAGACGCGTCGCGGCAAATGATGGTTTGGTTCCAGGTGACATCCATGTGGATGCCGTCGCGCGCTATCTCTATCATATCGAAGAAGGCGGGACCGCAATGCGCTATGGCGTAGCGATCGCGCGCGGGAACCTTTACGAGCCCGGCACCTATGTTATCCGCCGAAAGGTCGAATGGCCACACTGGACACCAACCGCTTCAATGATCGAGCGCAACCCCGAATACGCGGAATTCCGGAATGGCATGGAGCCCGGGCCGAATAATGCTCTCGGCTCTCGTGCCCTTTATCTATACGTTGGAGACCGAGACACATATCTCAGAATTCACGGCACGCCTGAGCCAAGAAGCATCGGCGGTCGCGCAAGTTCTGGATGTGTGCGAATGATCATGGCTCATATCAATGACCTCTACCCAAACGTGAAAACCGGCTCGACCGCTTTCCTATACTCTGCCGAAGATAGCGTCACAGCCCGCTCATGAATATTGGGCAGCGTACATGGACGTCGCTGCCCTCATTTCGATCAGGCGTCGCGCGCAATGCAGATCGGAGCGCCATTCGTCGCGCGCAATGGTACCAATGTCGTCTCGACGGGTCCGCTGTGCTCATACCAAAAGCAATTGTCTTCGGGCAGGAGGCGCGCTGTGGTCAAATCCTGCGCCGGCCCTGCCAGCGCTACGACCGAATCTGGCACGTTGCCTGGTTCAAGTGCTTTGCTTTTGGCCCCAGTGAACTGGGCTGAGCAACCAGCCGTAATCGAGACTAACGTGATGGTAATTGCGATCCGTTTCTGCATTGATCTATTCCAAATTTTTTGCGTCATCTGCAATTAGATTGCATCCACACGGCCGGCCCGCAAGACGAAATGAACTAACAATATCGCAGGCAAAGAACCCGGATGAAAAAATATAAAAGGTATTGAAGCTCTAGTTACTGTAGGAACTATTTACAAAGGACCATAGAGATTCTTGAGGTCCAATCATGTCATCCGATACCCATAGCCACGACCATGGCCACGAAAACAAACATGGTCACCACGCATGCGGTAGTGGCGGGTGTGGCGACATCGCCCCCGCCGGTCCAATTCCTGAAGGTGGTAGAAGCTTTCAGGTCTCTGGCCTTGATTGCGCCGAAGAGGTGGCGATCCTGAACCGTGTCGTCGGCCCGAAAGCAGGTGGTGAAGAGCATCTCGCATTTGATGTGATCAACGGTCGGATGACGCTTCTTGAAAGTGCTTCCAAGTTATCTGACGAAGATGTCATGCTGCTGGTTGCGAGTACTGGTATGACCGCCAAACCATGGGATGACGGAAATGCCGCCCAGGACCAGGTGGCGCATATTGCACGTCAGCGGCGGTTCACCACTCTTAGCGGAGGGTTTTGGGCAGCAGGTTTTGGCTGGCACATTTTCGAAACCGGCATGGGCGGTGCGCTCGGGCTGTTCTCGGGACATGGTGAGGTTCCGATGCCTTTGCCCGAGGCAGCTTTGTTCGCGGTCGCGATCTTGTTTGGCGTCTGGCTGGTGGCCCCTAAAGCCTGGTCTTCGGCGCGTCGACTTTCGCCGGATATGAACCTTTTGATGGTTGTTGCCGTCGCTGGTGCCATCGCTCTGGGTGAGTTTTTTGAAGCCGCAACTGTAGCATTTTTCTTCTCGCTCTCTCTTTATCTGGAAAGCTGGAGTGTCGGACGTGCTCGGAACGCGGTATCCGCGCTGCTTGATCTGGCCCCCCCGACGGTTCGGCTGGTTCGTGCTGACGGTTCTGAGGCAACGGTCCCGGCGGCGGATGTCTTTGTCGGTGACAGCTTCATCGTTCGCGGTGGGGATCGCATTCCACTTGACGGGGAAGTCATCGAAGGGGCCGGTGCCGTTGACCAGGCTCCAATCACAGGTGAAAGCGCGCTGATTCCCAAAGAGCTGGGTGATGAGGTCTATGCCGGCACAATCAATGGTGAAGGCACCCTCAAAATACGTGCGACGAAAACAGCGTCAGACACCGTGCTTGCCAAGATCATCCGGATGGTCGGTGATGCTCATGCTCGCCGTGCGCCGGTTGAGCAGTGGGTTACAAAATTTGCGCGGATTTATACGCCCATCGTTATGGTCGTCGCAGTGGCCATCGCCCTGATCCCACCGCTTGTATTTGGCGCATCGTGGGGCTTCTGGTTTTACAATGCACTTGTTCTGCTGGTTATCGCCTGCCCCTGTGCGCTCGTCATTTCCACACCGGTTTCAATCGTTGCGGCTTTGACCGCTTCGGCCCGGGCTGGGGTTCTGATTAAGGGCGGCGCATATATCGAGGCCCCCGGGCGTACCACCGCACTGGCCATGGACAAGACCGGCACGATCACCATGGGTGAGCCTGAAGTGGCCAATGTCTATCCGCTGGGCGGCGCATCCGAGCAAGAGCTGTTGGCGAACGCTGCAAGCCTTGAGGTTCGGTCTTCACACCCGCTGGCCCGCGCCATTTTGACCAAGGCAGAACAGACCGACATTTCGATATCGGCGGCTGAAGACATCCGAACCGTTCCCGGTCGTGGTCTGGAAGGCCGTACCGAGCGTCGAGATATCTGGCTTGGCTCCGACCGCTTCGCTGTAGAGAAAGGCTTTGGCGCGTCCATCCCTGCCGAGTTGCGCAACCAAATCGAAAGCGCGGGAAGCACACTTGTTGTTGTCGGGGATGAGAACGGGTTAACCGGTTTGCTTGAGCTGCGGGACCGCATTCGACCCGAAGCCCGAAGCATCGTAGCCCAGCTTCATGCGCAGGGCGTGAAGTCAATCATCATGCTGACTGGTGACAACGAACAAACAGCGAGAGCGGTAGCAGCCGAAGTCGGCATCGACGAAGTCCGGGCCCAACTTCTGCCGGAGGACAAAGTCGCTGCGATTGAGGAACTGGCAGAACAGCACGAGATGGTTGCGATGATCGGCGATGGCGTCAACGACGCGCCTGCGATGGCTCGGGCACATTATGCAGTTGCGATGGGTGCAGTTGGATCTGATGCTGCTATTGAGACTGCAGACATTGCTCTGATGACTGATGACATCGGCAAAGTACCCCGGCTGATCGATCATTCACGTCGAACCATGTCGATCATCCGTCAGAACATCGGCTTCTCACTTGCGACCAAAGCACTGTTTGTGACCCTTACCGGTTTTGGATTGGCATCAATGTGGGGTGCAATCGCCGCAGATGTCGGAGTGTCCTTGCTGGTCGTGGCTAACGCCTTGCGGCTTCTGAAAGCCTCGGAGGGTAACATACACTCAACAGGAACAGAAACCGTTGGAACGCCAGGTGAAAATGCTGAATTGGCGCATGGGCAGTAATCAGGCGCGCGGCACCTAAGATCGCGTGTGCTGTGGGATGCCCACTGAAATCAGCATCCCACAGCCGATTTTCACAATCTATCACTGTGGCGTGGTGCCCGATGTATCAATCAGTCTTGGATCTTGTATGGCATTTCATCCTGAAGATGAGGGCACATTGACACTGATCTGGCTTCCCGGAGCCGCACTTTAATCAGTCAACTTCATCCTGAATGAGGGGGGTTAGTTTGGATCGCCCCACTGCCCCACCCTCTGCTACTGCCAGATCCATTGCCATCATCCTGTAATCACCGCGCATCCATGAAGAAAACAAGTTCTTGTAGAACCGCGAAAGCGGGTGTCCCGACTGCCCGGATGGTGTCAGGAAAAAGAAGCCTTTGTCTTCTGAAACAGACATGACGGCCTGAAAATTCGTGCCGATATTTGTTGCAAACGGTTTTTCGTCAGACATCCCGAATTGAGACGAGAGCAATGAATAAGGTCCTCCGGACTTCGGTTCCCGCACAGATAACAACCCATTGAGGAATCCGGCTGGGCTAACCGCAGACCAATCCAGATTCACAACGTGTTCAGATCCCCAGCTCCACGAAGAAAGGTCGGGACCGTAGCGCTCGGTTATCCAGACGAGCGCATCGTCGAGTGCGAGAACGATCCACTCGTCGCTGGTTTCGACACGAGTTGAGGTGCGATTGTCACACCACATCGCGGCCTCTTCTCTATTTGAAAGAACCGCGGCAAGAAAATATGGATTCGGATTGGTCCACAAATCACGCGCCGCAGGAAATTCATCCTGTAGAAATCGGCGTTGCAAAGCACGCGCCCATGCCCAGAATATCAATGGCTCCGGCGAAAAACGATCCATTTCACCGTTCCATTCAGCCAAGCGGTTCAAGGCATCCTGTCGGATTCCATCGAGCGGGTCGTCGGTTGCGGGGATCATGGGTGCAGAACGCCACAAGTCCGCTGCCATCAGAGGCAACAAGCTACGCGCTGCTGAACTAACGGTATCTTGTTGTACCGCCATAACACCATCAACTGAAAAAACGCGTTGGCGCGCATCAAGTTCTTTGAGCCTTTGCTGCCGAAGCAGGATTGCATCTTCATCGGAGATGCCCGGCCAGGTCATGACGTCTTCTTTGTCAATAACGACGGTCTCCAACCCGAACAGAGGCATTTCAGAGATCAACTTCACGGCGTCTTTTGCGGTGACTACCTGTGTCAGTCGGTAAAGAGTTCTCAAAAAGATATCGCTATCTACCCGTTCGGATGTACCGTTTTGCAATTCAGGTTGCCCGGCATTTGAGTCCAAGGCCCAAGCAACGTCATTTGAACGACCCAGAACAACGAACGGAACGCCGGGCAAAGTCGCCCCTGCTACTGCCCCCGAGGGAAATTGAAGATCAGCCATGTACAAGGTTGATGGGAGCGAAAGCGGCCCGCTAGTCTCGATCGCGAGAATTGGGGAATTGGAAACCGTTCGTTCACTGGTCAATGCCCAGGCACCCAGCCGAGCTTTTGGCGTGCTCTTGAGCAATCCGGGTGTTTTCGGTCTGTCGCCTGGAATTGACGCGCCGCCACTCTCGGCCTGCCGCAGATTGCCTAAGAACTGTTGAGTTATTCTGAGACTATCCTCTGGCCGCCAGGCCATGATTGTCTTTTCATCGTACAACAACAGTTCTGGTGCCCCCCGGCCACGCCGGCCTTTTGACACCTCCCCGATCCAGGCATTGACACCGGCTGCATAGGCAATCAGCATTTCAGACAAAACTGGATCTATATCGCGATATCGCGGAACTGGTACTTTACCCGAAGCGGACCGTCGTTCCCTTAACATCTGACCCAATCTATCCTGCGCATGAACGAAACCAAGTGCGAAATAGGCATCGGACGGGGATGAAGCCGAGATATGTGGGATCGCCATAGAGTCCCTCAGGACGTCCACAGAATCTTTCAAACCCTCTAACCTAAAATCTTCCTCATAGTCCGGAAGAGAAGCCAGCATGAGATATGTAGCCGTGACGAAACAGACGGTAGCGATGAACAGGGCTGCAAGAACCAACCCAAGCACAATCCTGAGCAGCGCTTTCAATTTCAACCACCATTCGGATCAGCCTAGGAAATCAGACGCACAACTGCGATCGACAGAAAGAACGCAATCAGGCCACAAACGATGGCGTATCCTGCAGCATACTGAAGAATATCAAGGCTGTTGCCATTCCGGCGCTTTGCCAGAACGCCACCCCAAACGGCGCCAACCAAGGCACCCGCGATTGCCATCATCTTACATCCTCTGATTTTGTTCATTTGCGGTGCAGTTCACTTCAGGCGTTCAAACCGTCAAACTGATAGCCGCGCGTCTGAAGGCGTTCTGAAAGAACTCTCACGAGTTAACTTCGCGTTTCTTGGCAGTGAGATCGCCCAGCTGCTTCTCAAGCTGTGCCCGTGCACTACTTAATCGCTTTTGCGCTGCTTCGTTTTCTACCTTGTCATTCGCAGCGGCAGCAAGTCGATCGTCAGAAAGCGGGTCTGTCGGGCGCCCGTCGACCAATACTTCATAATGAAGATTTGGGCCGGTCGCGGTGCCGGTCGACCCGACACGACCAACCACCTGGCCCGCCTCCACGCGCTGACCTTTGGTCAGACCATCGGCGGTTGCGCTAAGATGCGTGTATCGCGTGACCGTGTCCGATCCATGAGCGATTTCGACCACACGCCCATACCCCCCGCGCCAACCAATATAAGACACGCGGCCCGGGGCCGTCGCATGCACCGGAGTACCACGTGCGGCAGCAAAATCGACACCTGTATGCATCCGAACATTTCCGTAGACCGGGTGCTTCCGCCGACCAAAGACAGAACTCAGGCGCGCGCCCTCGACTGGCTGCGAGAAGACGCGAAGAAGCTCACCATCTACATAGATTGTGGCGCGGCCATTTTCGGCATCTGGCCATGCTATTTCATAAAGTTGGTCATCAACCTCCAGCGCCGCAAAAATGAGTTCTGGCTGGCCTGTTCTCTCGCCATCGATGCTCTTTTCGCGCCAGAGAAGACGGAGAGCTTCACCACCTGTCAGATCCCTCCGAAAATCCACTGTCCCGCTCAGCATCTGCGCCAGATCCACCGCAAAACGAACCGGGATCTTTGCGCTACTCAGCGCATTTGAAATCGAAGTTTCGATCTCTGTTTTGCGGGCAAGAATGACGGTGTCGGGTTCTGGCGAGACCACGCGCGTGGACAACGTTTCGCTGAGTATCACCTCGATTCTTACACCACCTTCCACCGCAAGCTCCACGCTCTGCGGTTGATCCGCTGCGGTGGTAACGACTGTTATCGAGTGACCCGGGCGCAAACGCTGCAAATCATATTCAGCGCCAAGCGCAAGTGCGATTTCGGCCCGATCGGTTGCGTTGATCCCGGCTTTAGACAGCAAACTGTCGAGCGTGTCGCCCAACGCAAGTTCGCGCGTCCATGTCCGTGAAGGCGGTTCAACAGGTGGCAAAGGTTCCTCTGCCTGAATGGGTTCCGGTTGAGCAGGTCGAAACGAAACGGGGCTTGGAGCGAGTTCTGCTGATGGTACGTTCAGCAACGGAGCCGATGTGATCTGCGGTTCCGCAGGAAGCTTGGGCACCGGAAAGACCGTGGGCGCAGGCGCCGTCACTTCAGACCTGTTCGAGGCAATGAACACGATCGAAGCAATTGAGACGCTGCTGATCGCGATTGCCGAGGTTGCTAGAAACCGTGCGTTCATGATGTTTTATCCGCTCCACTTTTCAAAGCACGACGGATCTTGGGCACAGCGAATTCTCTCTGCTCATGATAGTCGATGGTGCTGACAAATTCGCCTGTGGGGCTAAACAGAAATACACTTGCAGTGTGGTTCATTGTGTAGTCGCCATCTTCCATTGGAACTTTTTCATAAGTGGCGCGAAAATCGTCTGCGGCCTGAGCGATTTGGTCCGAAACGCCGACCCACCCACGGACAGCCGGATGAAAGTAGCTGACATAGTCGGCCATAGATTCGACTGTGTCTCTTTCAGGGTCTACGGTTATGAACACGACGTTCAATTCATCCGCGTCATTGCCCAGATCATCCAGCCAGAGGGAAATATCCGAAAGTGTCGTCGGGCAAACATCCGGGCAGTAGGTAAAGCCGAAGAACACCATTGTTGCACGTCCGACGAGCGATTGCGGGGTGACGGTGGTCCCTTCGTGATCAACCATGCGAAAGTTCATGTCTGACAACGCAAGGGGACGAAGGCGATCAGATTGAGCCGCTCCCGGCCCATCCACTTGCCACCATCCGGCAAAGAGATTCAGGCCGATTACACCAAGTCCAGCAGCCCCGAATTTGAGAACGCGTCGCCGCTGCATCAGTTCTCGGGGCCTCGCGCAGCAATGCCAAATATCGGCACGTTGACAGTCTTTTCTGCGCCATCGGCAAAGATCAGAGTCAGCGTAAAGCTCTCGCCTTCGGTCATAGGGCGTTGCAGCCGCATGAGCATTGCGTGGAGCCCGCCCGGCTCAAGCGCTACGGAACCGCCCGGCGCAATTTCCAGCTCGCCAGCTGGTGCCATGGAACTGACGCCCTCTGCATTGGTCGATGTCTGATGGATCTCGGGCATCATCGCAAGATCGGTGCGGATAGACGTCAGCGTGACGGCCTCATTGCCGGTGTTGCGGATCGTCATGTAAGCGACGCCAGGTCGGTTGGTGCCAATTGAAGCGCGCGACCAGGCATCTTCAACGACAACATCGCCGCCCCCTGCCAGTACAGGTGCCGATATAATGGCAGTGGTGCCGAATGCGGCAAGCACACCTGCCAGAAGTGTATTTTTTGCAGTGAGTCTCATAGTACCTCTCGCTACTGCTCAGCTTTGCAGTGCTGCAACTTCTGCAGCGACCAGGCGTCTCAATTCAGCCTCACCAAACGGATCCAGAGATTTGCCATTGACGAAGAATGTCGGAGTTTGCCTTATACCGACCGCTTCGACATCAGCGCGATCCTGATTGAGAACACCGACTGTCTGGGGCGCAAGCATTTGTGCCTGCGCTGCCTCGGCATCCAGTCCCGCCGCTGCTGCAATTCGAATAATAAGACCAGGCTCAGGCGCACCATGCGCGGCCCATTTGGGCTGCTCTCGCAACACGGCTTCCAGTACCGGTTCAAAGACCCCCTGCATGCGTGCCGCTTCAAGCACGCGGATCGCCTCCTCTGAGCCCTCGCCATGGAAAGGGGTGTACCGGATCACAACGCGCACGGCGTCTCCATGCTGAGCCATTATGTCCTTCACGACCGGATGAAAGGCGCGGCAGGCTTCACAAGCCGGATCGAAAAATTCGACAATTGTAACCGGTGCATCTTTAGGGCCGAGAACAGGCGAGTAAGAACGGATAAGTGTTTCAGCGATTTCGGGTGCGACAGGCTCGATATTGCCTGAAGCAGTCGTTCGGTTCACGTACCAGGCGGCGGCCCCGAATCCGGCCCCACCGAGCGCGAGAACGGACAAGATCATGCCACGTCTGTTCATACTTGTTTCTCCTTGAGTGAAAGAGCACATAGAGCGCCGATCAGCGCAAACGAAACGAGCGCCATCAGCGGAATCGGGATGCCCAAAACAGATTGATTTGCGTCGGTGCAGGACGGACCACTTGCCGAGCATGGTTGGATTTTTTCGGGGATCAGACCAGCATACAGGCCCATGTGCCACAAGGCGACAGCAGCGCCCCCAAATGCCAGTGCTATCCCGTATCGCCCCACGTTCTGGTCCTGCCACCACAGGCCAAGCCCCAGTACGATCGCCAATGGGAACATGAACGCGCGCTGGAACCAGCACAGCACACAGGGCGTCTGCCCCAGGATCTCTCCAATGAACAGAACAGAAAGAGAAGCAACCAAGGCAATCGCCCAGGCCAGGCCGAGAAGTGTATCTTTGGAAAACCGGGTCATGGTGCTCAGAGTCTCTGTTTCAGATCCGCAAGAATTTCTTCGGCAGGCGTGCCATATGACCAGGACTGGACGAATCCAGCGTCCTTGTTGAACAGAAACAGATGAGAGGTATGCCCCATCGTATATCCATCCGGCGCAGTGGCTTGTTCGATCCGTTCGTAGAATATCGGGAAGGTCTTGGACGTTTGCGCAATCTGTTCTGGCGTGCCTGTAAGCCCAATGATCCCCGCATCGAAAAGTGGTACATACTCGGCCAGGACTGCCGGGGTGTCGCGTTCGGGGTCAATGGATACGAAGATAGGTTGCACTTGGTTTGATTGGCTTCCCAGCCCTTCCTGCACTGCTGCTACCTCAGACAGTGTTGTAGGGCATACGTCCGGGCAGTTGGTGAACCCAAAAAACACCAACATCCATTTGCCCGCAAAGTCGTTCTGAGTACGAACAACGCCAGAGTGATCTGTCAGTTCGAACCTGGCTTCGAACGGGACAGACCCCTCCTCAATCCGCGCAGGTCTATATTCTGACCACAGCATCAGATAGGCAAATGCCGCCGTTGCGACACCAGCCAGTACCCATAAGATTTTTTGAAATACGGTCAGTTTCAAAGTTAGCCGTCCGCCTGTGATTCTTGGTTCAGAACGGCATGTACACCCTCTACCTGCTAGAGGTTCAAAGGGGATTTTGAGCCTGCGGCTGGGTGTCACAGGTCCACCGGCTGGAAGGTGCTATTGTGCGGTGCCAACCCGAACCTACATAAGCTGTAACTTTGTAAGGAGACCCAGATGCTGACGATCGGAACGCTTGGAAAAAAGACCGGAACCAAGGTTCAGACGATCCGCTACTACGAGCAGATCGGACTTATGCCGGAACCGGGGCGCACCGAAGGTGGCCAGCGGCGTTATGGCCATACCGAACTGGATCGCCTGGCTTTTATCCGTCACGCCCGCCAACTGGGGTTTTCGCTTGAAGCGATACGCGAACTGCTTGATTTGTCCGACGATCCGGATCGCCCATGTCATGAAGCCGACCGTATTGCGCGCCGGCAACTCAAACAGATTGAGCAAAGAATGGCGCGGCTAGAAGCGTTGCGGACCGAACTGGAGCGCATGGTGCATGAATGCAGTGGCGGCAACACCTCGGATTGTCGTGTACTCGAAGTTCTACGCGATCATTCCGAATGTCTTACTGATCACGAAGACATCGGCGCGTAACCCTAGGCAGCGTTGTTGCGAACTGGAAATAGCCTCTTGAAGCTACAGTCACTGTAGCAATTACAAGTCTTTCTGAGTTGATTCGACGAGAGACCAAATGCTGAACCGAGACCCGTTGTTAACCGCCACACCTCTGCTTGATTTTGAAACACCCGCAATTTCTGGGCTCATAACGGAACGGCGCTGGCCCGATCTGCCTATCGGGGATCGAATTGGCGCTATTTATGATTTCGTTCGTAACGAGATTGCCTTTGGTTACAACCGTGCAGACGATATCCTGGCTTCAGAGGTGCTCGCTAACGGCTTTGGGCAATGCAATACCAAGGGCACTCTTTTGATGGCACTGTTTCGCGGCAGCGGTATTCGATGCCGTTTGCATGGCTTTACGATCCACAAAGAGTTGCAGAGGGGTGTGGTCCCCGAATTGATTTATCCGCTGGCGCCAGAAGAAATCTTGCATTCGTGGGTCGAAGTCGAAGTAGACGGTCGTTGGGTCAACCTCGAAGGATTTATTCTGGATCAGCCATACTTGGAGGCCTTGCAGCATAACTTTGCAGAAACAGAAAGCCTGTGCGGTTATGGGGCGGGTACCCGTTGTTTGAGCACCCCTCAGGTCGAATGGGAAGGTCGTGACACGTACATTCAGAAAACCGGAATCGTGAAGGATTTTGGCGTTTTTGATAGTCCGGATGCGTTCTATGCTGACCATGCGCAAAGTTTCGGGAGCATTCGTGGTTGGCTCTATCGCTTCATATTCCGTCACTGGATGAACGCGCGCGTACGTTCCCTGCGCAATGGGAAGCTGAAGGCTCGAATGGCCGCCACGCATACACACGGAAATGCATAGCGGGGCTTCAACTGAAGCGCTTTTGCAAGGCCGTATTCAGTGCCTCTGACAATAAAACCAAAACGATGATTGCCAACGTCACGGTCGCAGCCTTTTCATACTGAAACGACCGTACGTAGGTTTGTACATACAACCCGATGCCACCGGCACCGACAATGCCCAGTATCAGGCTTTCGCGCAGATTTAGCTCAAACCGAAATACGGTATCGCGCACGATCACAGGCGCCATCTGCGGCCAGATTGCCCAACGCAACTGTTGAATTCTGTTGGCCCCTGCGCTTTCAAGCGCCGCCACAGGAGCGGTGGCAACATTGTCGATGGCTTCCGCATAGAACTTTGCCAACATGCCGGTCGCGTGAAATGTGATTGCCAGAATACCGGGAAGCGGGCCCAACCCAACAGCGCCCACCATTAGCATAGCGACCAGGATCAGTGGGATCGACCGGATAACCGCAAGCAAGGCACGGACGGGACGCCAGATCGCTGCTGGCACCATAGTTTCAGAGGCCAAAACGGCCAGTCCCGCCGACAGGATCACAGCGAACAATGTTCCCAGAATGGCGATCCTCAGTGTCTCCGCCAGCCCGGTCAGAACCTCGCGCCAAACGGACAGGTCAGGTGGGATCATGCGCCCCAAAAACTCTGCCAGACGGGGTCCCGCGCCTGGCAGCTTGCCCAATCCCATATCTCCGCTGGTCAGCGACCACAGGATCGCCAGCACCAGCATGACCCAAATGACGGATCGACCCATCAACTGACTACACGCAGCCCCGATGTGACACCGGCACCGTGATACAGTTCATCGATGTCCCCGCTGGTCAACTGAGCCGACGGTTTGTCGAACAATACCACGCCATCTCGCAGGCCTATGATGCGCTCAGCAAAGCGGCGTGACAGGTCGGGCTGATGCGAGCTGAAAATGACGCCGGTTTCGCGGCTACGTGCAGAGCTGGTGATCAGGCTCAGAATGCGTTCGGCGTGAGCAGGGTCCAAATTGCTGACGGGCTCATCCGCAAGGATCAACTCGGGTTCTTGTGCCAGACATCTGGCAATCGCAACGCGCTGCCGTTGTCCACCCGACAACTGATCGGCACGGCGGCTTGCCAGATCGGACAGCCCCGTATCCTGAAGCGCTCGTGTCACACACATATGGTCCTCTTCCCGAAACCGACCCCAGAGTGAGGACCAGATAGTCATCCGGCCCATCCGACCGTTCATCACATTCTGATAAACACTCTGCCGATCAACCAATGCGAATTCCTGGAAGACAAAGCCAGTATTGGCACGGTCCTCGCGGGATGGAATTCCTGTTGCCAAAAGTGACTTGCCCAGCACCTGGGCCTCTCCCTGCCAACCGCTCGAACGACCATCCAACAACGCCAGCAACGTTGATTTGCCCGCACCCGAAGGACCGAGTAGCGCGACGCTTTCACCGGGCTGCACCGACAGCGAAACATCTGAAAGAGCTGCCGCACTGGCAAAGTGCTGCGATACCGCGTTGAGTGAAACTACAGGGTTCATTTCAGAAACCCATACCGCCGCGCAGTTTCGCGCACGCCTTCGTAAACCGATGGATCTGCAGGGAGATAGCCGTCCGGGCCGTAAAGGTAAGCCAGCAGGTGACGGTTCTCACTCTCGTTGAGGCGCAGCATGGTTTCAATGAACTTTGCCTGCAGCCCGGCGTCCAGATCAGGGCGGGCAATGATTGCGTGGCTGGGAATTTGTTCTGATTCCGCGAGCACCCTGATCTCGGCCTGCTGATCCGGAGTCAGGTAGAGATCTGCATACTGGCTCGCGCCCGCAGCATCGACCAGTCCGTTGGCCATGGCCTGCATCGCTTGCTGATAACCACCGGCAAAAAATTTCTGCCCGAAAAAACTGTCAGCATCGCCCGTGCCCGAGAACAGCCCGGCGCGCACAAACAGATCAAGCGGATAGATGTAACCGGATTCCGAGACCGGATCAGAAAAGGCAATGTCATGTCCCCGGAGATCGGCCAACGTTTCGATACCGCTGTCACGTCGCACGAAGACACGGCCCGAATAGCTGGGTTGCCCGCGATAAACCTCGGACAACAGCGGTACGGCGCCGATCTGGTCTTCGGCCAACACAAAGGGCAACGCTCCCATGAACGAGATATCGGCATCACCGTTGCGCAACGCCTCGACGGCAGCAGCGTGGTCGAACGTGACAAACCCCGTGACCGGGACGCCCATCTGCTCTGAAAGCCAGCCGGTGATGACGTTGATGTCACCCAACAGCTTTTCGGGGTTCTCCTGCGGGATGAAGGCCAGCTTCAGCCCCTGGTCAGTTGCAGCCATTACGGGCAGGGCTGCAGATGCGGCTGCAGCACCCAGAAAATTGCGGCGCGACAACATCAGAACATCCTCTCGTCAATTTCGGCCTGCATGGCCTTGAACAGTTCCCACTGGCGGGTGGCTTCGGTCCAGTTTCCTTCGGCGCTGGCATCGCCAACCGCTCGCAGGATCGCGGCGAATTCGTAGATTTCGGGCTTGGCGTTCTGATTGACCATGACACTGGCATCCGCCGCCAGATCAGGAGCTACCGTGTCGATCAGAACCGCTATGTTTTCGGCATCCTGCATCGGCAGCAGGGTATCGAGCGTGCTGGCGAATGTTGTCAGCTCCTCCCAGGACAAGCGGAATACGCTGTTGCGACCCTCGAATACTTGATAGGGTTCTTCACCGTCTCCAACAGCTTCGACGTAGGCCGTCAGATCTGCGCGCTGTGCTTCGTCCAAACCCAAATTTTTGGTATCATTGAACCAGTCAACAACGCTGGCCAGCGTCGGCAGCGATCCGTCATGCATGTAAGGTGCAGTGAAATTGACGTTGCGCAGCGTCGGGGTTTCGAACGCAGAAGCCGTGCCGCCGGGGAATGGTGGTTCAGCGCTGCCGATGTCGTAGGTCAGACCATCGCGGAACTGACGGTCAGGCGTGTGACACGAAGCGCAGGACTTGTCACCAAGTCCTGCAAATTTGGTGTTGAATAGCACCTCCCCGCGCTTGGCGTCATCTGACGCCAGATCCGTCAGCTTACCGGACCGATCGATCTTTGGGTTGGGAAGAAAGTCGAACTGTTTGACATAGGCTTCCAGCGCGTCCAGTTGGAACGGCGTTGGTTCCTTTCCCGCGAATTCGGTCACAATCACATTTCGGATGAACCGGCGCAGGCTGGGTTCGCGCCCGTCGCGGCCATAAGGTGCGGTAAAGCGGATGCCGCGCATGGAAGGCGTATCCAAGTGATCATCGGTCCGATCATTGAACATTGGATTGAAGAACGAACCGTCCACATCCATCCCACCCGGATGGGATGACAGGCCGGGAATGAAGAAATCCCGGTTCACGTCGGAGCGGTTGTGGCAGGTCGAGCAGGCGATGCCTAACTCGCGCGCCGGGCCGCCGAAGATTTCAGGGCTGTCGAACAGCATGTCGCCATAGGCCACCAGCGGTAGATTGGCTTCATCCTCACCCGCCTCCTCAAACTGAAGAACCAGCCGTGGCAGCTGCGCCTGATCTCCGATGTTTGACCCTGGCGGCAGCGTGGCGGGCATTGTGATTTGTTCGCCGGAAAGCACAACTGTTTCAGGCAGCGGTGTTAACTTGTCGCGTTGGGCATACTCGGATGGCAGATAGTTGGCACGAATATAGGCAGCGACAATGGCCTGAGCTTCTGCAAATTGGTCGGCATCCACCGTTTGTGCACCATTGCCCAGTACTCCTGCGCTGCCAAGGGTGGAGTTCAGAACCAGCCATGCCCGGCCCAGATCGCGAGCCGCCGACGCATCCGCAGCCTTGATACCATCTTCGAATGCGCGGAACAGAGCTGCCGCTTGCGCAACCTCGCGTGCCGCTTCAGGCTGACCCAACGCGGTCTTTGCGACATCCAGATGGCGCAGGATTCCCTCAGCAATGGCAATTGTGCTTGCTTCGAACAGCGCCTGGAGATCTTCGGCTTGCATAGCTTGGTTGATCGCAAGCGCCTCTTTGTCGGAAACGCGTGACAATGGAGCGACCTGAATGTCACTGCCAGGTGCGGGCGAGGTCCAACTCCTCTCAATTTCACCCCAGGGAACCGGGGTTAGATTTCCCATGAACAAGGTCAGTCGATACGCGGCAGCGCGCGGAGCCCAAGGAGATTCTTCAATCGCCGTGGCATCGGCGATCACTGGCAATGCGCAAAGAAGTGTGGACGCTATTAGATACTTCATAGCTCTGTCTATTAAAGTTAGCCTTGTCTAATTTATTGATGAAGGCATGCTCATTGTCAAGTTCGGCTTTCAGGTGCATACACTAGTGACTGGATTACCGACCTAATCGTGAGCCGATGACTGAAACGACACCGCAAGATTCAGATCGTACTATTGACACTCAGGCGAGTGGATTTGAGGCTGTGCGACAGGCCCACCAAAGCGAAATGGTTGAAGACTACGTTGAACTTATTGCGGAGTTGATCCATCAGAATGGCTCGGCGCGCCCGGTCGAAATAGCCGAGCGGTTGGGCGTAACCCAACCTACGGTTTCGAAGAATTTGGCCCGTTTGAAACGAGAAGGTTTCATAGAACAAATTCCCTACCGCTCACTTCAACTGACCGATGCCGGGCGTCAATTGGCGGAAGCTTGTAGAAGGCGTCACCGAATTGTCGTGGATTTCCTGATCGCCTTGGGTGTTTCAAAGGAAGTCGCAGAGCATGATGCTGAAGGTATTGAGCATCATGTAAGCGAAGAGACTCTTGCAGTTTTCAAAGGGTTCGTTAGGCGGACTGAGGAAACAAAGTAGAAACTAAAAACCTAAGTTGTGCTGGCGAATTCTGGCACTCTTAGTTTTAGAAAGACTAAGACCACTTAAACCTTTGTTGGGCCGTTGCACTAGCCCCGCACGAACCCTTGTCGCATCTGAAAAGCGAAAATTGAGCGGGTTTAATGATTGAATCTTTTCCCAAGCAGCCAAGGTAATAATCGGTCTAGCTCACTTATTTTCATTGGGGATCGAAACCTTTAGCGGCAGTGGCCTTACTACAGCAGCTATCCCCCAACTGAATTGGCGGACACGGTACAGTCGCGTAGGAACAAAAGACACAGCAATCGCCTTCCAACGGTTTCAAAACTGCCTCACATGATTTGCATTCATAAAACCACTGGCACGAGTCAGTTGGCATTTTCTCGGTTTCAACGTGCCCACACCGAGGGCAGGTCAAAATGCTATCGAGCACCACAGTTTGATTTGTCATTGTCTCACATCTGCATGATTAGATAGTCGTTGATTTGAGCCTTATTGAACACGATGACCCATGCCAACGCGGTAGTCGCCGTGCTTCCGACAAGCCACCATTTCAGATTTGCCAACGTCCCGTTTAGATGCGCTAAGAACCACGAAACCGCGACCAGCGCTGTTGAGACGGCGAGAACATAGTAGCTTGCCGCCGCTATTTTTCCGAATACTGCCAACCAACTGCCGCCCAAGCCTAACAACATCATGGCCATTGGAAGAACACAGCATGTTGCGACGCCCAGAGCTGAAACCGATCCCAAGTAGCTGAGGTTCACGTATTTCTTCATCTTTTGCTCCCGAGATGCTCGATTTGATTGTGTTGAAGCACCGGTATTCAGAGCGTATAACTCCTGTAGTAACTACAGGATCAAGTGGAGGCACTTCACATGATTGCGATAGGTGAGGCTTCCCGGCAATCCGGGGTTGGCATAGAAACCATCCGCTACTACGAACGCGAAGGTATCGTACCAAGACCCGTGCGAGCTCTGAACAATCGTCGCCTCTATGCAGCAAGCGATGTGGGAAGACTTCGATTTTTGAAGAGGTGCCGCGACCTGGGATTTCCTCTCCCAGACGCAAAGGCGCTTTTAGAGCTGTCAGAAGGAAGTGCCGAAGACTGCTGGTCAGTGAAAGAACTGGCCGAGGCGCATATTGCCAGCGTTCGAAGCAAGATTGATGAGCTCAGACGTCTGGAGCGTGCCTTGAGTGAGCTTACTGCCAATTGTGATAGCGGTAATGTTCACTGCCCGATGCTGCAAAGCCTGCGAACGATGGATGATATCTGACTCTGGCCACCGGGCGGAAGCTCAGAGTCTGAGATTTGGCCAGATCAGGTCAGACCAAGGTCTGTGGTGCGGTAACAGATTGTAGTTCATAGTCGATTTCACGATGAGAGCGAAAGTAACTGACCTGACGATTGGCAATTGGTCGTTGTCGCGAGTCTTTCTTGCGGCCAGTATCTTCGTGATGGGTACTGCTACCGCAATCGTTGGGGTCTGGGTGTCTAATCGAATTCAGAACGCAGTCGTGCAAAACTCCGCCAACTCCGCAGCGCTGTATATGGAAAGCGTAGTTTCCCCGCTCAGCCAGGAATTGGCACATGGCGACCGCCTTTCTGAGCAGGCGAGCCTGGCTCTGGACGAGATTTTCATGACCCAGCCAATGCGTGACCGTATCGTTTCCTACAAATTCTGGAAGCAAGGCGGTGTGATTGCGCATGCCTCGGATACAGACATCATAGGAAACCGTTTCAATCCAACGGATGATTTAAGGCGAGCGTGGAGCGGAGATATCTCCGGCTCTTTCGAAGAGCTTGATCATGCCGAGAGCGCCGCCGAGGCGGCATTGGGGATACCACTGCTTGAAGTTTACAGCCCCATCCGCGAACTCTGGTCCGGCGAAATCATCGCAGTTGCGGAGTTCTACGAAAGAGCTGACCAGCTTGAGTTAGACTTAGCCAAGGCTAGGCGAACAAGTTGGTTGGTCGTCGGCTCCGCATTTCTGGCAAGTACTATTGTTCTGTATTCCATTGTCGCAATTGGCGACAAAACAATTCGACGACAGGGGTCTCTTCTTAAACAGCGGTTGAAAGAAAGTGAGAAGATGGCTGAGCAGAATGCGCTGCTGCGGTCGCGTGTGGTCGAGGCGTCGGAAAGATATACCACGCAAACAGATCGGTTCCTCAAGAATCTTGGAGCTGAGCTACATGATGGCCCTGCGCAATACCTGTCGCTCGCCGCCCTTAGGCTGGAGGCGGCGTTTTCCAAAGAGTCGGAAAGGCCTAAAGAGGCAGTGGAAATTCAGCAGTCTTTGCAAAAATCGCTGGCTGAAATTCGTGCAATTTCGCGAGGGCTGTCCGCGCCAGATATCGATAGCCTGTCACTCGTCGATGTTGTGAAGAGAGCCGTAGAGGATCACGCCGAACACAGCCCGTTGCGACCGGATATTTCATTCCTGGGTAGCCAGGCCCCGGAGTTGTCATTGTCCGACAAACTGTGCGTTTTTCGGTTCCTCCAGGAAACGCTTTCCAATGCCGCTAGATATGCTCCAGCTTCCAAGTGCACTGTTATCGCTGAGGCGCAGAACGACCGCATAGTTGTAAAGATCACAGACGACGGACCAGGATTTGACAGGTCAGAAGAAACCGCGTTGCGAGACGATGGTGGCCAGGGGCTTATGGGCTTGCGAGATCGGGTCGAGAGCATTGGTGGCAGGTTCGACGTCGCATCGAGACCGGGCGAAGGCACCACCATAGCTATGACACTATTTCCCAGAAAGTTAGGCACATCATGACTACATCTGTCGTAATAGCCGATGATCACCCG
Source organism: Ruegeria sp. SCSIO 43209 (assembly GCF_019904295.1). Lineage (NCBI taxonomy): Bacteria > Pseudomonadati > Pseudomonadota > Alphaproteobacteria > Rhodobacterales > Roseobacteraceae > Ruegeria > Ruegeria sp. SCSIO 43209. The sequence goes on from NZ_CP065359.1 coordinate 2,573,241, forward strand.
ATATTCAGGGATGGTTTGCAGCGCACGTTGGATGAAGCCGATGGCTTCGAAGTTTTAGCCGCTGGGTCCAGTGCTGAAGAGGCAGTATCGCTGGTCGGCACGCATCAGCCGGACATAGCTATTCTTGACCTCTCGATGCCCGGTGGCGGGATAAGCGCGACACGTAAAATCGCGGCGATGGCAAATCCACCTGTCATTGCAATCTTGACAGTCTCAGAGAACAGCGGCGATGTCGCGGACGCCTTGGAGGCGGGTGCGATTGGGTACATTGTGAAGGGAGTAACCGCAAGCGAACTAACCGCTTCTTTACGCAGCATCGCCGCAGGTGAAGGGTTCGTTTCTCCTGGCTTGGCCTCGCGGGTACTTCTTCAAATCAACGCTGACACCGGCATGTCTGTTAACAGCAGCATTCTAGATGACCTTACACATCGTGAGGAAGAAATACTGAGACGTGTGGCCAAAGGACTGAGTAATCGTGAAATCGCTGACGAGTTAGACCTCCAGGAAAAGACCGTGAAGCACTACATGACCGCGGTCCTGTCCAAGCTTCATGCGCGAAATCGGGTAGAGGCCGCGCTCATTGCACATGATGTTTGGAACAAGGGAGAATAGCTGCGGTCTCTTTGACGACTATGGCGACCTCTCACTAAGAGAAGCCGCCAACGATTATCGACTGAAGTTGCTGTTCAGTTAGCAACCGACTGTAACCTCCGGCGATCAGAGGCCGTTGCGTTTCTTTCGACAACAGTCCGGTTGTACGGGTCTTTCAACTCGTAACGCCCAAACTCGATCTCCTCTTTCCAACCATTGGCATAATTCACTTCGATATTGTTGCCTTGGCGTTCGATTTTCGTGGGTCGACTTCCAGCAGTGCCGCCTTGCCCAGATGAGCGTACATTTTCGATTGAGATACCATTCGCCAAGGACCGAAGCCTTGAAACGTCAGCGCCGGTCGCGGCCCGCTCCTCAACAGTTCGGTTCTGAGCATTCTTTCTCTCATACCGCCCGTTTTCGATCTCTTCCTTGGTTCCGTCCGAGTAACGCACCTCAATGCCGTTGGCGTTCGTTTCGACCTTTGTTATCCCAGCCGAACCCGACGATTTGCCCCCTGAATTAGACTTATCCTTCTTTCCGCTGCCCTTATTGGAGCGTTTGGAGTCATCATCGTCATTATCGTCATCATCATCGTCGTCGCGAGCACTTTTTCCTGATCCCGAATTGTCGTCCCGGTCATCATCTCTGTCGTCGTCTCGATCATCGTCTCTATCGTCATCACGATCATCATCTCGGTCGCCACCACGGCCGCTATTACCCGACCCCGAATTATCATCCCGATCGTCGTCGCGATCATCATCCCTGTCATCGTCACGATCATCATCCCTGTCATCGTCACGATCATCCCCGTCTTTCCCTTTGCCGCTTTTGGCAAAGGCATATGACGGTTCAAAAAGTAGGCGACCATCCTTATCAAAGGTTGGCACATAAGGCGTCGCGGCAATCAACGAAGCCAACGCCGCGGTACTTAGAAGTTGACCCAGCTTTCTTTGAATTTTCATTTTCGCCTCCAATTTTGATCGACACGCTTCGTGACATTGGAGACAGGCTACTACCGGTCCGACTTTCCCACATCGGGCTTAGGTCTGACGAATTTCAAGCCGAACGTCTTAATCAGATCAGTCAAACCAATAGATTTTTTGCAGAACCAAATGAGCAGTTTAGTGAGGATTAACCCCGTCGCCTTTCAGCTCGTCATCAGGTTCGAGGTGGATGACAAAGACGGAACCCGGGTACAGACACTCTAGTTCTTCCTCTATGTCGTTACATATATCGTGCGCTGCGCTGACTGGCATCGTGCCATCCACAACAAGGTGAAACTCTACAAAGATAACATTCGCGGATCTGCGGCCTTTGAGGTCATGATACTCTAAGGCTGCGCCAAGGTTTGCTTCGATTGCATTAGAAACAGTCTGCAAGTCATGTTCCGACAGGCTCACATCCATCAGGCCATCGACGGATGCCCGAATAACTTTCCAGCCCTCCCACAAGATGTTCAGCGCAACAAGAATTGCCAGGATCGGGTCAAGGATCAACCAGCCGGTGACAAGCGCTAGTATCAGTCCTGCGACGACACCAACAGAAGTCATAACATCCGTAAAAATGTGGCGGGAGCTCGCTTCCAAGGCGGGCGATCCCTCGCGCCTACCTGTCCTAAGCAAGAGGTAGGCCCATGCACCGTTCACACCCGTTGCAACGATATTGACGGCAATTCCAAGCAGCGGCGCATCCTCAAGATGCGGGTTCGGGAGCGCCAGTACAGCTTCTCTGATGATCAAGAACGCCGCCAACACAATCAGCGCGCCCTCAACCACGGCTGAAAGATACTCAGCTTTTTTATGACCAAAGGGGTGGTTTTGGTCAGGGGGCTTATTGGCAACCCGAACTGCGAAATACGCCAACAAAGCCGCGACAACATTCACGGTTGATTCCATTGCGTCCGACAACAAAGCCACCGAGCCTGTCAGCCACCAAGCCAACAGTTTCAGGGCCAGTACCGCAATGGACATCGGAATGGACCAAAGAGCGATTTTTTGTGTCATTTGGCCGCGACCCTCAGTCAATCATAAACAGAAACTCGAGCTATTGCTGAGCTCCGAAGTTCAAAATGTAAAACAGGTGTTTGGTGAAAAGGGAATAGGCCTCACAGCTTCGTACTGGCGACCGACGACAGCATCTGGCCCCCCGCATAGCGCCAAACGACTGTTATTCGGATGGAAGCCCCGTCGACGAAACAGGAACAGCTTTGAGATAGGCGGCAATCGCCAAACGGTCCTCATCCGTGAGGCGTGATGTGTTCTCGATGACGTCCACCATCTCACCACCAGCGCTGTCATAATCCGGTGTGAAGCCGGATTTCAGATACTCGGCAATGTCTGCCTCAGACCAATCAAGCTGGTCTGCGGTCAGGCCGGGGATACGCCCCTTTCCGCTGGGGTTTGGTGCTCCCGTCAACCAGAGATCGCGTTGCATGCCCCCTAAGCCGTTGCGTGGTGTATGGCACTCAGCGCAATGGCCAAGAGCCTCCACTAAGTACCGGCCATGTCGTTGTTGGTCGGTTAGATCCCCATCGAGCACCCAACCTGGCGACATGAACAAGAGCTTCCATCCCCCCAATCCGCGCCGAACGCTGAAAGGAAAACCTACGTCATGCGCAACACTTTCCGTTGCGGCTGCTGGCAGCGTGCCGAGGAATGCGTGTAGCGAAACCACGTCTTCGGCCGACATGTTGGCGTAAGAGGTATAGGGAAACGCTGGGAAATAGTGCTGCCCTTCGGGTCCGGTTCCATAGATCAAGGCATTGGCCAGATCCAGGGCAGACCAGGATCCGATACCAGCTTCCGGGTCACTGGAAATGTTGGGGGCAATGAACGTGCCGAATTCCGTCTCAAACCGGCGACCACCAGCGAGCGCTAGCTTGTCTTCACCGATCGCATCCGGCGCTGAATGACAGGATGCGCATCCTGCCGCGTGGAACACGATTTCACCTCTGGCAAGATCTGGGTTCAAACCGTCGAGTCGTGATTGATCCATTCGTTGAGGTCGGGTCAGGACCAAACCGGCCAACCCGACCAAAACAATGACGATTGCGACAAAGAAAAGAAAGCGCCGCACCGTTAGTGCCCAATCAGTTCTTTGGAGCTCTGTATGCTTTGTGACATGCCGAACAGCTTCCGCCCAGATCGCCCATCGCTGCTTTCAGGGCATCAACATCTTGACCTGCCGCAGCCTGCATCGCAACAGCGGCGTCTGCCATGGCCTGCCCTTTTGCACCCACGTCAGGGAAGTTCTCCCAGATCGCAGGCAATGCACGGGTGGTCGGATCGGACACATTGTCAGATCCCTGGGGCCACATCGCGGATTGATCGATTTGTGTCAGTACAACAAGATTATTCGCGGCCCGAGTTGCGGCCTCGGCATCATAATCGACCTCTCCCTTAGCCATTCCGCCAAGTGTACCAAGGTTGAAGGCATAGAGTTGCATGATTGAGGTACGAGCTTTCACAGCTGGGTTTTCACTTTCTTGGGCGATGGCTGTGCCAATGGCGGCCAATGACAAAAGACCGGTCGCGAATACTGAGAACTTCTTCTTCATGATGTGTCTCCCTGTTTAATGCTCCGAATGTTAACTTGAACGATTTTTCTTGTAATTGTTTGTTATTGGTCGTCACTTGTTAATTTATGAACAACGAAAACTGGGATGATATTCGGTACGCGCTCGCCGTAAGCAAATACGGCTCACTCAATGCAGCGGCAGCGGCACTGGGCGTCACGCATGCGACCGTGTTGCGAAGGGTGGCCGCATTCGAAGAGCGCAATAGCTGTGTGATTTTCCAGAAAAGCCCTTCGGGATACTCCGCCCTGCCCGAGGCCAGAGCAGTTCTGTCGGCTATGGAAAGCGTCGAAGATGCGGTGCTATCGGTCGAACGTGCGCTTGTAGGAGCAAACCGGTCTCCGGTAGGTCACGTACGTATCGCGTCAACTGACAGCCTTTGCCAGCTTGTTTTGCCCCAAATACTTAAAGAGATATCCCAGTTGTACCCTGGCTTGGAGCTGACTTTATTGAGCGGCAACAGCCATCATGATTTATCGAGATTAACTGCGGACATCGCCGTAAGGCCCTCCATAAAACTTGAAGAAGGGCTTGTTGGGGAACGCGCAGGTACGCTGTCATTTGGAGTTTTCGACGACGGCGGCACCAATCAAAAATGGTTGCGGCTTGATGGGGCATTGAGTCGTTCTCTTCCAGCAAAATGGCTTGCCGATCATGTCAGTGCGGATGAAATGACCAACGGAGCAGATAGCTTCTTAGTGCTTCAGCAGATGGCTGCATCTGGGGTGGGCAGAGCGTTTCTGCCCTTGTTCATCGGGAACGCGGACCCTCGGCTTCAGCTATCGAGCGAGATGGATCCTAGAATTGATGTTCCACTGTGGGTCGCGACACTTGATGAAATAGCACACACTCCGAGGTTTGCCATTGTACAACGAGCTTTGATTGATCGCATAGCCAACAAAACACTCTGCCGCTGAGAACAACGGGAAGTCGCGCCCTCGCTCGGGCGGACTGTACGCTTTCAGGCCTTCAAGGGTTTCGTCCGGTGGCAGGAAACGCGCGATCATTAAGGTTACTAACGTCGCAAAAGGCGCGGCTGACCTCTAAGGCAACCCCATTGTTCGCTGCCTGACCTACAAATCAGCTCTGATTTTCCGAAAGGGAAGTCAGATCAAACCAAACAGTCCGTCGGAGCATGAACTGGAGGCGGTGGGTTAGTTTATGAAGCAAATGTCAAATTCAACTAATGTCTAACATTGGGGGCGTCTTCTGATGACGAACGTCCACCGCTTGTCTGGTCCAACTATGACGGTTAGGTCGGGTTCGCTTGACTTTAAACAACAGGAATGCGGGGAGACATATAGCTTTGCGATTCGATAGATATTAGTTTACTGATTTTATATGTTATTTTTCCTTAGAGGAGCGCAGACACTAACATTCGCAAGTCAAGGCATTTCCGATTAGTCAGCGCCCTTCTTAGAATTTCTCAGGTATTAGCTGCGTCTCGACCAATGAGCAAACGCGCTTCTCTCTGACATCCACTGTGGTTTGTGCCGGCTGGTGATCAGAGCCCGTAATAGGCCTTCGGCATCATCCATAGCCTCGCTCGTTTCGCAAATCGTGATGCCCAGGTCGTCTAAATTCGTTTTGTAGAGCTCCGAACAACGAGTCGTGTGGCGAGCTCTTCGGATTTAGGTGCCTGATCAGAAGCGATCCAATCGGCTAGCGCGTCTGCTGCTCGTTCACCCATCTTAGAAACAGGTAGATGCACGCTTGTCAGAGGCGGAACGGTCACGGACGAAATTGGAAGGTCGTCAACGCCCATCATAGAAATCTGATCCGGGACGCTGATGTTTTGCGCTTGAAGACCAAGCAAAACCCCAAGCGCAACGACGTCAGATAGGCATAAAATTGCATCTGGCTTGGTGTTTAGACCGCCGAGGTGTTTTGCAACGTTTACTCCGCCCTGATGGCTGATCTCGGTTTCGAAGGTTGAAAGATTTCCAGCGAAGGGAAAGGTTGTAATGCCTGCAAGGCGAGCTCGTGTGCGATCATTGTCGTGAACCGGGCCATGTACGACAGCAATGTCCCGATGTCCGAGATCTGCAAGGTGCTGCAATGCAAGTTGCGCCGCGGCTGCGTTATCATACCCGATGGTCGGCAACGGGTTTTCGGGGTCAAAGAAAGACGTAATGATTGTTGGCAACATAGTGCGCTCGATCAGATCGAGCAGCGCGGCATTGTGTGTGGCTCCGGTGATAATCAGCCCCTCAGCTCCGATATCCAGCAGGCTTTTGGCTTTCTTGGCTTCGATATCCAGATTTGCCTCGGTGGTTGCTACGATCAGTGACAATTGGTGGTCCGACAGCTTGCGCTCTAGCGCCGCAAGAAAGCGGGCAAAGATTGCGTTGTCCAGAGTTGGGACCAATGCGCCGACAAATCTAGTGCGTCCGGAGTTGATCGCGCGCGCGGCCGCACTTGGGACAAATTTGAGGTCAGCGATGGTGGCTTGAACTTTTTCCAGAGTATCTTTCTTAACCACACTCGGTTCGTTCAACACGCGCGACACCGTCGCGACAGACACGCCCGCAGCCTTTGCTACATCTCTGAGATTTGCGCGTTTTTTAGGCTCTGGGGCTTTTTGCATCGTAGGATTTGGTGTCCATTTCGCGGATTTCTGAGTAAAGAGTTGACATATGTAACTAGTTTCATCAACCTCTGTAACTAGTTACATTTTGGGAATTCAGCAGCGATATGCAGGGGTCATCCGTCTTACACGCGTTTACCAACTCGGGGTTTGACAGCCCTGGCCGCCTGTTTCCTGGGTTTCAGAACGCTTCTGACACCCGCATGCACATCCTTACCCCACGTGAGGCTGTTCGACTGGTCGTAAAGCACGGTGATTTGCTTTCGATAGAAGGGGTTGGTCCAAAGCAAGCACTGGATGTTGTGGCGTTCACCAATGATGGAAAGTCGGGACTGGCGGCGCTGAGTTTGACAGCAACCGGGCACGTCAAATGGGACGATTTTGATAGTACACAGCTCCTGACTTGGGTTACGGCGCATGGCGGCAGTCGGCAGGTTCCCTGTCACAGGCTGGACCACATACCCGAGCCGCTGATTCTCCGCGCAGACCACACGGTTACTGTCTGGGTGATAAGTACAACCGGGGTTACAGGGTTGATTGAAGGCAGTGCGACCGGGAACATCACAGTCTTGCACAAACCAGCAATGGTCAAAGGGCCGCCTTTGCCACCTTTGCTGGGTGATACACGGGACGAATTCACCGTGCAACGCGGCAGCGCTCTGGCCTATGAACTGAAGGCTGGAGAATTTGTTCAAATCATCGACATTGAAGGCCAGCAGTGTTCTGACTTCATGGCGCTGCGAACTGATGGGCTGGATCGTGGCCAGGAATGGATGATCGATTCAACTGCCACTCGGTCGATGGTGCGCCGTGCCTATCCCGGCCCCGGCTTGCTGGACAAGTTCTTTGATCGTGAGATGCGCCCGCTGTTGAATGTGGTTCAGGATACCTGCGGTCGGCATGACACATTCGGGCTAGCCTGTACCGCTCGCGGGTATGAGGAGCGAGGGTTCCCCGGCCATCTGAACTGTTCGGATAATATGTCAAATGCCTTGGCCCCTCACGGTGTTTCACAGCGGGCTGCGTGGCCTGCAATCAACTTCTTCTGGAATACATGGATCGACCCGACAAACCATCACATTCTAACCGAGGAATCCCACTCGCGTCCCGGTGACTATGTCGCCATGCGCGCGCTTGAGGATCTGGTTTGCGTCTCGACCGCCTGCCCGGACGACATTGATCCCATCAATGGCTGGAACCCGACCGATGTGCATGTACGCATCTACCGCCCCGAAACGCCCATCCGCCGTGCGGTTGCCTATCGTGAAAAGGAAGACGCGCCCATGTCGATCAGTCAGGAGTCGGCCTTTCACGACCGTCTGGCCCCGTTAACCCAGCATTTCGCACCTGCGCGCGACCTATGGGCGCCCGTCAGTTACCCTGCCCACGGCACGTTGGGTGAATACTGGGCGTGTCGCGAGGCGGTGACTGTTCAGGACATGAGCGGACTTCGCAAATTTGATATTGTCGGCCCGGATGCCGAGGCTCTGATGCAATTGGCCACCACGCGCAATGTGGCGAAGCTACCGGTCTGGCGCGGGTCTTATACATTGATGTGTGACGAGAGCGGCTCGGTGATCGACGATGGCACCCTGTTCCGAATTGCGTCCGAAATCTTCCGTTGGTGTTGCGGCACCGAAGAAAGCGGGCGCGCGTTGCAAGAACTGGCCGATGCGCGTGGCCTGCAAGTGCGGATCCATGCATTGCGTGGAGCAATGCCCAACCTGGCCATTCAAGGGCCAAAGTCGCGCGAACTGCTACGCAAGATCGCCTTTACGCAACCGCATGTGCCAGGCTTGGATCATCTGAAATGGTTCGGCGTCACCGTCGCGCGGCTACGTGACCGCGAGGGTGCGCCGTTTATGCTGTCACGCTCGGGGTATACCGGTGAGTTGGGGTATGAGGTCTTCTGTTCCAAATCCGACGCCGTTGCGATCTGGGATGCGGTGATGGCGGCTGGGGAAGAGTTTGGGATCACGCCAATGGGCTCGGCCGCCCTGGACGTCATCCGGATAGAGGCGGGGCTGGCCGCGGCCAATGCCGAGTTTGCGCCGGGTGTCGATGCCTTTGAGGCTGGTCTTGGCTTCGCCGTCGATCTGACAAAAACCGAATTCACTGGAAAAGCCGCACTGGAACGCAACCTGCGCGAGCCACGTCGGGCGCTCAAAGGACTTTTAATCGGATGCGATGATGTGCCAGCGCACGGTGCACCCGTCTATACAGGTGAACGGCAAGTAGGTGTGGTAACGTCTGCCACCCGATCACCGACGCTGGAACACGCAATCGCAATGGCACGGTTATCCATCGAACACGCGGAAAACGGCACTCAACTTGAGATCGGTCAACTCGACGGGCGGATGAAACGCCTGCGAGCCACCGTCTCGGATATTCCATTCATAGACCCGCAACGTAAGCGGGCGCGCGCCTGAAGGCGCATGCAACTCAACGCAACGGGAGAAAGTACATGAAAAAACTGAAACTTATTGCAACCTTGACCTTTGCTTTCGGCGCAACAACGGCGATGGCACAAGAAAAGGTTATGGTGGGCGAGCCCAGCTGGCCCGGTGCCAAAATAATGAGCCGTGTGATCGGCCAGATCATTGAGACCCGCTTGGGTGGAGAAGCTGGCTATGCCCCCGGAGCAAACGCGGTGATCTTTGCCGCCATGGATGGCGGTCGTGGTGACATCGACGTACACCCGGATGTTTGGCTGCCGAACCAGTCGTCCTTCACGGATGAATATGTCGATCAGAAAGGCACCGTAGGTTTATCCTCAGGCAGTTACGAAGGCCGCGCCGGGATTTGCGTGCCAAACTACATGGTCGAAGATCACAACATCCGTTCGATCTACGACCTGGCGACACCCGTCGCGCAAGAGCTGTTTGACTCCGATGGCGACGGCATGGGTGAGGTCTGGGTTGGTGCCTCGGGCTGGGCCTCGACCAACACGTTCAAGGTGCGGGTGCGGGATTATGGGATCGAGACATTTCTGACGCCGACCACCGAAGACGAAACCGTGTTCTATTCCCGTCTGAAAGATCAGATCGACCAGAAGAAAGGCGCGGCCTTCTACTGCTACGCGCCACACTATGTGCACGCCTTATATGATGTGACCATTCTGGAAGAGCCCGAGCACGACGCGGCCACCTACAAGATGGTTCAGCCCGATCAGGATGCCGATTGGTATAACAAATCCCATGTCAGCACGGGTGAACCGGTCAAAACCGTGACAGTGGCGCATTCGAAATCGCTGGAACAGCGCAACCCGGCAGCGGCCTCTTTCCTTGCCAATATCGACATGGATGCGGGAGAGCTAAGCGGTCTGACTTATGAAGTCGTAGTCAAGGGCCGTGACACGGATGAAGTCGTAGCCGAATGGATCGCCGCCAACGGCGATATCGTCGACGGTTGGCTGGGACTGACGACCAACTAAAGCCCATGCGCCCCTGACTATCGGGGGCGCGAACCAACACAATTCCAATGGGGCCAATATGACAGCGGAAATAGCAATCGACGCAAAAGGCGTGTGGAAAGTTTTCGGTACACGCTCGCAGGAGGCTTTGAACGCTATCCACAGCGAGGGCCTGAGCAAGGCTGAGGTGCTGGAACGCTTCAACTGCGTTGTCGGCGTGGCTGATGCCAGCTTTGAGATCGAACGAGGTGAACTGTTCTGCGTCATGGGCCTGTCGGGTTCGGGTAAATCGACCCTTGTGCGTCATGTGAACCGTCTGCTGGAGCCCACTGACGGCCATATCTATCTGGATGGCGAGGATGTGATGGGCCTGAACGATGAAGGTCTGCGCGATCTGCGTAACCGGCGCGTTGCGATGGTGTTCCAGAACTTTGGCTTGATGCCTCACCGCACAGTCCGCGACAATGTAGCAATGCCGCTGGAAATTCGCGGAACCGGAAAAGCACGCCGCTGGGAAGAGGCCGACCGGGTGCTGGAGCTGGTCGAGCTGAACGGTTGGGAAGACAAATACGCACATGAGCTGTCAGGCGGTATGCAACAACGCGTGGGACTGGCCCGTGCGATCGCTGCAGACCCTGAAATCCTTTTGATGGATGAGCCGTTCTCGGCCCTAGACCCGCTAATCCGCAAGCAGTTGCAGGATCAGTTCATGGACCTCAGTCACAAGCTGAACAAAACCACGATGTTTATCACCCACGACCTGGATGAAGCAATCCGCATCGGCCACCGCATCGCGATCATGAAGGACGGGCGCATCGTGCAGATCGGCACACCGGAAGAGATCATACTCAACCCCGCTGACGACTATGTGGCCGACTTTGTGGCGGGGATTTCGAAACTCAATATGATCTTCGCCCATGCGGTCATGAAACCGGTCGATGAGTTCGAGGCGCATCACGGCGAACTCCCGGAGGATGCCAAAGAGGCTCACCCAGATATGGATCTGTCCGACCTGATGAATCTCTGCGTGGACGGACATGGAGTCGTAGCCGTAACGCAGGATGGCCAGACGGTAGGTGTTATTAACCGTGCGGGTTTGATCCGCGCAATTCAGGACAGTCAGGCGTAAGGGCAACGATATGAAACATGTTGATACGCAACAGATCCAACCGGAAACCGCCGACCGTCTGAATGGGCTAATAGGAGATTTTGTCGGTCAGGGGAACGCCTATTACCAGAAGACCTTCGCCTACATGATGCAGGCCCCAGGCTATCGCTTTACTTTAAACACAGCTGCAGCAATCCTCGGGCCGATCTGGTTTGGTGCACGCGGGCTGTGGTCGTGGTTTCTCGGGTTTTTGGTTTTGGAAACGCTGGCCTACATCCAGATCGGTCTGGGTTTGTTTGGTGATCTTGGGCGCGAGTTCCGCGAGCGGGCGATACAGATCGAGCAGACACTGGAGCTGCGCCGACAGCAGATTGCAGCGGCGGAGCAATCCGGGTCGACCACGTTGGAGTCGTTGAAACGCGCGGCGGAATCACTTGAAGGTGCTCTGGCTGGCGCGCAGGAGGCCGCACGCACAGCGGACTCTACCGGTGTCACGTATCTGATCATTGGGATCGCCCTTCTGCTGGCAGTCAAGTTTTTAGCTGCTTCGCTGGCCAACTGGACGCTTGAAGGTCAATTCGCGCGCTGGCGTTCAGACCCAAGTGTAGCCCATGGCTGGTCTATCTCTCGGCTGATTGTGGCAACGGCGTTGACCGCTGTGGTGGTGATCCTGTCTATGATCAAATTTGCACAACCGGACGCGGTGGCTGTGCTCAAGACCTTCCCAACCAACCGGGACTGGCGTCTGAACGTAGGCGATGGTGTGCAAGCGGTGTTCGAGTGGACCAAGACTGCCGGGCGCGGCTTCTTTGATGGGCTGACCTATGGTATGCGCACCCTGCTGGACTGGATCGAGGTTGTGCTGGTCGATACCCCCTGGCCGGTCGTAGCTTTGGTGATCATCATGCTGGCTTACCTGTCGGCTGGTCCCCGTGTGGCGATCTTCACCGGAGCCGCGCTGGCCTATCTAGGCCTGCTGGATTTTTGGGAAAAGGCGATGACTACAATCGCCCTGTTGGGCGCCGCGGCGCTGATTTCGATCACGCTGGGCATTCCATTGGGTATCTATTGCGCCCGTCGCCCACGTGCTTTTGCCATCGTGCGGCCCATTCTAGATTTCATGCAGTCAATGCCCTCCTTCGTCTACCTGATCCCGGTGGTGGCTTTTATTGGATCTGGAAAGCCTGCAGGCGTAGTTGCAACCATGATTTTCGGTAGCCCTCCGGTAATCCGCTTTACGGTACTTGGCCTGCAGCAAGTCCCTGAAACTGTGCGGGAAGCCGCTTTGGCCTTTGGAGCAACGCCTCGTTACCTGCTATGGCGGGTAGACCTGCCCTTGGCGCACAAAACCATCATGGCAGGTGTGAACCAGACTATCCTGATGTCTCTGGCAATGGTTGTTGTCGCCTCGCTGATCGGCGCCAAGGGTTTGGGCGAGGACGTGCTAGAGGCACTGCAATACGCAGCGGCGGGACAAGGAATTCTGGCCGGTTTGGCAATCTTGTTCTGCGCGTTAATCTTGGATCGGATTGTGGCCGGACGAAAATAACAATTGTGGCAAACGCACGATCATCCGACTGAAGTTCTAAGTGTGTTTTCAAAGCCAATTGGTAGAGGGCGCTGCCTGAAGAGCAATCCGATGCTTTGCCCATACCTCTCAAAAAAGGCTGAGAAACATCCGGTGCATTAATCTAAAGAAAAGTCCAATAGTGTCCTCGGATCAGTACCGGGTTACAACGACTGCGACCGCAGCGAACACCACACCAATCAAAAGAGCCTTTGTATTCATTGAAGAACGATCGGGCAGTTTAACCCGAAGAGATAGAGCTATAATCACGCCCCCCGTTAACCCGGTCGCGATTGAATAGAGCATGCTACTTTTGTCCGCGTTGAGACCGATCAATATGCCGACCGTAAGTGAAGCGACAAAATATGTACGTAGCCATCCAGACATATGCCCGGGGTGGGTTTTATAGAGATAAATATTCACTCCAAATAAATGCAGCGAATAGGCCAACGTTCCTATGACGTACAGTTCAGGCGAAGTTGCGGTTGCTTGCATGACTGTAATGGCAAGCAAGCAGTTATAGGTTCCGAGTGCCACAGCATCCAAGCCAAGAGACAACCTGTTGTCGACCCCTATCTCGCGACCGGCTTCCAACAAGTAGTAAGCGAGAAATCCTAGCAGAGAGTAACCATACAGCGAGTGTTCCCATTTCCCGGTTGCAGCTAAACCGGCTGACAATTCACCGATTTTTGGCAGCAAGAAAAGGAAAGCATAGCCAAGTCCGATCCCTGATGAAAAATCAGATAGCCAGCTTGCCGGGGCCGGGAATCTGCGGAAAAAAGACACGCAGAAGACGTGAACAGTACCAATGACTGCAATCGATGTTATCGCGAGGTATGTCGGCGCTTCGAACACGGCTAAGATCCAACGAACATATTACAAGCAGATGAGACACTCGTTGTGATCAAAAGCACAACCCAGAAAGTGAAGAAGGTGCGATAGCGGCTTTCTCAGAATGCCTACCGACTAGTTTTTTGAGTACCGATCGTACTGAACGATCAACGGCAGCTTTTGTCTGCTTAACAGCCAATTATTCAAGTTTGCCAAACACGTGCCTCGAGCCCATCGCGCCCAATGACGCAAGGTTTGCCAATGAAAAAGAAGCACGGAAAGCGAGAATTACATGGTTGAAGGCGTGCCTTGAAACAAACACTTGTAAAGGCGCTCGGCCTTGCCGAATTGAACCCGGTGCGTTCACAAGCGCATGGCCTTGTAACCCCCAAGAGAGCCTGGACCATGCGTCTCTTTCGGAAGCCTTGCTGCCAGTGAGTTAAATAAACTCAGATCAAAACGTTATTTGGCCTCAAAAACCATCTCGCCCTCGACGAACGTCTTTAATATCTGCGCCTCACTGACCTCCGAGATCGGAATTTCAAATAGGTTGCGGTCAAGCACGATGAAATCGGCAAGCTTGCCGGTTTCGATTGAGCCAAGCTCTTCTTCCGCAAAATCCAAGTATGCAGAGTTGATTGTGCGGGCATCAATTGCCTGCTTCAGCGTGATCGCTTGGCCCACCGCAGGATCGGGTGGACTCGTGTCAGCCACAGGATCGATACGGGTCACGGCCGCCTCGATCGATGCCAATGGGGTCTGCATGAACAACGGACCATCAGAAGCGATAACGACCCGTCCTCCGGCGTCAGCCACAGAGCGCATTGGGAAAACCCTCTGCGCGCGTTCCGGGCCAACCACGCGGTTGACGACATCGTTGTGGGGGTTCGAAAACCATAGTACTGGCGAGAATTCCGGTGTCAGATCGAGTTCTACCAGTCTTGGCATGTCATCTTCCGATATGAAAAACGAATGGGCAAGCTGGTAGCGGCCTTTCAGCTCGCCGAGTTGGTTTCGTGCGATTTCCATTGCGTCCAGAACAAGCCTAGCACCGCGATCACCCACAGTGTGGAAAACCATGCCTTTCATACCTTGTTCTTCAAACCGGATAATGTCGGCCACAAGTTCCTCTTCGGTGAAAAAGATTAGCCCATAGTCGCCCTGACCAGAAGCAAGAGGATCATACTTTGAAACCGCGTCAGATTGGGACTGTTCCGCTTTCGAGGCGTTCGTCAGGAAAGGTTCCAGCATCGCTCCGGTTTCAGTCGGAATGCCATCGATATTGACCTTAATAAAGGTTGGGTCCAGCCGTGGCGCGATCAAGTCTTGAAACGTGTCGATTGCAGCACGTTGGTCTTCCACGGATTGATATGCCCGCGTCGGAGAATCGTAGGTCCACGCCACACTAACCCTGATCGGAAGCCCCTCGGTCGTTGCAAGCCGATGTAGCGCCTGCACATTTATCAATTCGCTATGCATGTTTCTGGCAGATGTCACACCCATTGAGGCAAGCAAGTGTAGCACGTCCCTTGCGCCATCAACGTGGGTTTCGATATCCAGCCCGCGTAGAAATGGCATCGCGTAAAGACCCATCGCGGCCTCTTTCATGTAGCCTGTTGCTTCTCCTGTTTCTGGATCCCGCACAATGATCCCGTTCCGTGGGTCCGGTGTATCGACATCAATACCGCTATCGATCATCGCCGGTGTATTCAGCACTGCCTCGTGCCCGGTTGCAGTGATAATATAGGCCGGAATATCAGAGACTGCCTCATCAAGCCAAGTAGTGTTCGGTTCTCCATCAAACAACTCGTTGGCCAATCCAGATCCAAAAAGGTATTCGAGATCTGGGCGCGCAGCTACAAATTCGCGAATCAACTCCGTTGCCGCTTCCGGGTCGGCATCGCCCGGGAGTAGGATCACCTCGTCAGACAATGCCGCAGCAACGTACCAATTGCGGAAATGAACATGGATGTCATAAAGGCCCGGCAATACCATCGCACCCGCAAGGTCGATCGTTTCAGTCTCGCTCCCAGCCAGCGCAACGACTTCTTCTGCTGAACCGACAGCAATGAAACGTCCATCCTCAATCGCAAACGCCTGGGCCCATTCTTGTTCAGGGTCGACCGTATAGACCTGCGCATTGGTGTATATGGTGTCGGCGGTTTGAGCGTGTACTGCCGTCGTCGCAAGGGCGATTAATGCAACGGGCGCTAACAGGAAGCGAAATGAGAAGGCCATGGGGCTATCCAATCATTGTGCAAACATTGATCCTCGCCAACGCAGGGATTGGCTGAACGGGACCCTCAAGCAAGCTTCCGAGCAATGCGCGCGCGCCCATCTGATGCACAGCGTTGAATATCTTGATACTATTAGCAACTTAAATTACCGCGATTCAGTTCTGAAATTTACCCTTGCTTTGTCCGCAAGCGGGGCCTTCAGCTCCGGGTCGTCGAAGGTCAGCTTTCCTTAGCCTGACCGCTTTTTTTGCTTTCTTCTTTGATCTGAGAGCGGAAATTAAAACAGTTAATCGCTAATAGCGGCAAAGTCTGCAAAGCTAGAATTGCAAGGCGCAGGTTTGAAGGCCTGGTTTGGGCTGCGGCGAGTTGCTGATCTTAAATCATCCCAAGATCCATCTCAGGCCTTCATCTTAAAGTTAGATGGCTGCTGCAATGGAGGGCGGCCGAGCATTTGCCAATCCTAACGGTGCTGAGTCGCAATTTCTCTAAAGCTTCCGTTATCGATGTTGAGCACAACAATCTAGGAGATGGCTTATGGAGTTATTGTTAGACCAACTTCTTCAGACAAACTCCTAAGTGTACCACCGTGACAATGCCAAAAGCGGAATATCCCCACAAACGGAAAATTGATGTTATATAGAGAAATAGGAATATTAATTCTTGAGTTGCAGATCATCGGCACCACCGAGCTATCTTGATTTAGGAGTTCCACATGCTTCGAGCTTTTGTTTGTTCTATCTCACTAGGGCTGGCATCATCGACTGTCCTTGCAGATGCTGTTCCAAGTGAAGAAGCCGCGGCAGGCTTGTTCTCAGATCAACCGTATTCCCCGTATGCCGAACGCACTTTTCCCGAGCGACCGCTGTGGGGAGACACGCATCTTCACACCGGGCTTTCGCTGGACGCAGGTGCTTTTGGGAACACTCTGTTGCCTGATGAAGCATGGCGTTTTGCAAAAGGTGAACAGGTTACTTCTTCAACGGGTCAACCAGTAAGACTGGCCCGGCCTTTGGACTGGATGGTTCTCACGGATCACACTGACCTAATGGGATTCGCCCCTGACCTTCAGGCTGGCAAGCCAGGCGTTCTTGCCGATCCGAAAGGTTTGGAATGGTACGAAGGTTACAAGGCAGGCGGCGAAGAGGCCGGCAAAGCGGCGTTCGATATCATTACCAATTTCTCGCAAATGACCCTGCCAGAAGTCCTTCTGGACTCCTACAGCCCGGGTGCTGACGCTTTTGCTTTTACATGGGAGCAAATCGTTCTGGCTGCGGAAGAACATAACGACCCCGGCAATTTCACGGCGTTCATAGGGTTCGAGTGGACTTCCGTACCCAAGGGCTTCAACCTGCACCGGAATGTTATGCTGCGCGATGGGCCCATCAGGGCGCTTCAGATGGTGCCGCCAGTCACGCAACCGCCCTTTGGTGATACCGACCCAAGAACGCTGTATTCATGGCTAGATGACTATCAAGAAAAAACGGGTGGTCGCGCGGTAGCTTTCGCCCATAATGGCAACCTGTCGAACGGATGGATGTTCCCGACCGAAGACACCTATCACGGTGGCAAGGTCGACGAGGAATATGTGGCTGCCCGCGCAAAATGGGAACCCCATTACGAAGTCACTCAGATCAAGGGCGATGGCGAAGCGCACCCCTATCTGAGCCCCGACGACGAATTCGCGGATTACGAAAACTGGGACGTTGGCAACCTCGACATAACCGAGCTGAAAACTGATGACATGCTGGCCGGCGAGTACGCCCGAGAAGCCTTGAAGCGCGGTTTGTTGTTGGAAGATAAGTTCGGCGTGAACCCATATAAGTTTGGCATGGGTGGCGCGACGGACAGCCATACGTCTCTGGCAACTGCTGAGGAAGACAACTTCTTCGGAAAATCCGTCAGCGTTGAACCTTCGGCCACGAGAATAAAGCATCCTTTCATCGCCAACGATCTTGGCGAAATTCCTGGCGACCTCCTTGTAGCTTCCGGGTACACGGCCGTTTGGGCGACCGACAATACTCGCGCTGCGATCTTCGATGCGTTCAAGCGGCGCGAAACCTACGCGAGCACTGGACCGCGGATTGGTCTACGGTTCTTTGGCGGATGGGATTTCGATGACGCTGATGTTGAAACTCGCTTCCTTGCGGATGTGGGCTACACAAAAGGTGTTCCAATGGGTTCGGATCTGCGACCTCGCGAGGGTGAAGGTCCGCCCACATTCCTGATCGCTGCTCTGCGCGACCCGGTCGGGGCCAACCTGGATCGTGTACAGGTGATAAAGGGATGGCTCGATTCCGAAGGTGCTTTGCAGGAAAACGTCTATGACGTGGCATGGTCGGACAACCGTGTTGCCGATCAAAACGGCAAGATCCCTGCGGTTGGGAATACCGTGGATCTGGAAACCGCCAGCTGGACCAATACAATTGGAACCGCCGAACTGGTAACCGTTTGGTCTGATCCTGATTTCGATCCAAATGCGCGGGCATTCTATTACGTACGTGCGCTCGAAATCCCAACCCCACGCTGGGTGTTGTACGACAAACTGAGGTTTGGTGCGGAGCTGCCGGAAGATGCGGTACTTACGCATCAGGAGCGCGCGTATTCCTCGCCGATTTGGTACACGCCGGCAGAGTGACCTTACTTCGTGCAGATTTGGGGACCCAGATCGCAATCACTAACTCGGGACGCTCTTATGATAAGCGGCGCACCTTGAGTTGCAATTCCTTGTGTTATTCAACTGCCTGATGCCAGCATAAAACATAATGCCGTATCGCGTTTCACGCAGGAGCCTTCATGCGAATAGTGAAAGAACCTCTGTTCCATTTCTTCTTGATCGGAGCTGCCATATTCATTTGGTTCCACATAATATCACCAGATAACGACGCCGCTGCAGATCCGGAGACGATAGCGATAAGCGAAAGTGATGCCGCGCTGTTAGCTTCACAGTTCGAAGCGAGGTGGAAACGCCAGCCAAGCGGTTCTGAGCTACAAGCGTTGGTCGACGCTTCAATTCGCGAAGAAGTTTTAGTTAGGGAAGCAAGAAAGCTTGGCTTGGAACGCGGAGATAGCGTGATTAGATCGCGGCTGAGCCAAAAGATGGATTTTCTGACCGAAGCCATCGCCGCTTCAGTTATTCCAGAAGACGAAGATCTAGAGGCTTTCCTCCAACAAAACACGGACCGCTACGCGACACCCAATAAGGTCGCGTTCACTCAAGTTTTTCTTGGTGAAGAACCAAGTGAGACCGAGATTGAAAGGGCACTGGCCGCCTTGCGTGCGGAGCAAGAGACTTCCGGCTTGGAAAGCGCGACACTACTGCCTGCATCAATGCCCCTAACCGCGACACGGGTAATCGACTCGGTCTTTGGAACCGGATTTTCCAATGGTCTCGCCAATCTCGAAAAAGGCCAGTGGATGGGGCCGGTCCAATCGGGTTACGGCATCCATCTGGTGAAAGTGCTTGCCATTGAACCAAGCCGGATACCTCGCTTGCAAGAGATCCACAGTGTGGTGCTTCGTGATTGGCGTCGCGCCATGAGCGAAGATTTGGCGCAGGCGCAATACGAGGCTCTTGCCGACAATTATGAGATCACAGCACCCGATCTCACAGGTCAGGTCAAATGAACTTCTTCTTCAGCTTGATGTTTGCTCTGCTGTTCGCGTGGCCCACGGGGTACGCCAACGCGCATGCGCTTGATCCGGGATACTTGGAAATTCGACAAATCACTACGGACACTTGGAGTGTTCATTGGCGAAAACCAGATGTGTATGGTCAACCAATGGCGATTGATGCGGTGTTACCGGATGGCTGTACACCCACACACGGCCCTGACCCAATCTCCGATGGGCGAGCGTGGGTTTCTTCCTGGGTTGTCGAATGCCGTGCTGAGATCGCGGGCCAATCCATCGAGATCGACGGACTGGCGGCACAAAAGAACGACGTTTTGGTCCGTGTGCATCCTCTGCACGCCGAGCCTGCCACGCTTCGTTTCACCCCGGATGCTGCCATCCAAAATATACCTTTTGAACAGACAACATGGTCTGTTTTCATAGCCTATTTTCAGTTGGGTTATGAACACATACTAGAAGGCTGGGATCATCTGCTCTTCGTCTTCGCCCTATTTATATTGGTCCCTAATCCGTGGAGACTGGCGGGAGCAATCACGGCATTCACCTTGGCACATTCAATAACACTGGCACTGGCAACGCTAGGATTTCTGAATGTCCCCGGCCCGCCGGTCGAGGCCGTCATTGCGCTTTCTATCGTTTTTTTGGCAATGGAAATTGTTAAGGGCGGTGACGGGCGTTTTCGACTTTCAAAACAAAAGCCCTGGATCGTTTGTTTCGGATTTGGGCTTTTGCACGGCCTTGGTTTTGCAGGCGCTTTGGCCGAGATAGGACTTCCCTCCAACGATATTCCTGCAGCCTTGTTTGCCTTCAACCTAGGCGTCGAAGCTGGTCAGTTGAGCTTTGTCGGAGCTTTGGCACTTCTTGTCGCGATCTGGCGATTGATGGCACGTCCAGTTAGCCAAAGGGCGACTGTGATTGCCGCTTATGGCATCGGGTCAGTATCGATGTACTGGCTCATAGAACGCATAAGTGGGTTCTAAAGCGCTAAACCTCGATGTCGTTGAGGTGGTAGATCGGCTCAAGGCACTAGTCGATTGCGAAGCGCGCAAATTGACCGGATGCAGGTGCAACCGCGCAGAATAGGCTGCGAACAAAAGCCCACTTCATCGCATGCCCAACGTTTGTTTACCTAAGCGGCCATAGTTGCTCCCTGTACAAACTGCGGATCGGGTACGCATACTTCAGCCAGCACCTTCAAACCCGCTCGCCATAAATGGGATAAAACAAACGACAAGCGATGTTTAACGGGTTTAATATGAAGCGATCTTTGGTTGAGTGGTCAGTTCCCCTGCGGACCAAGCAAACCACTACTTCAATCGCCGGATAGCGGTCGATGCCTACCAGGATCACGATTGGGCGAATGACCTCGGGAATGCTTTTGAAGTACTTGACGGAGTTTGGTCTGGTCATTCCCAAACGCCATCCCGTGCCACGGTGAAGCCTAGTTAATCTGACATAACCTTTCACTTGTGTTCTGCTAAGAAAGCCAATGCGTCTCTCTCGAAACGCGGCCACTCTGGGTCGTTGTCCGGCATGGCATGGTTAGAGCTTTCGTAGGCGATGAACTTCGCGTTGGGTAATCCCTTAGCGAACAGTCGCCCCTGATCGACCGGTTGCATCCTGTCTCCCGTCGCATGACAAACCAGGCACGGCACCTCAACCTTTGACAATGTTTGCCGGATATCAATTTGGTCGATCACATCGCGATACCGTCCCATGTTTTCGGGCGAGATCATTTGGCTCATGTCTTTTGCATA
This sequence comes from Ruegeria sp. SCSIO 43209, assembly GCF_019904295.1. Classification (NCBI taxonomy): domain Bacteria; kingdom Pseudomonadati; phylum Pseudomonadota; class Alphaproteobacteria; order Rhodobacterales; family Roseobacteraceae; genus Ruegeria; species Ruegeria sp. SCSIO 43209. The sequence continues at coordinate 2,594,538 of NZ_CP065359.1, forward strand.
TTGCCGCCGGGCTTCTTGGCTCGCGCCTGGCACAATGATCTGCGCCATCAAATCGCGTAGAGACGGATACTCGTCGTCCCACCCTGCAGTCATCATGTGTTTCATAGCCAGAGCCCGCGCCACATCCTTCGGAGACTTACGTTTTGCTCGTCCTACTGGGAAACCACCGATCATAACAATTGCCGAGACCCGGTCTGGTCGACGGGCTGCAAAGGCGGCGGCTACAGCAGACCCCTGTGAAATCGCAAGGATTGGCGCGCGCTTTAAACCAGCCGTGTCGTAAACGGTTTCCAAGTCATCGACGAACCTATCGAACGTGCAAGTTTCTGCATCCCAGTCAGAAAGACCGTTGAGCCGTGCATCAAATCGAATTAGTCGGTGATGTTGCGCAACCGAAGTGCAAATTGGAGCCACCGCAGGATTGCGCCAGTCCAGTTCTAGATGTCCAATCCAACTTGGTGCTTTAACAACCGGGGATCCGTCACCCACTACGCTCCAAGCCAGACTAATGCCGTCATCAGTTTGACAGTAGCGGATTTCTTGTGTTTTGGCGAAATCAACTCGTGACTTTGATACACCTTCATCAGTGAAATTAATCGACAATACCTCAATCGGCTGTGCAATACCTTTGAGTGTCCGCAGTCCCTCTCTGTGCAATCGGTTGGCATAATCCGACCCGGCAAGATCGCAGAGTACTTTTGAGACCAGAATGCCACCGGGTTCAGCTGCCGCTTGGAGACGTGCCGCAATGTTTACGCCGTCTCCGAAGATATCTTCACCGTCCACAGTGACATCGCCTACATGCAAGCCTGCTCTAAGCTGAATGCGTTCTGGAACCAAATATGGATGGTCTGGCTCTCTAAGGTGGGATTGAATCGCGATTGCCCCTTCGAGTGCGTGACTCGCTGACGGAAATTCTATTAGTGCCCCATCGCCAAGAAGTTTGACCACCCGGCCATGGTGCTGTCCGACGATTGGTGTCACCAAATCGCGGTACAGCGTGTTCAGTGTTTTGAGCAGTGCCTTTGAGCCACCCTGCATCATCCGACTGAAGCCGACGACGTCGAGAGACAGGATTGCAGCAAGGCGACGTTGGCTCATGGTTATTTCCCGCAAGATTGCTCGAAAACTCTACCACGCCCATAAGATGTTAGAATCGATAACTTGTCAGAAGGCGTGTTTTTTGCTTCGAGATTACCGTTCGCAAGGTCTCTAAAAGTCGGAAAATCGGAGATACAGTCACGTAAAGTGCCTGCAGATACGTCTTTTTGCGAAAGGCCGTTTTGTCCGAGTCTCTGTCCTTGCCTCGATCTTGATGAGCTTACGCAGACGGAAGAACCGGACCTGAAAGACTGAAACCTCGAACCGGAGACAGCCAAGAACCGCATAGCGAAGACAGGCGTCATCAGACAGAAGCGCCCACATGACAACAGTGAGCGCAAATCAGCTAAAAGAATGAGCAGGTACTCCATTTCTCGCCAAATTGCGGCGTCGCTATCGACTCAAGGCGTTCCATGATAAACTTAGCGAATTTAGTGGGGGAAAATCCCGATGGAGTACTACGACCTCGGCGACTACACTCGTAAGATTTCAACGTCGTCAGATAACGCTCAGAGATGGTTTGATCGGGGCTTGGCGTGGACATATGCCTATAATCACGAAGAGGCGATAGTTTGCTTTCAAAAGGCTCTTGCCGCCGACCCCGATTGTGCGATGGCGCATTGGGGCATCGCGTATTGCATCGGACCTAACTACAACAAGCCTTGGGAAACTTTTGAGGACGACGAGAAGCCCGACTGCATCGCATTGGCAAGTGCATCAATCGAAGCCGCTACCGCGCTTTTAGATCGATTGACACCAATTGAACGTGCCTTGATCGAGGCGATCCCATCCCGCTATCCGAGTTCGCCAGACGTAGAGGATTTCAGACCCTGGAATGATGCCTTTGCTACCGCAATGCGCAAAGTCCATGCCGAATTCAGCAATGATCTGGACGTGTGCGCCGTCCTTGCCGAGGCTATCATGAACCGGACGCCTTGGCAGCTTTGGGATTTACGGACCGGGAAGCCAGCCGAAGGCGCAGACACGCTTGAGGCAATTGGCGTGCTCGACACAGCGTTCTCCTCTCTTCCTGGCGCATGGGAACATGCTGGGCTTCTACACATGTATATCCATCTGATGGAAATGTCCCCACACCCCGAAAGGGCGCTGCGCCATGGCGATGCGCTCAGCACACTGATTCCGGACGCCGGGCACCTACTGCATATGCCTACTCATGTCGACGTTTTGTGCGGTGACTACATGAACGTGGTGCTTCGCAATCAAGCGGCCATCGTTGCCGACAGGAAGTTTCTGAAGCACGAAGGCCCCGACAACTTCTACTCCGTTTATCGCTGCCACAATTACCACTTCAAGATCTACGGGGCGATGTTCCTCGGACAACCGAGTGCAGCGATAGAAGCGGCGGAAGAATTGATTGCGACATTACCTGCGGAGACCCTTCGCCCCATGGCCGACTGGTTCGAAGGTTTCATCCCTATGAAGCAACATGTTCTGATCCGGTTCGGACGCTGGCAAGAGATACTCGATCAGGACCTGCCAGTGGATGAAGAGCTTTTCTGCGTCACTACCGCCATGATGCGGTACGCGCGAACCGTTGCCTTGGCGAACCAGCACAAGATCACTGAAGCCGATGGTGAAAAGGTAAAGTATTATGAAGCTTTGGATCAGGTGCCTGAAACCAGAATGCTGTTCAACAACACGTGCCTCGACATCTTGAAGGTTGCTGAGCAAATGATGCTAGGTGAGCTAGCCTATCACAAGGGAGAGCACGAGAGCGCTTTCGAGCATCTGCGCAGATCGGTCGAGATTGATGATGCGCTGCCCTATGACGAACCCTGGGGTTGGATGCAGCCCACTCGGCATGCGCTCGGCGCTTTATTATTGGAGCAAGGCCATATGGTGGAAGCGGAAAGCGTCTATCGCGCCGACCTTGGTCTGGATGCAACGCTTAGCCGGGCCTGCCAGCACCCAGGCAATGTCTGGAGCTTGCACGGCTTGTACGAATGCCTAACTCGGCGCGGTGAAACGGTTGAAGCGCCCCAAATAAAACTACAACTGGACAAGGCCGCTGCCCGCGCCGAAGTGCCAATCAAAGCATCATGTTATTGCCGGCACAAGGCTTTGGCAGCCGAGTAATCGGCTGCCAGAAGGACAGTCTGAGTCAAAAGCAACATCTACTTTACCCGCAATGCGGGCTTCAAATCGAGTTGGTCGAACGGCCGCATAGAATCCAAAACTCTAAAACGCAGCGCCCTAGCCGATTGCCGCTATGCAGCAATATCGTTGACTCTGCTCTCTCGGGTGTCTTATCGCTGTTGTCATGATGAAATCGTTCTTTGCACTCCAGGACTATTATCCTCAGCTTCGATAGCTGCGGGTGCTTCATCATTAGTTTCCGCTGCCCCTGACAGCGGTCAACAAACAATCGACCTTGTGCCGGGCGGCAAATTTAAAGGTCGAAAAATGAACAACAACAGAAGAAATCAAAACACTTCACTAGGTATCGTGGGGTTTGGTGCGTTCGGACAGCTTGCAGCCCTTCATCTTAGCCAGCACTTCGAAATATCTGCTTACGATCCGTCCCCAGACGTTGCCAAGGCCGCAAAGCAACTCGGAGTACGTCCGTCATCATTATACTCAGTATCGCAGGCTGACGTGGTCCTCATTGCTGCACCAGTGTCCTCATTTGAGCAAGTTGTCAGCGAGATCGCGGCTGCTTGTAAGCCCAGCGCGCTGATTGTTGATGTAGGCTCAGTAAAGGTAGTTCCCTCGGAAATCATGCGGCGGCGGCTACCGAACGATGTAGACATAATCGCGACCCACCCCTTGTTTGGTCCTCAGAGTGCTGCGACAGGTATTAAGGGTTTGAAAATTGCCGTCTGCCCCATTCAGGGAAGGCAACATGCCAGACTTGCTGCGTTTTTGCGCAAGACACTGGGTCTGACTGTCATCATGACAACACCAGAAGATCACGACCAAGAAGCGGCAGTAGTTCAAGGGCTCACGCACCTCATCGCCAAAGTGCTTCTGCGAATGGGACCGCTGCCAACGCGCATGACCACGAAGAGTTTTGACTTGCTGTCTGAGGCGATTTCCATGGTTCAGCACGATGCGCCAGAAGTATTCGAAGCGATTGAGAAGGCCAATCCCTACGCCGAGACCGTGCGACGACGGTTTTTTGATATGGCCGCAAGTCTGAGTGTAGAGCTGGAGGCAGCATTTGATTACACCGCCAACAACAAAAACGGACATTGAATACTTATCGGATCTCGAACAACGCATAGTGAAAGCGTCGGGCGAACAGGCCTTTTTCATTAAGGCCTTTCCAAAAACATCCCGAAGGGTGACGGGTCCGCAATACAAACCGGTTTTTTCCACCACGTCTCTCGCGAAACCGAAAAAGGCTGATGCGTCGAGGCGGTCCTCTTTGGATGTTTCGCGCAGAACAAGGGTTAGATCGATGTAACGCGATGCGGCTTCTTACAGTTCATCAAGATGCACTGCTTTGCTCCTGCCTCGGACGGAGTAGATTCGCGTAACCGGGCCGCCCTCCGGCTGCAGCGCCCCCGTTATTGCGGAAAGCTTAGGACGCAAAGGTCAAATTCAACTGATGCCCAACGTTGGCAGCGCCTTCCGATGTCGAAAGTACCCTGCTTTTCTGGTCTGACTATGACGGTTGGATCAGGTTTGTGTGACATTCAACAGGAAAGTTGTGCGATACATAGTTTTACCCTCCAATGACACTTAAGTCATTGACTATTAGTCAATCGGTAATTCTTCGGCGTACAGGTTTTGCCGTTTGCTGCTCAAAAGCCTTCCACAACAAAGGTGCGTCTAGAAAGCCGTCACTACGTTAATTGCGGTGCAAGTTCGAGGAGCGTCCACGTCGAGCCATAGGACGAAATGAAGCCCGTCATCTGATCAAAAAATATTTGCTCTTCAAGCCGGAAGACATCGCACGATCGGGTTTCAGAAGAAAATACAGTTTCAATTGAACCTGTTCAGATGATCAAACCATGTCCCGAGCTTAGATTGTGCCAAATTTTGGATTTCATCCTTCAATTCCGAAACCAATTTCAAGTATCAGCACTAGACTGCTACAGCCTGCAGCAACTCATCGCGTGTCACGTCTTCCCTGGTGCCGTTGATTATGACTTCTCCTCGTCGCAACGCGATAAATCTGTCGGCAAGTTCATAGGCAAAGTCAAAGTATTGCTCCACTAGAATGATTGCCATTCCGCTCGTGGTTCTGAGGTGTCGGATGACTTCGCCTATCTGTTGGATGATGTTGGGCTGAATACCTTCGGTCGGCTCGTCCAACAGAAGCAGGCGTGGTCGTGTTATCAATGCCCGTGCAATCGCCAGCTGTTGCTGCTGACCGCCAGAAAGGTCACCTCCGCGACGGTTTTGCATCTGTTTGAGGACCGGGAACATATCAAATATATCACCTGGAATGAAATGTTCGCTGGCAGGCAGACAGGCATACCCCGTTTCAAGATTTTCGCGAACTGTGAGCAAAGGAAATATCTCACGACCTTGTGGGACATAGGCCACACCTTTCCACGCCATTTGATGAGCGGGCAGGACGCCCAGAATTTCCCCGTCCAGTTCCAGACTGCCGCCCGATCGCGGATGCGTACCTGATATTGCTTTCATCAGGCTGGTTTTCCCGACACCATTGGTCCCCATCACGCAAGTCACTTCACCTTGTCTGGCTTCCATGGAAATCCCGTTGAGGATTTGCGAATGCCCATAATGCAAAGTCAGATCTGTTAGCTTCAGCATTGTTTAGCGCCCTAGATATACGTCGATGACGTCCTGGTTAGATGTCACGTGATCAAGACTGCCTTCAGCCAAGGCGGACCCTTCGTGTAGAACCGTGACTTTGCAATTCAGGCGTCGGACAAATTCCATATCGTGTTCCACCACAACAACGGCACGGGTTCTGGCGGCTTGTACTAGCAAGTCGGTGGTGTGTTCGCGCTCCTGCGGTGTCATGCCAGCGGCAGGCTCGTCCACCAGCAAAAGTCGCGGCTCCTGAGCCAGCAGCATGCCAATTTCCAGCCACTGCTTTTGACCGTGGCTCAGTTCACCAGCTTTGCGGCTTAGATTCTGATACAGGCCGATTTCGACAGCCAGATCTTCAACTTTCTGCAAATCGTCAGTGGAGGTTCGATAGAAAAGCACGTGAAGCCAGCCACGTTTGTTCTGAAGCGCCATCAGCAAGTTTTCCTGCACGGTCTGGTCTTCGAAAACCGTGGGTTTCTGAAACTTCCTTCCGATCCCAGCCTGAGCGATCTTTGCCTCGGACAGCCCCAACAAAGATACCGATTTCTCCCCCCAGATGACACGTCCTTCATCGGGCCGGGTTTTACCTGTAATGATGTCCATGAACGTGGTCTTGCCTGCCCCGTTTGGGCCGATCACGGCGCGAAGCTCGGCCTCGCCGATCTGAAACGACAAGTTGTTGATAGCACGGAAACCATCGAAAGTGACCGAAACGCCGCTAACCTCAAGCAAAGTGCTCATTCGATGGCCTCCTTCTCGCGCAGAGCGCCGTCATCCGGTCCCAGATTTGCCCCATGCCTGTCCGGGTGGCGGCTGTCGGTCCACAAGTCGAACAATCCTCCGATACCCTGCGGGGCGAACAGCGTAACCAACACAAAAGTTATGCCCAATAGCACCTGCCACCAGTCGACCCATTTGATCGTGTAAAATCCAAGCGGAATATCCGGGGCCTGTCCGCCCGTGAACCACGTGCTCAGAAGACTGACAAAAGCTGCACCAATTACCGCGCCATACAATCGGCCTCGTCCACCGATGGCGACCCAGACGGCCAAATAGATCGAGGCGATAGGGGCCATTTCCTCGGGATTGATGATGCCTGCTTGCGGGTAATAAAGCGCGCCGGCAATGGCTGCGATACAAGCAGTCAGGGTGAAGACGGCCAGCTTGAATACCTCGACTGAATAGCCAAGGAAGCGCACCCGTGCCTCGTTATCGCGAATGCCGCGGATGACCGAGCCGAACTTGCCTGACACGATCCAGGCTGCCAGCATATAGCCCAGACCCAAGGCCAGCGCCGAGGCCCAGAGGAACCAGATCGACACCACGTCCTGCGAAGCGGTGACACCTGGCAGGTTCTGCAGGCCGGACAAGCCGTTGTTCCCACGCAACCCGCTGTCGTTCTGAAACAGATACAGGGCCAGTGCCAACGTCATCGCCTGTGTCAGGATCGATAGGTATACACCGGTGACACGGCTCCGGAAAGCCAACCATCCGAAGACCAGCGCCAACAGACCCGGGACCAGCACAACCAGGATCAGTTGCAGGGTCAGGCTGTGGGAGAACGCCCAGATCAACGGAAACTCCGACGATCCGACAACGCCAAAGACTTGTGTTCCAATCGCGTCCACCACTTCGGACGACGTCGGTGGAATTTCGGCCTGTGCCAGCGAGTCGACCACGATCAGGCGGGTGCGTTCGTACATCAGCCACATGCCGATCATGTAGCCCCCCAGCCCGAAGAAGGCGAAGTGACCCAGTGACAGGATGCCGGTGAAGCCCCAGACCAGATCCATCGCCACTGCGATCAGGCAAAGGCACAGGGTTTTGCCCAGCGTTTTGACGAAACTGGTCGAGATTACACCGATCCCGAAACCCTCGGACAGGATGGTTACGCTCAGGGTGAACAGGGACAGGATGGCAAGAAAGACCAGCACGGATGGGTTCTTGGCGATAAAGCTGCGTTCCATGGCTCAATCCCCCGCCGCGCGACCCTTGAGGGCGATAATGCCCCGCGGCCGAAACTGGATGAAAATGATGATGAAGATGATCATGTAGGTTTGGGCCGCGAGGGTGTTCGACGGGTTCATCCACTCGATCCCCTTCTGCAGGAAGCCGATCATACCCGCACCTGCAAGCGCCCCCCAGATGTTACCAACCCCGCCCACAACCACTGTCATGAAACTTTGCACGATATAGTCGCTGCCCAGATCGGACGTGACCTTGGCGAATAGGCCAATCGCGACCCCGGCGATGCCGGCAATGCCGGAGCCAAGCCCAAAGGTCAGCATATTCACTCGCCCGGGATTAATCCCCATTGACGCCGCCATGCGCGAGTTCTGCGTTACTGCACGCATCTCAAGCCCTAGCCTCGTCCGTTTGATGATGTAGAGGAAAAGTCCCAGAAAAATAAGCGCCAGAACGAAGATCGCAATGCGGATGTAGCTGATTGAAACCACGTCATTCAGCATCCACGAACCATCCAACCAATCGGGAGCAGTCAGCGGGCGCGCCTGCGTGCCAAAGATATTCTTGGCCAGCTGCTGTAGGGCAATTGAGATGCCGAACGTTGCCAGCAACGTCTCCAATGGGCGAGCGTAAAGCCAGCGGATCACCAACCGCTCCATAGCGACGCCCATCGCGAAGGTGACAGCAAAAGCAATTGGAATAGCAACCATGATCGAAAGCGTATGATCAGGGATAATCTGCTGCACCACGTAGCCGGTATAAGCACCCATCATGATGAACTCGCCATGGGCCATGTTGATCACGCCCATCACGCCGAAGGTGATGGCCAGACCGATGGCGGCGAGGAAATAGATCGACGCCAGTGAGATCGCGTCCAGCGTCAGGTCGAGTGTTTGGCTCAGGCCGACCTTCAGTTCGATCTGTTGCAGGGCTTTCTCTGCTGCTTCAGTGACCTCGGCAGATGGCTCACTGTAGGTTTCGAAGAATACATGCGTGTTAACTGCGGCGTTGACATCCGCCTTCGTGACCAAGGCTGGCACAGTCCCCGCCTCTGCCAGAGAGTTATACGCACGCGCGCGCATTGCATCTGAATTCAGCTGTGCGACGGGAGTACCACCTACACGACCACCTTCTATATTGGCCGCCAGTGCCGATCTGATATCTTCCGCCGAAACACGCGGTGCGGCCAGGTTTCCTGCAACGAGCAAGTCATATGCTTCGTCAGACGTTAAGGCGTCTGAGCCCGCTTCAAGAATAACGGCGACGTTAAGGTCCTGGGGCAATTCGGTAGCGGCTTGGCGGGCAGTGACGAGCAACGGGTTCAGAGCCGCACGAACGTCTACGCCCAGATCGCCGGACATTTCTTTGATCGCCGCCACGCGGGCTGCGGTATCTTCGTCAAAACCAATCGTCAGCAACCGTTCCAGCCGCTGCTTTTGCGCCTTCAACTCTGCTTCGGGTTCATCCCCTATCGAAGCGCGAAGTGGCTCCAAGAGTGCACTTTCGGGATCACGTTGGATGGATTGCAATGCGGCCAGACGTTTTGCGCGATCCGGATCGGTCAATTGAAACTGGACCAGAGCGGTCCCGATCATCGCGCGGATACCGCTGTTGGGCTTCAGCTGCCTAAGCTCGGATTTCTCAAATGTACCGACGACTTCTCCGGTATCGAAGTCGGTCAATTCATACGACCGCCCCTCTCCTTTCTGGCCAGAAAAGAACAGACCGTCCGACTTGCGCATCCACATGTTCTTGGCTGCCCATGTCTCAAGCATCACTTGCGCCTGAGGCAAGCCGCTTGATGCAATCGCATCAATCGCCGGTTTGATCGTCTTGCGCGAGCTTTTGGCGATGATCTCCTGATGCTCTTGCAGGATCGGTTGTAGACCGACCTCTTGAGCGTTGGCAGTCAGGCAGGCGCACAGGATTGCGAGGCCCGCAAGGAAAAGTCGTACCATGTGGTGAAACCCGAATGTCTTTATTTTAGCAAGGCGGGCAAACAAACCCGCCTTGCGTGTCGGTTAGTAGTTCGACAGGGTCTGAACGCAGGTCTTGGTCTCGGTGTTGTACATACCGCAACCCAGCTCTTTCCAATCGGAGACGAGCACAGCCGACTCCGGCAGGAAGTCGGTCCAGGCGTCACCCGGCACGACGTCGGTTTCGCTGATGATATCGAACTGACCGTCTTCCTGAATTTCACCGATCAGAACCGGTTTCGCGAGGTGATGGTTCGGCAGCATCACAGCGGTGCCTCCGGTCAGGTTCGGGAATTCCTGCCCATACATCGCGGCGCGTACAGCATCGACTTCGGTCGAACCGGCCTCGGTCGCGGCGTTTACCCACATGTTGAAGCCGATGTAATGCGCCTCCATCGGGTCATTGGTCACACGTTCATCACCCATGGTGGCTTTCCAGGTGTCCACAAATTCCGCGTTGGCCTCAGTATCCGCCGACTGGAAGTAGTTCCAAGCGGCGAGGTGACCGACGAGGTTGGTGGTGTCCAAACCAGACAGTTCTTCCTCACCGACCGAGAAGGCCACGACCGGAATGTCATCTGCCGAAACACCAGCCGCTGCCAATTCCTTGTAAAAACCAATATTGGCGTCACCATTGATGGTCGAGATCACACCGACTTTTTTACCATCCGCGCCCAGCGCGACCACGTCCGCCACGATCTTGGACCAGTCGGAATGGCCGAAAGGCGTGTAATTGACGAAGATATCTGCTTCCGCGATACCTTTTTGCTTCAGATAGCTTTCCAAGATATTGTTGGTGGTCCTGGGGTAGACATAGTCTGTGCCGAGCAGAGCGAATTTCTCGACCCCCAGTTCCTCCAGGAAATAGTCCGTGGCGGGGATGGCCTGTTGGTTCGGAGCGGCACCGGTATAGAAGACGTTTTTAGAGCTTTCTTCGCCCTCATACTGGACCGGATAGAACAGAAGACCGTTTAGTTCCTCGATCACTGGCAGAACCGACTTGCGGCTCACCGAAGTCCAATTGCCAAAGATTACATCCACCTCGTGGACGGTTAGCAGCTCACGCGCTTTTTCGGCAAACAGAGGCCAGTCAGAGGCCGGGTCGACCACGACAGCTTCAAGCTGTTTACCCAGCAGACCGCCCTTGGCGTTTTGCTGGTCAATCAGCATCAGCATGGTGTCTTTCAACGTCGTTTCCGAGATCGCCATCGTACCGGAAAGCGAATGCAGCACTCCAACCTTGATCGTGTCTTCGGTCGACAAGGCGGCGGTGGCCATGACAGCAAATACTGCCGATCCGGCGAGTGTGGATTTGAGCGATTTCATGTGATCCTCCTGACGGGGCCGGGAGAGAGGGCTTGCACAAAGGCACACTCTTCTTCTACCTGATCCCCGCAACTGTTGTTGCGTTCCGTGTGGCGGTTGTGTTCGAGGTCCAATTCGCGCAGCCGTCACACACCCCCGGGTCATCTCCGCGGTGGCACCCATACGGTTTCTGCATCGCAGCAAGCTTGGCAACTTACCTTTAACCCAATTCGGAAAATCGGCGCGATGCGCCTATTTTTTCATCCAAGACCGAGGTCGCTGTCTAAAATTTAGCCGCGCGATGTCGAATTAAGCAGATTTCGACTCTGTAGATTAGTGTTCCGCCCCCTCAACAGAGAAACAAGTGGCACCAATCAAAGCTCCAAAGGTGCCCTATTACCCACGTTGCAGCCATATTGCCCACGCACAGTGCTATTCCACCGCGCGCTGCAGGCGCCGTCAGTTTGAGTACCAAGCAATTGGGTGACAGGACGGTGCTGAACAAGTTTCGCCAGTCCGGGTCTTATAAATGCCTGTTCCCCAGAACCAACACACCTGATCTTGACGCGGTTCTTCTTAACACGGCAGGCGGCGTAACCGGAGGCGACTCATTTCGACTTTCCGGTAAGGCAGCAAAAGGAACGGCGCTGACTTTGACAACACAAGCCTGCGAGCGCGCCTACAAGGCCAAGCCGCAAGAATGTGGCCAGATTACCAATCATCTGACTGTTGAGACTGAAGCCCGGCTGAACTGGTTGCCGCAAGAGACTATTCTGTTCAATGGCAGCGCTCTGGAGCGACGCCTGAAAATCGAGATGGCGCCAGATGCCGAGATGCTGATGGTAGAGCCGCTGGTCTTCGGCCGCATTGCGATGGGCGAGACGCTGACCGATATCCGTCTAAACGATCGGATCGAGATACGGTACCAAGGAAAAAAGGTGTTCCTTGACGCGATCCAGTACTCGGGTGATTGGCACAAACATCTGTCCAAACCGCATATTGCAAACGGCGCGGGTGCGATGGCGTTGATCGTCTTCGTATCGGAGTCAGCCGAAGGTCATCTGAATGCCATTCGTCAGATGCTGCCCAATACCGCAGGTGCAACTATGATCCGCAATGACCTGTTGGTTGCTCGTGTTCTTGCCGAAAACAGCTTTGCCCTCCGTCGCACATTGATGCCTATCTTGCGACGGTTGAACAAAGACGCGCTACCTCGATGCTGGATACTTTGACATGAACCTGACCCCTCGCGAAAAAGACAAACTGTTGGTCGCCATGGCCGCCGAAGTCGCCCGCAAACGGCTGGACCGCGGCGTCAAACTGAACCACCCCGAGGCGATCGCCCTGATCACCGATGCCGTGGTCGAAGGTGCACGCGATGGGCGTTCAGTTGCTGACATGATGCAAGTCGGGGCCGAGGTGATCACCCGAGAGCAATGCATGGAAGGTGTGCCCGAAATGATCCACGAAGTTCAGGTCGAAGCCACCTTTCCAGATGGCACCAAGCTGGTGACCGTCCACAACCCCATTCGCTGAAAAGGAAACCAATATGACACGCATGCTTTTCCCCGCCCTGATCTTCGCTGGCCCGGCAGCCGCCCATAACGGAACGCATATCCACGCCCACGGCACCGATTATGCGGCGATGGGCGTTGGGCTGGCGGTTGTTGCGCTGGCTGCTGTCGCGCTGATCACAAAGCTGAACAAATGATCCCCGGGGAGCTGTTCCCGGCTGATGGTGAAATTACCCTGAACCCCGACACTGATGCGATCACTTTGATGGTCGCCAATACCGGCGACCGCCCGGTTCAGGTCGGCTCACACTACCATTTCGCCGAAACCAACCCGGCGCTCGACTTTGACCGAACTGCCGCGCGTGGCCTGCGCCTGGACATTGCGCCAGGCACCGCTGTGCGGTTCGAACCGGGGCAGGCCCGCGAAGTTTTGCTAATCCCGATCAGTGGTGCGCGCAGGGTCTACGGCTTCAATCAAAAGGTCATGGGGGCACTCTGATGCCAGCAAAAATCAAGCGCTCAGACTACGCCGCGATGTTCGGCCCGACCGCAGGGGACAAGCTGCGGCTGGCCGACACCGATCTTGTGATCGAGGTCGAACATGATCTGACCAGCTATGGCGAAGAGGTCAAGTTTGGTGGCGGAAAGGTAATCCGCGACGGGATGGGGCAATCTCAGACCACGCGCGCCGAAGGCGCCGTGGATACGGTCATCACTAATGCTCTGATCGTTGATCACTCGGGCATCTACAAGGCCGACGTTGGCCTGAAAGACGGGCGGATCGCCAAGATCGGCAAGGCGGGAAACCCCGATACACAACCCGGTGTCGACATCATCATAGGACCCGGAACCGAGGCCATTGCTGGCGAGGGTCGTATCCTGACGGCAGGTGGGTTCGACAGTCATATCCACTTCATCTGCCCGCAACAGATCGAAGACGCGCTGCATTCCGGCCTGACAACCATGCTGGGCGGGGGCACAGGTCCTGCGCATGGGACATTGGCCACCACTTGCACCCCCGGTCCATGGCATATCGGGCGGATGTTGCAGGCGGCGGATGCTTTCTCGATGAATCTAGCCTTTGCGGGTAAGGGCAACGCTTCGCTGCCTGCCGCGCTCGAAGAACAGGTCAAAGCCGGAGCCTGTGCCCTGAAACTGCACGAGGACTGGGGAACCACCCCGGCCGCCATTGATTGCTGCCTGTCGGTGGCCGACGCGATGGACGTGCAGGTGATGATTCACACCGACACGCTCAATGAATCAGGCTTTGTCGAAAACACCGTGGCGGCCATGAAGGGTCGCACTATCCACGCCTTCCACACCGAAGGCGCAGGCGGAGGCCATGCCCCGGATATCATCAAGATCTGCGGCGAGAACCACGTTCTGCCGTCCTCCACCAATCCCACGCGGCCCTTCACCGTGAACACGGTTGAGGAACATTTGGATATGCTGATGGTCTGTCACCACCTCGACAAATCCATCCCCGAGGACGTGGCCTTTGCCGAAAGCCGCATCCGGCGTGAGACGATCGCAGCCGAAGATATACTGCACGACATGGGCGCATTCAGCATCATCGCGTCTGACAGTCAGGCCATGGGTCGGGTCGGAGAGGTTTTGATCCGCACGTGGCAAACCGCTGACAAGATGAAGAAACAGCGCGGGCGCCTGGCCGAAGAAACCGGTGAGAACGACAACTTTCGCGTCCGTCGCTATATCGCCAAATATACGATCAACCCTGCTATTGCCCATGGGCTCAGCCACGAGATCGGGAGCATCGAGGAAGGCAAACGCGCTGACCTCGTCCTTTGGAACCCGGCCTTTTTCGGCGTGAAGCCCGAGATGGTTCTGCTGGGCGGCACCATAGCCTGCGCGCAAATGGGCGATCCCAACGCGTCGATCCCTACACCGCAGCCGGTTTATAGTCGGCCGATGTTTGGCGCTTACGGACGGTCGGTGGAAAACTCGGCGATCACATTTGTCTCGCAGGCGGCCCATGCGGATGGGATCGGTGATACACTGGGATTGGCAAAGCAAACCGTCGCCGTCCAAAACACACGAGAAATTGGCAAGCAGGATCTTCTGCTGAACAACGCGACACCGCATGTCGAGGTCGACCCGGAAACCTACGAGGTGCGTGCGGATGGCGAATTGCTGACTTGCCAACCCGCCGAAACGCTGCCGATGGCGCAACGATATTTTTTATTCTGATCAAAAAATGTGCTGCGTTGCGGCGCGTGCAAGGCAGCAATGACCAAATACGCACTTCTAAGTGAGGCCAATATGACAGATATAAAAACCCATGGGAGGACCAACGTTTACGAGGGTCCAAATGGCACACTCAGCAACACATACAAACACGCGCTTTTCGCTGGCCGGTTTAATCGTATCCATCGGGTCGTCAATTTACTCGGCCCTGATCAGCGTAGCCGAAGCTCAATCTCGCGTCCGGCAAGTCGAATTCCTGCAATCGCTCAGCGACGAAGAGTTGAAAAACCGCGGTCTGACGCGCGAACGGATCGTGCACCGAGTGTTCTCGGACTCAATCTGGCTCTGAATATTCCCGCTGCAGAGGAGGTGATGGTATGACCGCCCTGCTCTGCACTGCGCGCCAGTATTCGGATCACACGCATGGCGATCCGGCAGACTGTCTCTCGTTGACCTACGACAACCGTTTTTTGCGGCGTAAGGTTCTTACCTGCGAAAGCGGCGAACAGATTCTCATCGATCTCGCGCAAACGACCTCACTGAACCACGGTGGCGCGTTGGTTTTGGACGACGGTCGCGAAGTGGAAATACAGGCAGCACCGGAAGTGTTGCTGGAGGTAAAAGCACCGGACCTGACACGTATCGCCTGGCATATCGGCAATCGGCACACGCCTTGTCAGATTGAAAAGACTCGCCTGTTGATCCAAGTCGATCACGTCATCCGTGATATGCTTCTTAAAATCGGAGCAAAAGTGCGAGAGGTGAATGAACCATTCACCCCCGAAGGCGGGGCCTATGGCCACGGCAGGACCCATGGCCACACCCACTGACGCCAATATCCTGACGCTGACACAATGGTTGTCCCCTGCCTATCCTGTTGGGGGGTTTGCCTACTCTCACGGGCTTGAAGCTGCGATTGACCAGGGAACTGTCGCGAATTCTCGGGATACTGAAGCCTGGATTTCAGATGTGCTTGAACATGGCTCTGGGTGGAATGATGCTGTGTTCGTTGTGGCGGCCTTCAACGCGCATGACAAAGAAGAACTGATCGACGTCGATATCGCGGCGCGCGCCTTTTGTGCGACATCCGAAAGGCTCATGGAAACCGAGTTGCTGGGACAGGCCTTCGGAAACGTCACTAAAGGTGTCTGGGAATTGGACCTTGGGCAATTCACCTACCCCGTCTCGATTGGACGGGCTGCAAGACTAGAAAACCTTCCTTTGCTGCTGACGACCAAGATGTTTCTGCAAGCATTCGCAAGCAACCTTGTCGCCTGTGCGACGCGCCTTGTACCACTGGGACAGACCGATGCGCAGCGGTTGATCCGCCAGCTGACACCGTTGTGCGCCCAGATTGCTGAAAGGGCAAAAAAGGCGAGCCTGGATGAGTTAAGCTCTACCGCGTTCTTGGGGGACATTGCGGCCATGAAGCACGAAACACAATATTCGAGGATTTTCCGCACATGACCAGTATGAACGGCCCGCTTCGCGTAGGTATTGGAGGCCCAGTAGGAGCCGGAAAAACCACTTTGACCGCCGCCTTGTCTGAAGCGCTGCGCGATGTCTGTTCGGTGGGAGTTATTACTAACGACATATATACGCAGGAAGATGCCGAAGCGCTGATGCGCATGCAGGTCCTGCCGCGGGACAGGATCATCGGCGTCGAAACTGGCGGTTGCCCGCATACAGCAATTCGCGAAGACGCCTCGATCAATTTGGCCGCCGTCGCCGAGATGCAGACACGTCATCCGGACCTCGATATTGTTTTGATTGAAAGCGGAGGCGACAATCTATCAGCCACATTCAGCCCGGAACTGGCGGATCTGACCATCTACGTGATCGATGTCGCTGCAGGCGAAGAAATACCCAGGAAAGGCGGGCCGGCGATTACGAAATCAGACATCCTCGTAATCAACAAGACCGACCTTGCACCGCATGTTGGCGCTTCGCTGCAGGTTATGGAACGTGATGCGAAAATTATGCGTAAAGGAAGGCCATTCTTGTTTTCGTCACTTCGTCACAGAAGCGGGGTCGACGCAATTGTGGATCTGCTTGTGAAAGGCGGAGGTTTAAGAATTTCGGAAGCGAATTAGTCCCAGAGACGAAGAGGCTAAGATAGCTCGCCAATTAGCCCATTCCCAAGCCCTTTACACCAGTGCTTTATTAAGAATCCTTGGAGAGCGTGACCAAAAACGCAACTAAGTCTGCAATCTCCTGCTCAGATAAATTCAATTCCGAAAGAATGGCTTCACCGTCGGCGTGCAGCCTTTCAGTATCAATTTTGCTGTAATGCCGTATCACAGACTTCAGATCATCTAAGCTGCCGTTATGCATGTAAGGAGCAGTTTCAGCCACTCCCCGCAGGCTGGGCGTCCGAAAGGTTCCAAAATCAGAATGGCTCCTGCGTACATTTCGCACGGCCCAGGCACCTTTCTTTTCCGGATCGTCGTTCCAATTGCCGTCCAGTGTGTAGGGGCTTGAGAGTAAAATGTTCAATCCTCCGAACCGACCTTGGTCAACCTCGGTTTCATTCAGAAAATATGGCACACCAGCGTCATGGAACTCGTTGTTGGAAAACCTCGGACCGTTGTGGCAAAATACGCATTTCCCGCGCCCTAAAAAGAGCTGAAGACCTCGCTGAGCTGCTTCGGGGTATTCCTTAGCCGCTGCAATATCTCGGCGCTCCAAAGCATCGCGAAAATCGTCAAATATCGTCCGGTCGGTGGCTAAGGTCTCCAAGTAAGAAGAAAGAGCTTTTGCAGTATTCACCAGAAAAAGTTCAGGGCTTTGATCCTGGAGGTGACCAAATATGGCTTCAAAATCATCAATGTAGGTACTTTCAGAGATAGCTATCTTTAGGCTTTCGGCACTATGCGCCATCTCTTGTTCTTCGATGATCGGATGCAGGCTGGCTGCCCAAAGATTATCGCTTTTGCCGCCCCAACCATACCAGCGCAGCCCGGCAAGGTTTCGCAGTGATGGTGTGTTTCGATTTAACAAATCACGACCGAGTGCCCGCGCCTCCGGCGTCGTAAATGCCTGATCAGGATCATGACAACTTGCACAAGAAAATGCACCATCGACTGACAACACCGGATCGTTGAATAAAGCCTGTCCGAGCTTGATTGCCGTGGCGTCTTTGGAAAATCTATTGCTTGGATCCGACTGGAAGGATGGTGGCCACGGCCCAAAGGACAACGTTTGTTCAATTTCGTCTTCGGTCAACAAGACATCTGCACGTACTGCCCCGGTCAGAAAAATTAGCGCAGCTGTCATCCACAGCTTCATTTCAGCGCAATTTCTGACGTGTAGAACACCGATTGGCCACTGACGTCGACATCGATTTGCAGCTCCCACAAACCCGGCATGTGAAACAACATATCATCAATTCGGAACACTCCGCCGTCCAATGCGGTAACCTTGGGAGTATAGTTCATACCATGTTGATGAGCGGGCATGATTGCATCCACACGCATTTGGCCCACAGCAGTTTCACTACAAACTGAAACCAACACCGAAAACGGTTGGGCCAACGGAATTTCGTCAACCGTCAGATAAACCTTGGGTGCGTTTTGTACTTCCGAATTCATGCGTTGCCCCGTCGCTTCACAAGCAACCGCCGCGCTGGACCATATAAGAAACCAAGCAGCGCAGTGGGTCATTCTGATGCCAGCAAACGTTCTGCGTTAGCATAGGCAATGTTGTCTGCGATCTGGTCCGGCAGCAAATCCAACCATTCACGCGAAAAATCGGCATGAGGGCCTACGTAGTACCAACGTTCAGGTGCGAACGTATCCGTACCGACCATGAACCTATCGGGATGGGCTTGGAACGCAGCCCTCCAATCCGGGTCGACACGGCCTCGCGAAACCATGTCCGAACGAAATGCCAGATCGGCCCATAGCCCGGGATAGATGTCTAGCGCATCGACCACACTGGCTGGATCGTCAAACCCAGAATGGGCCCACAATACCCGAGCTTCCGGCCATGTTTCGAAGATCAAGTCAACGGCCTCGCGATCACCATGGTGGTGCAGGATTAGGTTCCGCTCTTTCGCCAGTGCAATCATACGCTGGATGACCGGCGTCTTGATGTCATCTCCGTAAGCGTGAAACTCGCCGATGGCCTCGTAGTTGTTTTTTGCCAGGTTTGTTTCCAGATACTCGATTACAGTTTCATCGTGCATCCAGGTGTTGATCTCACCGCGACGACGATAAGGGCGAAGCGCCGGAACAACGATGTCCGGTGCCACGGCCAACAATAGCTGAGTGCCATTGTCATCCGAGCTGGAAATCAGCGCTTTACGCACGCCTGCATCTCGAAGGATTTCGGCCACCTGTTCAGGCGGAACCAGTTTGACTGCATCGTGGCTGTAGTGAATATGTGCGTCAAAGATCGGTCGCTGTTCTGCGACGGCGGTACTGCAAAATAACGCTGCACTTAAAATGGAGATATGTTTCAGCACCGCAAGCCTCCTCAATATCATTCAGACCCTGGCAAGCGTCACGTCGAAATTCACGTGCAAGAAAGGTTCGGCAATCTTACCAGAAAGCTCCATGCCATCGGGAAATTCTGATGCAGGTCGTTCAACATATGTCATTACCAGATCGTCCCGAACGCCAAAGACAGTATCCTGATCTAAATAGGGATCATTGTCCGGAAAAATCTCCGTCACGAGTGAGCGATACCCGGGGGCTTTGACGATAAAGTGCAAGTGTGAGGGCCTCCATGGATGGCGACCACAAGCGCGCAGAATATCACCGACTGGCCCGTCAGACGGCACGGTGTATTCAACTGGCTTAACTGTGGTGAACGCATATCTGCCATCATCGCCAACTGACATCAGCCCGTGGAAAGAATAGGTGTCCTGTTCTTCATCCTGACTGGCGTAGAGGCCGTTGGGTGCCGTTTGCCAGATATCCAGTTCTGCCCCGGCAATCGGATGACCTTCGGTATCGCGGATCACGCCCTCTGCAAGTAGAACCGGCCCGCCGTAGTGACGCTTCATATCGCCACCGATTGGCAGCGGGGGGGCGCCCGAGACGTGAAATGGACCTAAAACGGACGAACTGGTCGCATCGGCACTGGAATGCAGCATATCAACCAATGACGACAGGCCCAACACGTCCGAGGCTAGCACGAATTCATGCCTATCCTCGGTTTCCACCGCAGCGCAGCCTTCCAGAAACGCAATCCCGGCCCGCCACTCGTCATGCGTCAGGTTGGTTTCCCGCGCAAAGTCGTGGAGGTGTTTGACTAGGGAGCCCATGATTTCACGCATCCGTGGATCAGTATCTTTTGACAGGTACCCCATGAAGACGTCGGTGATATTGTCTTTGGTGACAGAGCGCATCTTGTCCTCCTTAAATCAGGGCAAGGCTGAGGATCGGGAACTCGATCAGAATGAACAGAACGATCAGCATCACGAACGCAAAGGGAAGTGCGCCCATGAACACGTCCTTAAGTGATATGCGGTCATCGTTAATCGTGGATTTGATAACGAAGCAGGATATACCCAAAGGTGGTGTCAAAAGACCGATCTCAGCCCCGACCACGGTGATAATGCCAAACCAGATCAGCGACATATCAAGCGCTTCGGCCATGGGCAGGAACAGCGGTACCACAATCAGAATGATCGACGCGGTGTCGAGCAATGTTCCCAGAAATAGCATCAACAGAACATAGAGCAGCATGATCGACCAGAAAGATGCGGAATTCCCCGCAAGCAGATCCTGTAGTTGATTGGGCAGCCCGGCCAGCCCCAGCATGCGGCTGTAGATTGAAGCGGCCGTGATCAGGAACAGGATCGCGGCTGTGATGTGACCGGTTTCCAGCAACGCGTCCCAGAATGCGCGTGGAGACATCGACTTACGGGCAACCGCGATGATTAGCGCAACGAGAGCTCCGGCGGCCCCTGCTTCTACGGCAGTCAACCAACCTGTGTAGATACCACCAAGGACGATGGTAATGATGAACAGTGTCGGCAGTGTTTTGGAGGCTATCTCGCGCCCTGACATCCACTCGGTGTCTTCGACAACGCGGCCACCGACGAATGCTGGGGTGAAACGACCCATAACCCAAATCGCGCCTACATAAGCGATCGCCAGCATGATCCCCGGAATAACCCCCGCAAGGAACATGTCCCCTACAGATTGCTCGGCGACAAAGGAATAGATGATCAGCATCGCCGAGGGCGGGATGATCATCCCCAAAACCGAAGACCCGGCGACCACGCCAACAGCAAACCGTGGGTTATAAGCCTGCGCCATCATCTGCGGGACCGAGACCTTGGTGAACACGGATGCGGAGGCTATTGACGACCCAGTCACTGCGGCAAAGACGGCGTTGGCTCCAACGGTTGCCATACCGATACCGCCTTTGACCTTGCGAAATCGCATGGTCATGACTTCGTAGATGTCCCTGCCCAACCCGGCTTTTGAGACAATGAGCCCCATGAAAGTAAACAATGGGATGGTTGCAAAGCTGTATTCCATCGCGCTGTCGCCGACTGCCACTTTCAGCAGGTTGAGCGCCAGCGTGAAATTGTCCCGCATCAGCCAGATCGACACGAACGAGACAACGCCCAATGCGATCGGAATGTAAACGCCTGCGTAAATCAGAAAGACGATGGCAACGACCGAGATCAGGCCAATCTCAATCGGCGTCATTCTGCGGCCTCGTCATGTTCAGGTGCACGAATTAGATGCGGGCGGTCCTGCGCCGTGACAACCTTGAGCAGGAAGATCACGCAGGCAAGCGCAGTACCGCACGCGATGACCAGTTTGACCGGCCACCATGGCAGAGTGAAAAGACCCGGAACTCCGAAGTAGTCCTGTGTCTCCCACATATGCAGGAACTCGGGAAAGGTTACATAAGCAATCAGACCCATGAAGATTGCGGAGATGGCATTGATAATGCGCCTCAGGTTGGCCGTTAGCCCAGGACGGCGGTGGTGTAGCAGGTTCAGAAACCCGTCCGAGCGCGTCAGCCGATCCACTCTGACTACGTCGGCCAGCTGCAAAAAAACGATCATCACGACCGAAAATTGCACCATTTCATAGGTGCCACGCAGAGGTGCCGAAAACAGACCGCGCGCAATGACGTCGACATTCAGAATGACCACCAACGCAAGGACGACAAGCGTACCCAATGCGTTGGCGGCGATAGCAAGCGAATTGGCGACCCGCGACAAGCCAGCAACTGCGGTCTTCAGCATGAAAGGCCCCTTTCGTGGATCGCCAGACTGTTACTCGGCTGTCCAGTCACGCACTCCGGTAAAACCGGCGTCCTGCAGCTTGCCGAGATAAGCGGCCAGTATCGCGTCGCCTTGTTCACCGTTCTCATTCAGTGTGGCTGCCCATTCCTGTGCTACATTTGGCATTGCGTTGGCCCAGGCCGCTCGGTCTTCGTCCGAAACTTCGACAATCGTCCCGCCGGCTTCGGTGTATGCGTCCCTTGAGGCCGCAGCCCGGTCCATAGCGATGCCAGCCACATGATCACGGTAGTCAATTGCGACGGCCTGCAGAACGCCTTTGACTTCATCCGGCAACTTTGCCCAATAGTCAGAATTCACTGTGATCGTCTTGGAGTTCACGGCACCCAAGTCAGCTTTGAGCATGTAAGGAGCTACTTCGGCGATCTTGAAGGTCTTGGCGGCTTCAGGCCACAGCATCGCACAATCAACAAGGCCGGTTTGCAGCATATTGTAGAAATCGGTCAGGCCACCGCGAACCCCCGCTGCATCTTTGATACCTTCGAGATATCGGAGGTTCAGTCCCGCCCCTGCCACTTTTCGGCCTTCCAGATCAGAAACAGCCGAGACCGGCTCTTTACAAAAAACCTGATAAGTATCGAGCACTACACCGGTCGCCAGATAGACTTGGTTCTGCGCAGCGAACTCATTTTGCATCGCTGGGTATTCGCGCGCGATCTCATCCACGGCTTTGGCTACCGCGCGAGAGTCCGATGACACGAAGGGGGTCGACCCCGATATCCCCTGACTGGGCAACTTGGACGAATGGAAGATAGTTGTGACAATGCCGATGTCGCCAAGGCCAAGCTGGATCCCTTCCAGCACGCCCTTCGGCTTTACGATCGAACCGCCATAGTTCTCTTGCCAGTTCATCTTGTAGTTGCCGGAGTCGGCCAGCCGCTTGTCCACTTCTGGAATGAAGAAGTTGGTGAATTCTTTCACCCACAAGGCCCGATCGGGATAGCCATCAATCACGACGGCGGAAATGGTCTCTTCTGCTGCAAGAGGCAACGCCATGGTGCCTGCCAGAGCAAATCCCATTAGGCTGCGTTTAGTCCAGTTTTTCATTTCTCTCCTCCCAGAAAGTCGGGTCCTGTCGATTTTTATTGGTTGGTTTTGACCCAGTTGACGGTCAGGTCCGTGCCTGCCGCTTGAAACAGTTTTGCGATGGCGCAATACTTGGCTGTCTCCTCGCCCACGCGTGTCAGATCCTCCTGACTGGCGGGCGTATCGCACTTCACAGTGAGTTCGATTTCGGGAAACGGAACATCGATCTCCTCTTCCATCAGGACACCGCGCCGATCCAGCCTGCATTTCGCGTCGATTGTCACAGTGCCGAGGTCAACTCCCAACCGATGTGCGTTCTTGTGCCCGATGACATTCGTACAGGCGATCAGGGCTGCCATTGCGGTTTCGGTCGGAGACGGGCCAAGATTTGTTCCGCCTCGTTCCACGGGCTCGTCGATAATCACGTCCAGATCGCGAATTGGGATCTCGGTTCGCGCGTGTGTCGGGCATTGAGCTGTCGTACGGTAGGTTACGACAGGTTTGACTTTCATCGCCACAGCGTCACCTCCTCATGCATAAGAGCAAACCTTTTCGAATGAGAAGCGAGGCAGCTTGTGAAACAATCCTGTTTCGTCTGCGTAGCCCAGATTGCAAAGAAAGTTAGACTTGAGCGTCGTACCCGCGAAGAATTCCTCGTCGACGATCTTGTTTGAAAAGCCAGACATGGCGCCGACGTCCAACCCAACCGCACGCGCGGCGATCATGAAGTAAGCGCCCTGAAGCGTTCCATTGCGAAACGCTGTATCGGCTACATATTCGGGATTATTTTCGAAAAGTGGCCGTCGATCTTCGTGCGGGAAAAGAAAAGGTAATTCCTTCCAGAAGTCCATGTCATAAGCAATGATCGCAGTGACCGGCGCATCCATCATCTTTGGCACGTTCTTCGGCTTTAACGACTTAGCTAGGCGCTCTTTTCCTTCCGCACTTTTAACGAAAACGAAGCGGGCGGGCAGCGTGTTCATGCTGGTCGCGCCGTTGATCGTGATGTCATAGATCTCTTCAAGCAATTCGTTAGAAACAGCCTTGTCGGTCCAGGCGTAATGAGATCTGGATTCGCGGAGGATCAGAGCAATTGCGTCGTCTGAAAGACGTGGAATGCGCTCGCGCAGATCGCGATGATCTTGCTGCGCCTTTGCGCGAAGTGCCTCCAGCTCTGCCCCGGTTGGTGCGCTCATGCTGCGGCCACCTTAGTCTCGGCGTCCTTTTCGTCGATGACGGGGCTGGCGCATATGCCGATGCCCTCAATCTCGACCTCGACGGTTTCACCCGGCTTCAACCAACGTGGATTGGGCTTTTTGGCGTGACCAACACCCGGCGGCGTACCCAACGCAATCAGATCACCGGGTTCGAGAGTGGTATATTCCGAGATCGTGGCGATGACCTGACGAACCCCCCAGATCATGTTGGCGGTGTTCGAGCTTTGCAGGATTTCGTCCCCCACTCGGCTTTCGATTTTCAGGCCGGATGCTCCCTCCGGCAAGTCTTCCGGCGTTACAGTGAAAGGGCCGATCGCGCCTGTGTCATCGAAGTTTTTGCCGGGCGTCCATTGAACGGTTTTACGCTGATAATCCCGCAGCGACCCGTCGTTAAACACGGTGTAGCCGAAGACATAATCCAATGCGTCCTCTTCCGAGATATGACGGCCGCGTTTTCCAACGATCAGCATAAGCTCGGCTTCGTAGTCGAGTTTCTCGGAACAGGTAGGCCGCACCATAGGTTGCCCTGCCGCCATGATCGAATTCTTCCCACGCATAAACAGCGTCGGATACTCCGGGATATCATACCCGCCTTCCTTGATGTGGTCCGTGTAGTTCAACCCCATGCAAATGATCGTTCCGGGAGCGGCTACGGGCAATGCCGGAGTGATGGAAGACACGGGCACACTGTCTGCCGCGTCAATTTGGGGGGCAAGTGAGTCGGCCAGTTCAGGCTTGGCTATCAAACCCATCAAATCCGAACCGATTGCAGGATGCAAAGCCGTTAGATTCACTGCATTTTCGCCGTTTACAGCAAAAACCGCTGTGCCATCCAAAGTCTCTCCCACCAGGTATTTCATTTTCACCATCCATGTCAGTTCACTTGATTTTTGCCGACTATTTTGCAATATGTCAAATAATATCGATATTTTTGGAGGACGCAAATGGTTGCCTGGGCGAACTACAAATCAGAAGCAAAAAGCCGTGGTGCACTTGCTTTGGAACTCTACGTAGTACTCAGCACGCCTGCCAAAAAACCCGAAGATGTAAAGGCGTCGCTACCTGACCACCTGGCCTATCAGGCACAGCTTGAACGCGCGGGACAGCTGGCTTTTGCAGGGCCAATTTCTGATGAGACTGGTGAGCACATGCAAGGAATGGGCCTGATTATCTATCGTGCTGACAGTCTTGAGGCTGCCCGAAAACTGGCCGAGGACGATCCGATGCATCAAAGCGGTGCGCGCGAATTTGAACTTCGGCGCTGGATGATCAACGAAGGCTCGCTGAGCCTTTCAGTTGGCCTATCGACTGGAACGAGTGCCCTCAGTTAAGAGCAATCAAAAGTTTTGCCGCGAACAAAGGAACGGTCGGATATGGACGCCATGCTTGATACTGAGGGCAAAGAGACATCTGCCACGCATGGCGCGTATCGAAGGCTGCGCGACATGATATTGACCGGAGAATTACCTCCGGGACAAAAACTCAAGATCGAGCAGCTTCGGGGCCTTTTGGACACCGGCGCTAGTCCGGTTCGCGAAGCGCTTAGCCTTTTGACTTCGGACATGTTGGTCGAGCGGATTGATCAGCGCGGATTTCGCGCAGCACCAGTCAGCAAATGTAATTTCGAAGAAATACTTCTGTTGCGCTGCAACCTTGAGGAAACCGCGTTGCGCGCCTCTATCACCAACGCGGATGAGGCCTGGGAAGATCGGCTTGTTTTGCGTCACCATCATATGAAAAAGGCCGGCCAGAACGGCGCGCGTGACTTTGAAGACGCTCACAAGGAGTTTCATATGGCCTTGTTGGACAATTCGAATCTGCCGTTGCTTATGCGGTATTGCTCGCAGCTTTACGACCTGAACATTCGCTATCGCTATCTGGCGGCTGGCGGTTCGAGCTACAAGAAGCGGGACATTGCCGCTGAGCACCAGCAAATCTTGGACGCCGCACTGAACCACGACGCGGACAGCGCAACTCGGCACCTGGTTGATCACTATCGTCGAACAGGCGAATACCTGAGTAGTCAGATGGAGCCCTGAAATGCAGCGGAATTGGTTTCTGGGTGATCTATTGAACCAATTTCTGGAGCGTACTGAAATAGGCGTGGCCAAGATGACAAACGGTCCATTGCCGAACTATGCGAAGCGCTATTGTCTGCCGAAGGTGAAGTTTCAGGCTTCACTCTCGCGTCTACGATCCTATGGCGCTACCACACCCTGAATGATACGGAGAAACTAGACTTTTTTGTCTAGTTGAATGACCAACTTGAGTTGGATGCGGCTCAACTTTCTGCGACAGCCCGCATCTACGCCAGTGATCAAAGTGTCAATTTTTATCAAAGGCTTAGTGAAGTTTCAGAGCCAGGGCGGGATGAGTTGTGGGTTTCTTCTATGGCAGTGGTGTGGTCAGCGCAATTGCCGTGGCCTCCCCAAAATTGGCGGCGGGCGTGCCATTCTATGGTCGCCAGCCAGCAGTTGAGGATGTGGCCAAAATTCAGGCACCGTTGCAGATTCAGATGGGAGAGCTTGATGAGCGCAGCAACGCAGGTTGGCCGGATTTTGAAGCCGCCCTGCAATCCAACGAAAAGGTTTACCAAGCCTACATCTACGATAATGCCAACCATGGTTTTCATAACGACAGCACGCCTCGTTATGACGAGGAAATGGCAAACCTAGCCTGGTACCGCACCATTGATTGGCTCAACACTTATCTGAAGTAACTACAGTGTACGGCGAAGCGCGCATTGTGTTTTAATCGCTTCGTCGTAACCCTCAGTCTACCGGTGCCGATTCATTTTAAGCTCCAGTAATCTATCTTCCATGATCAGATAGGTCGAAAGGAACGCTTGGCTACAAGGCTTGGGAAAAAAGACATCATCGCTAAAAGAAGCCTTCATTGGCGGGGTACAAAACCATTGGTTGTTTACTAAAAACGTCGAAACACGAGCGTCCTGTGGGAGTTATGTGAGGCGTTCTCTGGTTGAGTGGTCGACTCGTCAGAGTATAGCCTGCACAGTCACCTAAGCCTGAATGCTTGCTACTTAAGTTCGCCGGATATCCCTCTCACCTGCTGCGAATTTCCGCATTCCGCCCGAAGTAATCCCAAAAGATGAAGTTGAATTGGATACCTGATGAAAGAAGTGAGGCGAAAATGGCAAGGTTTTGTCACTGGTGGCAGAACTATGTGTCGTTCACGCTTAACTAAGCGATTGATTTTACTTTAGCTGCCATTTCAATAGTGCACACGTTTTTCCATTTGCGTCTCAAAGTCCTTCCATCATGTCGGCTGAACTCTAAGAGAGTTTCCATTCAACTAAAGTGTGGAATACATCGAGAGAAAACCCAAAGCAAAGATCGCATCCTGAAAGCGATGTCATTCTTTTTGAACTTTATTTGTGTTCTTTTGTCGACTGCCTTCGCCACTACTGCAGTTGTAAAATATCCGGAACGCAGAGTTTTCTTTTTGCCGGCATTTTGTCCGCACCATCCGATCGTTTCAGTCGCTTGGGACCGTCTTTTACCTTGATCTTCGGCTTCGCTAGTGGGCCTTTCAAGGTCACGGGCCAGGGGCTCTTCGACAGAGGTTCGCCAATCTTGCGGGGCTGCAGGTTTAAGTCCAAAACCTTGCCCGCCACATTAACACCGCCAAAGACGACGACTTGGACATGATCTGTCTCCAATGTGGTTTGTTTCGTCGAAATACTTCCATTTGAAATACTAATCGGTGCACGCAAACATACGATCGGAGCAATCTTTTGTTTCTCTTTGGTAAACACCCAAGGTAGTATCCCTAGCCCTGCCAGATCCAAAAGCTGGGTCTCGATCGAGCCGTCACGCATTGAGACCGTGGCATTGCCGTTCATGCTGTTGGCAAAATGCTTAGGTGAATCGGTTCCGCCGGTCACCGAAAAATCTGCATAGATGGTACCGCTTGCACCCTTTTTGAAGTTCAGGTTGTGAAGAATTTCATCCAGCTGCCAGCCGCCTGCTGTGCCGGTCAGCGTGAGCAGATGCGCGTCGTTCGATAGATCCATTTGTCCGCTGACATCGAAATGAGCACCTCCGTATTCAAAATTCAAAGGTCCGGCCTTGAGTTCATTTTCGTTGAGCGTCAGTCCACTCCGCAGACTGCTGATGCCTTTGGCGCCCTCTATGTGCCGAAGATCAACGTCGACATCCATATCCATACCGGACAAGAGAATTGAACGCCCAATAGGTTTAAGTGTTACGTCTCTTAGAGGACTAGAGACGCCAGATTCCTCAATGACGTCTTCCTCGTCGGGCTCTGGACCGCCAATTTTCCTCAATTGTGCAGCGGCCTGAACGATGGTTCGGATCTGATCTATCTTTATCAAGTCACTCTCTATGGAACCCTGTAGTACAGGATCACTCGTTGCATCATCAAGATCGGCCACAATTTGCAGGACAGAGTCGGCAACCTTGACTTTGGCATTCGCATCCCAATCGGTTCCTTCGCTGGCAAGGCCAATTTCAAAGATAGCCTGTCCAGTTTCCACCCGTTCAAGCGATAGGGCTTCTAACAGGTCCGCTCCGGAGGGGACTTCTACTTGAATTGCCAAGTCCAGGTTCTCGAATTTGAGCACATTTTTGACAGAGCCATGCACCTCAAGGTTCCAAAGTTCCGTTTCGCTTGTCTGGCCATCCAAATTTGTCAGCGAAAGCTGATTGATGTCGCCGTTCAAATGAAAGTTACCAGAAAATCGACCAAGTTGATCATCCGGTCCCAGAAGCTCTGGTGAGATCAAGCTGCTTGCGGGTATATCCATTAACCCGTCGGCCGATATGCCTTGTAATTGCAACGCGTCTTCGACCGAACCGTCCAAAATGATAAATGGATCAGCAGGGTTCCCAATTCTCAAATTGATGTTTCCAACACTCAAGGCGCCTTCGGGTGTTCTGGAAAGCTCGGAAAACTTAATCGGGGGCGGCCCTTCACCAGAGGTATCCAATGTGAACCCGTTGGTTTCAATGACCATTTGCCGCTGCGGGACCTGCCCGGGTACGCTATCGATAACCATGTCAACTGCTATTAGTTTTAGATCATACCGCGACGCGGCTGGGGCGGGTTCAGCATCTTCAGGGTACAACCGAATGCGGGTTGTCAGGGATACGTCTTCTGGGTTTCCCAACTCTCCGATTTGTCCCGTCAGCGAAAGGCTTTGCCCACCATCCAATTCAGTCAATACAGCCAGGTCATCAATCCGGGCTACGCCGTCGACTGATTTGAATGTTGCACCAATGCTTCCTGAACCCTCCAGAACGCGATTGAGTTTCAGGATATCAAGAAGCTGACCAAGTTCGGCAACCTCTATGGTCGTATTCACTTGTAGCCCGTTCTCTTCAGGGACTTCTTCGGCGGCAATCGCAATCTGTTCGAAGTTCACTGCGACCTGAAACGGGTCGTCCGCGGGAATGCTCGCGTTCAGATCAAACTTCTCTCCATTTAGTGAACCAGCCCCAACCGCGGTCGCAACGTCGGTTTCCGTATCACGCTTTAAAAACAGCTCAGGAAGCTGCAGATCCAACACAAGCCCGTTTAGATCGTTCTGGTAAAGAACGGCAACATCGGTCAGGTCAATTTTTTGGTCCGTTAGAATTCCAGCCACAGACAGGTTTGCAGGTTTGGCCGGATCCCCGGCTTTAGCGCCCGTTTGGGAAGCGGACTGCCAGTTTCCGACACCGTCTTTGTCCGTGATCAAGTTGAGGTGAACACCCGAGATAGAAAGCTCACTCAGCGACAATTTGCTGTTCCAAAGGTCGCGGGCAGAAATATTGAACTCAAGTTTGTCGATTGCCGCCAGATTCGCTTTGGTCTTGATCGCGCCGGGTAGTACCAATCCCGCTGCGGATACCTGCAGTTGCCGACCAAGGCCTAGACGCACTTCATCTTCTATTAACACGTCCTGACCAAGTTTCTTCGAGATCAGGTTTTCAACAAAAGTGGTTCTGAAAGAAGAAAACAACGCAGAGGACAGGAAAAGCCATGCCACAACAACCGCGACGAACGCGACAGCGCAACAAACCATTACACCTCTTGTGATGAACCGCACGCTTTTCTCCTAAGGTTCTGATTCCTTTCTTGGGCAGACTAGACCATTAAAGCATCATGTTAATGGAATATGTGGCTTCTTATTTTGCTGAACCCTAAATGACCTTGACCATTTAGCCGACTTCTCTTGCGGAATTGGTCGGGCGGCCAAGAAACGGTTAAAGGACTAAATTTAGGATGTGCTGCTGATCCAGTTTCAAAATAGCTGGCTTGAAACGCGTTTAACGTTTCATAAACGAGCACATTGCATTAGCTTTGACGACTGCGCCTGGACGCCCCAATTAAACTAGACGCGGTTAAAATGCTTCAATTTCCCACATCCATCTAATTACTGTTATATGTGAATTCTTCAAACGACGGGGACACAATGAATTCGCTAACTAGAATAACACGTGGGATAGGCGTCGCTTTCAAGGACGGTAGAGTGAAAGGCCTTCTTGCCTTCACAGTCGGAATTATTTTATGGGCCTCGGTCTTCTACCACTTTGTCGAAGGTTGGAGTTGGCTAGACTCGATCTACTTTTCCGTAGTGACAATTTCGACCGTAGGGTTCGGTGACTTCTCACCTGAAACTGCGGCGGGGAAAATCTTCACAATGGTGTATATCATTGTAGGCTTGGGTGTTTTCGTGACTGCGGCGACCACAGTGGCAGATACAATCTTGTCCCAAGACGACGAAAAAACGGACAAATAGATTATCCCAAATTAAGGCAATTTGAGTTCATGCGCAGGTATCAGTGCGACCGCGCATCTGAAGCCGTGCCTCGGATTCACTCGTACCTTCAAACTGATAGATGATCGCCGAAAACTCAAAAAATATACATATTACGTTTTTTGAGTGTATTGTTTGGAAAACAGATAGTGGAGGGATGGAATGGAAAAGACCCAGGACGCGAAGATTGTCGACCTCGCGATACGATTGCTCTTTCTCGGATTATTCCTCTACAGCGCCCTGGTCATGGTGGCTCCGCTTGCAAGTGTGGTTATCTGGGCAACGATACTCTGCGTCGCGCTCTACCCGGCATTTGATTGGCTGCAATCCAAGCTGGGAGGACGTAAGAAGCTTGCCACAACAATTATCGTTCTGTTGGGCCTTGTTCTGACCCTGGGGCCAGTCGCAACTGCGGTGTCTGGTGCTGCAGAACTAGGGTCTGAATTCGCGGAACAAGCAGACAAGGGTGAATTGAAAATCCCCCCTGCGCCCGAGGGCCTCAAGGAATTGCCGTTGGTTGGAAATAAAATCTCCGATGTCTGGGGAATGTTTGAGCGCAATCTTGACGGCGCGCTTGCAAAATACGGCGCGCAAATCCTTGAGATCACCAAATCGCTCTTCGGAAAGGTGTTGGGCATTGGTATCGGGCTTCTTGGCTTAGCTCTGTCCGTATTGATTATGGGGGCATTGTTCAGCCCGGGGCCAAATTTGGTCCAGGGTCTTCAGCGCTTTGCCAACCGTGTCTTTGCACCACGCGGCGGTGAATTCGTGACACTGGCAGGCGCAACGATCCGGAACGTTACAAAAGGCGTGATTGGCGTAGCAGCCATTCAGGCTGTTTTCGTTTGGATACTGCTGGCTTTGTTCGGGATTTCTTCGGCCGCCACACTGGCATTTGTCTGCCTCATACTCTCAATTATCCAAATCGGGCCCGGATTGGTTCTTATACCGGTAATTATCTACGCATGGAGCTCCATGTCTGGCGGAACTGCTTTGATCTTCACCATACTGGCCGTTCCAGTCATGATAATGGACAGTTTCCTAAGACCCGTGTTCATCTCAAAAGGCCT
Source organism: Ruegeria sp. SCSIO 43209 (assembly GCF_019904295.1). Lineage (NCBI taxonomy): Bacteria > Pseudomonadati > Pseudomonadota > Alphaproteobacteria > Rhodobacterales > Roseobacteraceae > Ruegeria > Ruegeria sp. SCSIO 43209. Next base: position 2,626,720 of record NZ_CP065359.1, read on the forward strand.
TGAGACTCCCATGTTGGTCATCCTCATCGGTGTTCTCGGAGGTATGATGGCGTACGGGTTGATCGGCGTTTTTATGGGGCCGGTACTCTTTGCTGTCTTCTATGAGCTGTTCAAGGTTTGGATTGATACCTCACCTGAAGCCGAGGGCACGGTTGAAGGTGCGGCGAAATGAGGAAAACGATATGGACAACCCTGGCTGTCATTCTGATTTTTCTTGTCTGGTATCTGGTCGCTGATCGAAAAACGCCATTTACCGGGAACGCCAGAGTAAAAGCTGTGGCCACCCAAATCGTGCCTCAGGTGACTGGAACGGTAACGGAAGTTTTGGTAGAAAACGGCCAAGTCGTTTCGGCAGGTGATGTTCTGGTTCGAATAGATTCCAGACCCTACGAAATCGAGCGTTCAAGGGCGGAAGCTGATCTTGAAGCGGCAACCCAAGAGGTGGGTGCGTCTTCGGCAGAGGTAAGTGCGGCACAAGCCAAACTCGCAAGGGCGCAGAGCGATCTGGATACGATGCGCATTCAGACGGAACGTGTATTTGCGCTCGAAAAGAAAGGGTTGATTGCCGTCTCAAAGGCCGATGATGCACGAGGACAACTGGCAGAATCTGAGGCAAACTTTGAGAACGCAAAAGCTGATTTGGAAAAAGCGAAGCAAAGGCTTGGTGACGATGGGATTGAAAACCCGAAAATCCAGCGCGCACTGGCGGCCTTGGCGGATGCGGAATTGAACCTTGAATGGACCGAACTGCGTGCTCCGGCGACAGGTGTCATTTCTAATCTGCTGATTGCCCCCGGAACGTATGCGCGATCCGGTCAGGATCTTTTGACGTTTCTGGATGCAACCGACGTCTGGATAGAGGCGTATTTTACCGAGAACAATCTGGGAAGAGCTTCAATAGGGTCTCCGGTTGATGTGGTGTTGGATATGCATCCAGGTAAGATCGTTCCGGGCGTCATTGAGAGCTTTAGTGCTGCTGTTTCTTTGAGTGGCGGTGATGAGCCGGGGCAATTGGCGAGCCCGCCAAGCACCAAGGGATTTTTGCGGGAGCCTGAAAGGTTTCCGGTCAGGATTGTTTTACCCGGCTATGAAGCTGGAAGTGCCGAAGACGATCTTCGCTTTCAACTGAACGGGCAGGCCGATGTGATCATGTATCTAAGCGACAACTCGTTGCTGAACCTCGTAGGCCGCGCCTACATCCGCGTAGTTTCAATCTTCTCCTATGCGTACTGAGGATCAAAGCTCTGTCACCCGGCTTGCGCTGGGTGTTACGGGTGTCTTTGCATTGGGCCTATTTCTTGGGTGGCCCCTTGCCGTTGTTGGGGCGGTGTTCACTGCCCTTTTCCTTCAAGCACCTGCGGCACTACCTTTGGCAGCATTTGGTAAGCTGTTTGTCTTCTCGATTGGATTGATGTTCATTTCGTTCCTTTTGTCGTCAATCTTCTCACCTTATCCACTTGTGTTTCTCATTCTGGTGGCCATTGGAATAATCCTGTCTTTCATTTGGTCAGTTTCCGGTGCCGGAGTATTGCCGGGTGTCATCGCTCTCATGGGGGCGTTGATGATTCCGAATTTGGTGCTGCAATCACAGGATCTGGCTTTGGTGCTTGTGTATTGGATCCCGTTGAACCTGCTGTTTGCTGGCTTCGTATCGACGCTGATGTTCGTGTTGATACCCGCTGCACCTCAAACGGCACCTCAAAAGAAAGCTGCAGCATCGCCGGACTTCGACTCACATCGCCGAATAGTCAGGATGTCTCTTGTCACAGTGCCCTTTGCTATGGCGTTCTTTATTTCCGGCGCTTCTGCTTTGTTAGTCCTGTTTTTTGTCGCCCTGCTGAGCCAGCAACTTGCGGCAATGCCTGCTGCAGGCAAAGCAGTTGCAAAAGCAATGCTGACGGCAAATCTACTTGGGGCGGCAGTCTCCATCATATGCTATGAAATAAACGTAATAGCTCCGGTTATTCTAACCCCCATTCTGCTGTGTTTTTTCTTTTGCCTAACACTCGGAGCACTTGGAAAGTCAAAAGTCCCGCTCGCCGCCGCCGCCGGTTCCGCTATTACAACAGCTCTGATTGTATATGGCGGTTCGGTTGCGCCCTTTTCAGACGAGGCTGACGTCAAGAGCATCACTCGAGTATTGCAAGTCGCCAGCGCCGCTTTCTTTGTAATTATCGCATATGTCGTGGTGGATGAATTCTGGCCAGAAAAAGAGCGCCAGGCGACTCCATGAAGTTAGTTGCGATAAAGCTTGGCGCTGAAACCAGCAGAGTTCCCAGTTTGACCGATTTTTGCAACCATCGCTCGAATTGCAGCGCCATAATAAACCGCGAACATTGCTGAAGCGGTTTTATGTCAAGCGATCTCTGGTTGAGTGATGGCCGTTCTGTGGAACAAGTTCGAAAGGCTGCCTCCTCACGGGACGAATGAAGCTTTCGCCGAAGCTGCGCCAACGTCTGCCTTCCCTTCGAAAGTCAGCGTTGAGCAACACTGACCGGAAGTTTCTGTGCGTTACCCCATTGCCTCGGCGATTGCCCATACATGCGCCTGAACTCGCGACTGAACTGGGACGGGCTGACGTAACCAACGTCCATTGCGGCTTCGTTCACAGGCATCCCGCCCGCGATCTTCATGGCGGCGTTGTTGAGGCGCATCGACTTAACGAATTGGATTGGTGCCATCGTCGTGACTTGCTTGAATTTACGATGGAAGACGGCCCGGCTCATGCCCGCTCGGCTTGCCATATCGTCAATCGAGACCGGCGCATCCAAGTGTGACGACACATGTGCAATTGAACGTGCGATGGCGTTGCCAGCACCGAATGCCTGCCGGGCGAAGGTGCCAGCTTCTCCCCTCAGGATCGCATAGAACACCTCACGTAATCGCGCCTCGCCAAGAACTGCTGTATCCGTCTCGCTGTTTCCGAGCTGCAGTAGCCGCAGCAGAGCTTCAGTGAATCCATCGTCCCATCGTGCAAACCTAATTCCTGGCTCCCGCAGATCTCCTTTGACCGAAGGCAGAACGCCCCCGGCATTTTCCATCTCCATTGCCAACTCGGCCATGGCGCGTTGCTCAAGAGAGATCATAACCCCGTAGAGAGGGTTGTCATGCGAGGCCAAAGGCGTCCCCGCCTTGACCGGCATCGACATTGGGCAGCAGAGGTATTGACTGTTGTCATATTCGTATCTTCGGCCATCCAGAACGGCTTCCTTCACACCACTCACAATGGCCACGATGCAGGGCTCGTAAACGGCTGGAACACAGGGGATTGATTGCGTGGCGCGAAATAGCCGCACGCCCTTGATGCCTGTCTCGGTCAGGCCGTCTGTTTCGGTTCGGTTAGCGATGATTTGTTTAATCTGATCCTTGCTCATAACAGAGATGTAATGGCTCCAGATCGATGCTGGCAACTACCTTGATGTAATCGGGCAAGTATTCGCGATGATCTCGCCTGTTTCTGTGCTTTGGTGAGAGTTATATGCATTTCCAAGTTAACACACTCTTCACTCGATCCCTGCGCTGACGCAGTTAGGAGACAAAAGATGCCCGATACCACCTTTGGACCCAAAGGCTGGATGCCTGAGCGCCTCGGCGACCTCTCCGGCAAGACCTATCTCATCACGGGTGCCAATGCCGGTGCCGGGTTCCAGGCCGCGCGGATGCTTCTTAAGAAGAACGCCAAGGTCGTGATGTTGAACCGCTCGGCTGAGAAGTCTCAGGCAGCTGTGGCGGATCTGAAAACTGAGTTCGGCAGCGAGGCGGAAGTAAGCTTCATTCGCATGGACCTGGCCTCGCTCGCAAGTGTACGCGAAGCTGCGGACGAGGTTCTGAATTCCGTTCCCCGGATCGATGCGCTCATCTGCAATGCTGCTATCGCGCAGGTGCCTATCCGTAAGCTGACAGAGGATGGGTTCGAAAGTCAGCTCGGCACCAACCATTTCGGTCACTTCCTGCTTTGCGGGATGCTGTTCGAACGGATCGAAGCCTCGAAAGGTCGGATCGTTGTTGTCGCCAGTCTTGGCTACAACATGGGTCTGAAGACGATCAAGTTTAACGACATGAACTGGGAAGAGGGTTACGGGCCGAATACCGCCTACTCACAAAGCAAGCTGGCGCAAATGATGTTTGCCTATGAATTGCAGGACAGACTCGCCGCCGCAGGGCGCACCGAGGTCGAGGTCTATGTCTGTCACCCCGGCTCATCGGCAACATCCCTGATCAGCACGAGTGGCAGCCGGACGATGCGTTTCATCTGGTGGCTCATGACCAAGACGCCGATGGTTCAAACGGCCGAGCAAGGGTCCTATCCCGAAGTCATGTGCGCCACCGAAGAGGCTTTGACCGAACAACGCGCGCTTTACGGGCCGACGGGCCGATTGGAAGCGGTTGGCCCGGTCGGCAGAGGCACATTGAACCCACACGCATATGATAAGGATGTCATGGTGAAGCTATGGAACGTATCCAAAAAGGCGACTGGTTTCAGCTGGGAGGTTTGAGTTGGTAGGTTGAGTGACGTGCGCCAATGTTCCGCCACCAAAGCTGACATCGAAGTCTTGCATAGCCACGTCGTCTAACTGACGGGTTTGCTATTCTTGACGGTCAGACATGCAACTCAACGATCTGAATAAGGTTGCCACAGGTGTCGTCGAACACTGCCATTGTCGCGCCGCCTGCCTTAATTGGGGGTTGCGTAAACTCGACGCCTGCCGCCTCGAGTTTGGCAACCTCAGCTTCAATGTCGTCAACACTGAAGGCCGAAACGGGAATGCCATCAGCCATAAGTGCTTCCTGATAGGCACGGCTCGCCGGATGCACATTCGGCTCAAGGCCTAACTCCACTCCTTCGGCATCCTCTTTAGATACCAATGTCAGCCAACGGTGTTCGCCAATCGGGATATCGTGCTTCACAACAAACCCAAGTTTGTTGGTGTAGAAATCCAGCGCCTTAGACTGATCATCCACAGCAATGCTCTTCATGTACATTTTCATAGTGCGTCTCCTTGTGAATATAGGTCCACCCAGGGATTGATCGCATCCGCGATCGGCGCGGCCACCAGGGTGTGAATTTTTGTGCGCCCTCGCCAAGTCGTGGTGATCAGACCTGCCTGCTCAAGCGTATTCAGATGTCGAGTTATGCCTTGTCTGGAAATTGTGACTGAATGCTCTTCCAACAAACGAGCACAAAGTTCGAAAAGCGTCTGGTCGTGACGCTTTCTCAGCTCTTCAAGGATCAACAACCGCGTGGTGTCGCCAAGGGCGTTGAAAAGAATGCTTAGTTGCGGATCAAAATGAACGCTCATGCTTCATCATGCAACAATAATGTTGCATGTCAAATCGAACTATCAGTTCGAGCAGTTCACGGCATTCATTTCTTAGGGCTCGTCGCTGACATTCTTTGTGCCCCTCACGAATGACAGATTTGGATATCCGGAATGTTCGGTCCCGTGATCTGATCCGGTCGCTATACGGGACAAAGCGGAAACTGTTCGAATGCTAGCTGGCGCGAATAATGATGGGCTGATTGGACTGCGGCCACTTCACTCTGGCCACCATCCATCTATTTCGAAGGCGATTAGTAGGAGAGCTGGTAGTAGGCTGACAGCAAAACCGCGATGATCACAAGTTCAACGACCAACGGTGGCAGAACTGCCTTGTCAAACCCATCCGCAAGAATTCCCACAATACGTCCGACAGCAACAACCGCCATCAGGATCGCAACAGCTACGAAGCCCAGTGTCTGCCCTGTGGTCAGACCGATCACCAACAAGGTAACTGAGGCCAGAAACAGCCCGCCGATAACCGAGCGGATCGTGCTGAGTCCGGCGGTGCCGACCGGCTCGATGGCAAAGTTGGCGACCATGCGCCGGGGGGCGAACATGGACATGATGCCGAGACCCGACAGCATAATGGTTGCGAGTATGACGAAGATGTTCAGTGTGGTTTCCATTTCATTTCTCCTTTGCTTCAGGCGAACTGACGTAGTGCCTGGTTCGCGTTATCCTGAGTGGTGACGTCTGACAGAGCCCCGTCGATGCTAGCTTGATCCACGACTGCTCCGGTGGGATAGCCGGTTTGACTGGCGTAGAAGTGGCCAGTCTTGAATTCCGGGTTCAGCAAACCGTCCAGATACCGTTTTGCCCCAGCCTCAACGCCGTGCATCATCCCGAATATGGGCATCAGAACGCCGCCAATATGTTTGAAGACAATACGTTTTATAACGGCAGGTCGTCAAAGCCAGCGGTACCTGCGGTACCACCCGGGCTCATTGTGACAAAGCGAATATGGGGGTGCTGACGTGCCATCGCTCCCATCCACAGGGTCGCGGTGAGCTTGGCGTAGCCGTAGGTCTGCATCGGATCGCCCTCGGGGCCGAACTTGCTGCCATCAGCGATTGATTTGAATTCGTCGACTGTTCCATCGGACAAGTCCGGGCAACGCATGCCCATTTTGGGAATGCCGCGTGCGGCTTCGGATCCGGCATACAGAATTGTGGACGTTACCAACTGACGCTCCAATAATGCGTCTACCAACACCACGTGGCCGAGAACATTGGTGGCGAAGATGTTGGTCACGCCATCGCTGGTGAGGCTGTTCGGATGCCGCCCACCCGTGCCGCCTGCATTCAGGATTACGGCGTCGATCGGGGTGGAAAGTTTGGCTACAGCGGTGCGAACCGAAGCCGGATCGGTCACGTCCATCAGGACGATTTCAAAGATTTTGCGCCTGGTCTCACGTTCCAACGCTGCTATTGCGGCTTCCGCCTTCGTTGGGTTGCGGCAAGCCAGATAAACTTTGGATATGCCCTTTTGCAGTGCAAGCTGTCGGGCCGCCTCGCGGCCCAGTCCGCCATTTGCGCCTGTGATCAATACAGATTGTATTTGGTTCATGGGGTATGGTCCTTGGGTTTGCGATTGATGCGCCCAAGATAGGATGGCCAACAAATGATCTGTAGATAGGTATTTCTGGACACAGTGTTTCAAAAATGAAACACAAGATGTATGTCGATCAAGGAAAGCCATTCCCTGAACTGGGACGATCTGAAGTACTTTCTGGCGGTTGCCCGAACCGGAACTCTTCGGGGGGCAGCTGACAGTATTCAGGTGAACCACACCACGCTGACGCGCAGGATTTCAGTCATGGAAGAACGCGTCGGCAGCCGGTTGTTTGATCGCTCAAAAACCGGCCTCGCCCTGACTCAGCTCGGCGAAGATCTGATGCCTCACGCCGAACGGGTAGAAGCTGAAATGACCGCTGCGTCTCGCGTCATTGTTGGCAGAGATGCGCAACCCTCGGGCACGGTCTACGTTACTCTTCCCCATGGATTGGCAATGACATCGTTGATGGATGATTTTGCCGCCTTCGCAGATTTTTACCCAGACATCATCCTGAGCTTGAACTTCACCAACGACATCCGAGACCTGATGCGACGAGAGGCTGACATCTCCCTGCGTATCGCGGATGAGGTGACGGACGATGTGGTCGGGCGAAAGTTGGTCCAGATGTCTCAAGCAGCCTATTGCACGCGAGACTACGCCGAACGGATCTGCGACAATGGCGGCGAGGGGTTGCATTTCATCGGTTGGCATGAGCCAGAAGAGGCCACTACAGCCAAATGGATCAAAGACAGTTACTATCCGAAAGCCCGGCTTAAGCATCGTGTTTCAGAACTTGTGCCCTTGATCACATCGGCGGCGTCCGGTCTTGGCATGGCCTATCTTGCGTGCAATCTTGGCGACCGCCATCCCGATCTGATCCGTGCGCCCTTCCAAAAGCCGATACCGTACCGAAACATTTGGCTATTGCTGCATCGTGATCTTAGAAACACCACGCGTGTCCGGCTCTTCGTCGATTTTATGTCCGAGCGGGTCAGGTCTAGGCGAAACGAGTTCTGGGTTTCGGGAACCTCAAAGCGGGAGTAGCGGTTATTCTATTCGGAAAGATGGACGGTAAACTGTGCTCTTTTGAGACACTAACAGCAGCGTCGTTGAATGGCGGTTACTCGTATTGGGTCAGAAATGCTTGACGTTTGGGTCAGAATTGAATGACGTGATCGACCGCTTTGTTGAGGTTTTGGTTGTCGATTGAGTCCACGATCAGTGAAGTTCCACATTTCCTTGTTGTAAGGCGACACATAGTTCTGCCAGCAGCGACAGAGCCTTGCCGTTTTCGCGTCCCTTCCTTCATCCAGAACCCGGACCGATTTAGTTGATCCTGACTTCCTTTCGAGAAAACCAGGGCTGATTTGCAGATCAGACGCCGGAGGCGCCTGTTCCTGCTGCTCTGCCACGTGGCGAACGCGCTTGGGGGCGACGCAATGTTATTCGACAATAGTAGTGCGGCCCGCAAGCGCAGCCGAAGACACGGATTTGTCTAATAGGGTTGCCCGAGGGGGAAGGCAGCGTCTTACCCCTGATCGCCAGAGGCGTTTGGCTTGTCCAAATCCTACTAGCCCCAAAAACAAGTGCGGCTGAGTTGGCTGTGCCGTTACTTCTGCTCCAGAACACGTTGCTTTTCTAAAGAATCGGCGGAAAGCGGTCATTTGCTGCAGGCGCGGGAACACATTGTATTAGTTGTCAAAGCGGACCTTCGGTTTTGATCTGCAAATGGAAGTGGAATCTGTTGCCTCAAGCAAACTGGTAGCGCAACTGAAAAACCAAAAAATGATGCGATGTGCTATCACGGATTTCTTTGATGGCACGTAGAAAAACTGTGCAGCTATTCCGCTAAGTGTGAAATCAAGCTGAAAAATTGGGCGAACGGCAGCCTGATGAAGCATTAAATGGCGCTGGAATTGCTACCAATGCGCCTTGGCCTAACTTGTGACCCTATGAACCAACATCTAACTGTCGTTGTAGTCGAGCAGAACCAAGAACGAGCCTTTGCGATTGTAGATGCTCTTAAAGAGGCCGGAGACGTAGACGTTTCTGTAATCGGCAATGTCTCCGGGCTGGCAAGGAAAATTGCTACTCATAGCCCAGATATTGTCCTGATTGATATCGACAACCCCTCTCGAGATATGTTGGAAGAACTTACCGTTGCTTCGGGCCCATTGGAACGACCCGTGGCAATGTTCGTCTCAGGCGCCGCAGGCGGATTGGCAAAAGCTGCTGTTGAGGCCGGTGTATCGGCCTATGTTGTCGATGGATTGCAAGCTGAGCGAATTAAACCTGTTATCGATACCGCCATCGCTCGGTTTCAGGTGTTGCGCCAGATGCGGACTGAACTTGCAGAAACCCGCCGTGCGCTTGAAGAGCGTAAAGTGATCGACCGCGCAAAAGGTTTGCTGATGAAAGCCAAGGGCATTTCGGAAGACGAAGCCTATGCGCTACTCCGAAATACCGCGATGAACCAAAACCGCCGTGTCGCCGAGGTGGCAGAAGCCTTGGTCACTGCTTCGGGGTTGTTGTCATGAGAACCGTAACACTGCCCGTCGCGTATATGCCGCTTGTCGACGCGGCCCCGTTGATCGTTGCGCGCGAAATGGGGTTCGACCATGCTGAAGGCATCTCGCTGGACCTGCGTCCGGCGCCATCGTGGTCCTCTTTGCGCGATATGCTGGCCTTTGGGCATGTGGACGCGGCGCATCTACTATCGCCTGTCCCCGTTGCGATGGCTTTGGGTCTTGGTGGAATCGCGACACCGCTATCTGCGGTATCTGTCCTGTCTTTGAACGGCAATGTTATAGGTGTTGGAACGCAATTGGCCGAGCGACTGATCGACCAGGGCTATGGTTTTGATTTCACCGATGCCGCTGCGGCTGGGGCTGCACTGGCAAAAGCTGCCGATGAAGTCTTGGTGTTTGGCGTGCCTTTCCCATTTTCAATGCATGTCGAGCTGCTGCGCTATTGGATTGCGGGAACCAAACTGGCCTCAAAACAGGTCGAAATCCGCACCGTCCCGCCGCCACTCATGGCGCAGGCGCTTGCGGGAGGCGAGATCGATGCCTTTTGCGTGGGCGAGCCTTGGGGCTCCTTCGCAGTGGACGACAGTGTTGGCGCACTGCTGTTGCCCGGAAAGGCGATCTGGACTTGTGCACCTGAAAAGGTGTTGGCAGTCAGAAACGACTGGGCCGAGACGGAACCGCATTTGCTGGGAAGTCTCATGCGGACCGTATGGCGTGCGGGACGCTGGCTGTCAAACACGGACAGCCGAACAACCGCGTCCGAGATGCTGTCACGCAAAACCTACCTCAATGTCTCACCCGAGCTGATCGACCGAGCGTTAATGGGTGAGTTCGCCATATCTGCACGCGGCGAGCAACGCAGTGTGGAAGGGTTTGTCGAGTTTTTTGACGGTGCTGCCACCTTCCCGTGGCGTAGTCAGGCCAAATGGGTCGCGCATCAATTGGCGCTAAGAAACGGGCTGGACGTCGGGACAGCGGAACGACAAGCAGCTAAAGTCTTTCGAAGTGATCTCTATCGTCGCGAGTTGCAGGGGCTTGGTGTGGAAACACCCGGCGCATCCGAGAAACTTGAAGGAGCTTTGTCTGAGTCGACGGCAGTTGCCTCAGCCAATGGTAGCCTGATTCTATCTCGGAACGTCTTCTTCGACCGGCGCATTTTCGAGCCCGCAGGGTAAGATTGCACAATTTTTTTGCAGCGCAGCATCTCTTTTTGCTGCGCTGCAGAATTCTCGAAGTGAAGATGTCAAAAAATGATGACGTCGCACTGCGCGTCTGACTTAATCGGGACATCGGAAGGCAACGACGCCCACCGACGGAATTCGCCCACAATCCAGGGCACCTTAGAAGAGCAAAGCCGCTCGACCATCCGCCACCTCCTCCCGGCGGACTGTGTCGGCGGCTTTTTTTGTTTGCCCATGGGGTTGGGCTGAACCGAAAGGGATCGAGATGAAAAAGCTTCTTTTAGGCCTCGCCGCGACGACGGCGCTTGTGTCTCCAGCACTGGCCGAATTGGAACTGGAAAAAGACGAGCTGACCTTTGGCTTTATCAAACTGACCGACATGGCGCCGCTGGCGGTCGCCTATGAGAATGGGTACTTTCTGGACGAAGGCCTGTTCGTGACGCTGGAAGCACAAGCAAACTGGAAGGTGCTGTTGGATGGCGTGATTGACGGACAGCTTGACGGCGCACATATGCTGGCTGGACAACCATTGGCCGCAACCATCGGGTATGGGACCGAAGCCCATATCATCACGCCATTCTCAATGGACCTGAACGGCAACGGCATCACCGTGTCCAATGAGATTTGGGAAGAGATGAAGCCGAACATCCCGGTGATGGACGACGGCCGTCCCCAGCATCCGATCAGCGCCGAGGCTCTGGCCCCGGTCGTCGAGAAGTACAAATCAGAAGGCAAGCCCTTTAACATGGGCATGGTCTTCCCAGTTTCGACCCATAACTACGAACTGCGCTATTGGCTGGCCGCCGGTGGTCTGCATCCGGGTTACTACAGCCCTGAAAACGTGACCGGTCAGATTGGTGCGGATGTGTTCCTGTCGGTGACCCCTCCACCGCAGATGCCTGCCACGTTGGAGGCCGGCACGATCTATGGCTATTGCGTGGGTGAGCCGTGGAATCAGCAGGCTGTGTTCAAGGGTATCGGCGTTCCGGTTATTACCGACTACGAGCTGTGGAAGAACAACCCCGAAAAGGTCTTTGGTCTCAATGCCGAGTTCGCAGAACAGTACCCCAACACCACTCTGGCCGTGACCAAGGCCCTGATCCGCGCAGCGATGTGGCTGGACGAGAACGAAAATGCCAACCGCCCTGAAGCCGTCGAGATTCTGAGCCGGGCTGAATATGTGGGTGCGGACTATGAGGTTATCGCCAACTCGATGACCGGCACGTTTGAGTATGAGAAGGGCGACAAGCGTGAGGTCCCCGATTTCAACGTGTTTTTCCGCTACAACGCGACCTATCCGTTCTACTCGGACGCCGTTTGGTACCTGACGCAGATGCGCCGCTGGGGGCAGATTGCCGAGTCCAAGCCCGACAGCTGGTATGACGAGGTCGCCAAGTCCGTCTACAAACCCGAGATCTATTTGGAAGCCGCCCGCTTGCTGGTCGACGAAGGTCTGGCGAATGAAGCCGACTTCCCCTGGGACAGCGATGGTTACAAAGCGCCGACCCCGGCCGAGGATATCATTGACGGCGTCGCTTACGACGGACGCACACCCAACGCCTATCTCGAAAGCCTGTCCATAGGCCTGAAGGGCGAGCAGAAGATCATCGGCTCGGACGTGCAAGGCTAATTCCCCAAATCCTGCGCCCGGCCCGCGCCGGGCGCAGCCCCCAAAGTGCCCCGCCATCGCAAGGACACATCAGATGACAACGGTCGATCCCGAATTCAACGCAGACGCTGCCCGAGAGGAACGTCGCGCCCGCCTTTTCACCCGCATCAATGCAGCCGACAAATGGTTCCAGGTTCTGGGTCTCAGCTGGGCTACCCCGGTCCTGAAAGCCGCCGCCGGGGACAACCCGCGCGCACAGATGACCGAGATCTGGCGGTTGCTGATCGTGCCTCTGTTGTCGATCTGCGCCTTCTTGTTGCTGTGGGGAACGCTGGCCCCCAAGGTGCAGACCTCTCTCGGCGCGGTTCCGGGGCCGGCGCAGGTTTGGGAAGAGATGGTCAGCCTGAACCAGGATGCCAAGGCCAAAGCGGCCAAACGCGCGAAGTTCGAGGCCATGGTCGAGAAGCGCAATCAGAAATTCATTGACGCTGGCCAGCCGGAGAAAGTGAAAGAGGTCGCCTTCACGGGTGCTCCGACCTATTACCAGCAAATCTGGACTTCGATCAAAACAGTGTTTTTTGGGTTTCTGATCGCCACCGTCATCGCGGTCCCACTTGGTATCGCGGCCGGCCTGTCTCCGACTGCAAATGCAGCCCTAAACCCGCTAATCCAGATCTTCAAACCGGTCTCGCCTCTGGCCTGGTTGCCGATCGTCACGATGATCGTCTCGGCCGTTTACGTCACCAATGACGGTTGGTTCGCGAAATCCTTCCTGATCTCGGCCATTACCGTGACCCTGTGTTCGCTATGGCCCACATTGATCAATACATCTCTGGGTGTGGCCTCCATCGATAAGGACCTGGTGAATGTCTCCAAAGTCCTGAAAATGAACACCTATACCAAGATCACCAAACTGGTGCTGCCCTCGGCCCTGCCTCTGATCTTCACCGGCCTGCGCCTGTCACTGGGCGTCGGCTGGATGGTTCTGATTGCGGCGGAAATGCTAGCGCAGAACCCCGGTCTGGGCAAATTTGTCTGGGATGAGTTCCAGAACGGTTCCTCCAGTTCGCTCGCCAAGATCATGGTTGCGGTCTTCACCATCGGTATCATCGGCTTCCTGCTGGACCGGGTGATGTACGCGCTGCAATCCCTGTTTACCTTCACAAACAACCGGTGAGTGCGATGAGCATCCTAAGTTTCAAGAACGCCTCGAAATCCTTCGGTGAAGGCACCGCTCGCACGGATGTGCTGAAAGGCATCGATCTTAACGTGCAAGAGGGTGAGTTTCTGGTGATCCTCGGTTTTTCCGGCACCGGCAAAACCACCCTTATCAATCTAATGGCCGGGCTGGACACCCCAACCGGCGGAGAGGTCACCTTCAAAGGCACTACGATCAAAGGGCCGGGCCCTGAGCGTGGCGTGATCTTCCAGAACTACTCGCTGATGCCCTGGCTGACGGTCAGTGGCAATGTGGGGTTGGCGGTGGATACGGTATTTCCGGGTCTCAGCAAGACCGAGAAGGCCGAAAAAGTCGCGCATTACGTCAAGATGGTCGGCCTCAGTCACGCCGCGACGCGCCGACCGGCAGAGCTGTCGGGTGGGATGCGCCAGCGGGTCAACGTGGCGCGTGCGTTGTCGATGAACCCCGAGGTTTTGTTGCTGGATGAGCCTCTGTCGGCGCTCGACGCGCTGACCCGCGCCAATCTGGCCGATGAGATCGAACATATCTGGGAAGCCGACAAGAAAACTTGTGTCCTCATCACCAATGACGTTGATGAGGCGATCATTCTGGCCGACCGTATCATTGCCCTGAACCCGGATGGCACGCTGGGGCAGGAATTCCCTGTCTCAATCCCGCGTCCGCGCGAACGCGCTGCGATGAACAATGACGAGACTTTCAAACGCCTGCGCGCGGACGTTACCAAATACCTGATGGATGTGGGGATCGAGGCCAAGGTCGAAGGCTCGCGTATCCTCCCGGATGTCACCCCAATCCACGGTGTTCCAACGGCAGTGGCCGAGGCGCAAAAGGGGCTGATCGACAACCGCTTCCTCGACTTCTCGCAGCTTCACAAGGTGTATCCGACGCCCAAAGGCCCTCTGACCGTGGTCGAGGATTTCGACCTGAAGATCGATAAGGGCGAGTTCATCTCGCTGATTGGCCACTCAGGCTGTGGCAAGTCCACGGTTCTTACTATGGCGGCTGGGCTCAATGACATCTCGAAAGGCGCGATCAAGCTGGATGGCCGTCACGTCGAAGGGGCCGATCCCGAACGCGCGGTGGTGTTCCAATCCCCCAACCTGTTCCCATGGTTAACCGCCATGGAGAACGTCGCGATTGGGGTGGACAAGGTCTATCCAAAGGCCAGCATGGCCGAGCGTCAGGATGTTGTTGAATACTATCTGGAACGCGTCGGTTTGGCTGACGCGATGGACAAATCCGCAAGCGACCTATCGAACGGCATGAAGCAACGCGTCGGCATCGCCCGTGCTTTTGCTTTGTCCCCCAAACTGCTGTTGCTCGATGAGCCCTTCGGCATGCTCGACAGCCTGACCCGATGGGAATTACAGGAAGTCTTGATGGAGGTCTGGTCCCGCACCAAGGTCACTGCGATCTGCGTTACCCACGACGTGGATGAGGCGATCTTACTGGCTGATCGCGTGGTGATGATGACCAACGGTCCGCAGGCAACCATCGGCAAGATCACCAAGGTTGAGCTGCCGCGTCCGCGCACGCGCAAAGCCCTTCTGGAGCACCCGGATTACTATGCTTACCGGCAGGAAGTCCTCGATTTCCTCGAAGAATATGAACATGGCGCCAAGCCAAAAACACCCGCCCCCAAGGCGATTGCAGCGGAGTGAAATCATGAAGCAAAGACTTGTTGTCATAGGCGCGGGTATGGCCTCCGGCCGGGTGTTGGAACACCTGACCGACGCCGCGCCGGATGCGTTCAACATCACCCTGTTCAATGCCGAGCCGCGCGGGAACTACAACCGTATCATGCTCAGCCCGGTACTGTCGGGCGAGAAAACCTATGAAGAGATCGTCACCCATGACGACGCCTGGTATGCCGCGCGGGGCATTGCCTGCCGCTTTGGTGAAAAGGTCGCGAAGATCGACCGCGAGATGAAGGTGGTCGAAGGTCAGAACGGCCACGTTCCCTATGACAAGCTGGTGATTGCGACCGGGTCTAACCCGTTCATGATCCCTCTGCCAGGGCATGATCTGGAGGGTGTGTTTGCCTACCGCGATCTGGAAGACACCATTCAGATGATGGGAATGGGCCCTGACAACAAGGTGGTCGTGATCGGCGGCGGCTTGCTGGGGCTCGAGGCCGCCGCGGGTATGGCTGCCCATGGCGTTGACGTGACGGTGGTGCATATCATGGGCCACCTGATGGAGCGACAGCTGGACGAGGCCGCAGGCTACCTGCTGAAGAAATCGCTGGAAGACAAAGGCATCAGGATTTGCCTGCAGGCGAACTCTAAAGAAATCCTCGGAAAGGACGGAAAGGTCCGCGCGCTGCTTCTGGACGACGGGACCGAATTGCCATGTGATCTGCTTGTCATGGCCGTGGGTATCCGCCCCAACACAGCTCTGGCGCAAGAGGCTGGGCTGGCCACCGGGCGCGGTATCCATGTGGATGACCAGATGCTGACTTCGGATCCGGATGTCTTTGCGGTAGGTGAATGTGTCGAACATGACGGGGCGGTCTTCGGTCTTGTCGCGCCGCTTTACGATCAGGCGAAAGTGGCTGCGCAGGCTTTGTTGGGTGAAGAGGCTGCGTTTGCTCAGAAAACCCTCTCGACCAAGTTGAAGGTCACCGGCTGCGATCTGTTCAGTGCGGGGGATTTTGCGGATGGGCCGGGGCGCGAGGATATCGTGTTCCGCGACCCCTCGCGCGGGGTCTACAAACGGCTTGTGATTGAAGAGGATCGGCTGGTCGGCGCGGTCTTGTATGGTGACACTACTGATGGCAGCTGGTTCTTTGGCCTCATCAAAGACGGCACCAGCGTAGAAGAAATGCGCGAGACGCTGATCTTCGGACCCGCATATCAGGGGGGCGACACTGCGGACCCTCTCTCAGCCGTTGCAGCATTGCCGCATGAGGCGGAGATTTGCGGCTGCAACGGCGTATGCAAAGGTGACATCGTCGAGGCGATCAATGCGGGGGCGGGTGATCTGGGCGCGGTGCGCACGACCACCAAGGCTAGTGCATCCTGCGGAACTTGCACAGGATTGGTTGAGCAAGTGTTGCAGGTCACTCTGGGCGACGCGTTCCAGATGCCCGCCGCGCAGCCGGTCTGCGGATGCACCGACCTGACTCATGAGGATGTGCGACGCCTGATCAAAGGGCAGGAGTTAAAAAGTCAGGCTGCCGTCTGGCAGGAACTGGGTTGGATGACGCCCAATGGCTGCCATGTCTGTCGGCCCGCGATCAACTATTACCTGCTGGCCGACTGGCCGCTGGAATACCAAGACGACCCACAAAGCCGTTTCGTCAATGAACGCAAACACGCCAACATCCAGAAGGATGGCACGTTCAGCGTTGTACCGCGTATGTGGGGCGGGATCACCACGCCCGACGAACTGCGCGCCATTGCAGATGCGGCGGATAAATACGATGTTCCCACCGTCAAGGTCACGGGCGGTCAGCGGATCGATCTGCTGGGCGTCAAAGGCGAAGATCTGCCCGCCATGTGGTCAGACCTGAACAAAGCCGGGCTGGTCTCTGGCCACGCCTATTCCAAAGGTCTGCGCACGGTCAAAACCTGCGTCGGCACCGATCATTGCCGGTTTGGTACTCAGGACAGCACCGGGCTTGGCATAAAGCTTGAAAGAATCCTGTGGGGGTCGTGGACGCCGCACAAGCTGAAGCTGGCCGTATCTGGCTGCCCTCGAAACTGTGCCGAGGCGACCTGCAAGGACATCGGCGTGGTCTGCGTCGAATCTGGCTATCAGATCAGCATCGGCGGGGCCGCAGGGATGGATGTCAAAGAGACCGAGCTACTCTGTCAGATTCCCACCGAAGACGAAGCCATCGAGGTTGTGATGGCCGTCACCCAAGCCTATCGCGAAGGCGGCAAGTATCTGGACCGTTTATATAAATGGCTGGGTAAGGTGGGCATGGACTGGGTCAAGGTGCAGGTCGTGGACGACCTTGAAAATCGCGCGGCCCTCGTCGCGCGGTTCGAACTGTCGCAAAACATCTACCGCAAAGACCCGTGGGCCGAACACGTCAAAGAAAAAGCGCAAACCTACGCGCCAATTGCAGATTTCACGCTGGAGGCCGCAGAATGAGCTGGATCGACATCGGACATATCGACGAGGTTCCCTTGCGTGGGGCGCGTCTGGTCAAGACGCATATCGGCTGCATCGCTGTCTTCCGTACTGCCGAGGTGGAGGTCTATGCCGCGACCAACAGCTGTCCGCACAAGGGCGGTCCTTTGTCTGAGGGTATCGTGCACGGACAGTCGGTGACCTGTCCTTTGCACAATTGGGTATTTGACCTGAATACGGGCGAGGCGCAAGGCGCGGATGATGGCCGCATCACCATCTATCCCGTGCGCATTGTTAACGACCGTATCCTGTTAGACGACAGCGCAGTTACCCGGCGGAGCGCCGCCTGATGGACGGAAGTGGTCTGCCTGAAGTTCGCTCGACCTGCGCCTATTGTGGGGTCGGCTGCGGTGTGCTTTTGCGGCCCGATGGGGCCGGAGGCTTGACCGTTCGCGGCGATCCGGATCATCCAGCGAATTTTGGGCGTTTGTGCTCGAAAGGATTGGCTTTGGGCGAAACAGTTGGGCTGGAACATCGGTTGCTGGCTCCTCGCGCCTTCAGCCGAGACACAAACTGGGACAACGCGCTGCAACTGGTCGCAGATCGGTTTTCTGCCGCAATCAAGAACCATGGACCGGACAGCGTGGCATTTTACGTCTCGGGGCAGTTGCTGACAGAGGATTATTACGTCGCCAACAAGCTGATGAAGGGTTTTATGGGGTCGGCCAACATCGACACCAATTCTCGACTGTGTATGGCGTCAACTGTGGCCGGACACAAACGCGCCTTTGGCACAGATACCGTGCCCGGGACTTATGAGGATCTGGATGAGGCTGATTTGGTTGTCTTGGTTGGCTCAAACCTCGCATGGTGCCATCCCGTTCTCTATCAACGCGTCATAGCTGCGCGTCAGGCGCGCGGTACGAAGATTGTGGTTGTCGACCCGCGCCGAACAGCCAGCTGCGATCAGGCCGATCTCCATCTGGCGTTGCAACCCGGCAGTGACGTGGCATTGTTCAACCGCTTGCTGAGCAGAATTCACCAATCGGGGCATGTGGCACCGGATTTTCTGGATCGCAGCGTAGGGTACACTGAAGCCCTCGAACTCGCACAGCTTGATGATCCGGATGAGACCGGACTTACCCCAGGTGAAATCGAAGCGTTTTGCGATCTGTGGATTGGAACCGAGCGGGTTGTTACGATTTTCAGTCAAGGCGTAAACCAATCCTCCAGCGGAACAGACAAAGTCAACTCGATCCTGAACTGCCATCTGGCTACGGGACGCATCGGACGCACAGGGATGGGCCCGTTCTCGGTTACCGGTCAACCAAACGCCATGGGTGGTCGAGAGGTCGGCGGTCTGGCCAACATGCTTGCGTGTCACCTGGATATCGAAAACGAGGCCCACAGAGCAGCCGTCCGGGACTTTTGGAAAGCGCCCATCCTGCCAGAAAAGCAAGGGCTCAAAGCTGTCGACATGTTTCGCGCCGTTAAAGATGGACAGATCAAAGCACTTTGGATCATCCACACCAATCCAGCGGCCACGATGCCGGACGCCGATCGAGTCAAGGCGGCGATCAAAAACTGCCCATTCACCGTTGTAAGCGACCTGACTGCCCAAACAGACACCGCGCGTCTCGCAGACGTATTGCTTCCAGCAGCAGGATGGGGCGAAAAAAGCGGCACAGCAACCAATTCCGACCGCATGATCAGCAGGCAACGCGCCGTTCTGACCCCTCCGGGACAGGCACGTGCGGATTGGGATATCTTGGCCGAGGTTGGCCGCCGCATGGGTTGGGCCGAGGCCTTCAGCTATGAGTCTGCGGCGCAGATTTTTAGGGAATATGCGAACATGTCCTCGCTTGCCGTCTCATTTGGCAAAGACTTTGAGATTGCTGGCTTTTCGGACATCAACGACGAAGATTATGATGCGATGTGCCCGACACGATGGCCCACGGCATCGCGGAAAACTGACGGTCGTTTCTTCGGAGACGGGCAGTTTTTTCATCCCGATGGCAAGGCGCGGTTTGTGCCGGTCACTCTTCGAACGCCCAAGGCAGAGCCATCAGAACGCTACCCTTTCCTGTTGAACACAGGGAGAAATCGGGATCAGTGGCACACCATGACCCGATCCGGATTGTCGCCTCGTTTATCGGCCCACCTTGCCGAGCCCTATTTGGAAATGAACCCAAAGGACGTTGATCAACTGGGGCTTGGTCCTGCCGATTTGGTCGAAGTTAGTAGTTCAGTCGGAAGCGGCATATTTCGGCTTCGCATTACGGAATCTATTGCGCGTGGCAATGTGTTTGCGCCCATTCATTGGACCGGAGAAACGGCACCGTCGGCCCGTGTAAACGAGATAGTTCCTAGTGTAACTGACCCGATTTCTGGTCAGCCGGAAAGCAAATCAACAGCGGTATCTGTTCGACGTATGAGAGCAGCATGGTACGGTTTCGCCGTTTCAGCCGATGCAGCGTTCCCTGAAGCAGAGTATTCGGCGACAGCCAGAACAACCAACGGCTACAGGATGGAGTTGGCAGGGAACCAGATTATTGAAGACTGGGAAAAGACCGCTCGCGTTTGGTTTAGTTTACCGGATGCAACGGCGACTTCAGTAGAAGATCCCAAACGCGGCTCTTATAGAATTGCGCTGTCAGACGGTCAGCGCATTCTGGCAGTGCTCTTCGTCTCGCGCCGACCTATCACCCTGATGCGAGACTATTTGGCAACTTTGCCTGAGGTAACGCCTCAGCAGATTCTGTCTGGCCAGTCATCTGTTGGTTCTGAGGACTGCGGGCCAATCGTCTGTTCGTGTTTCGAGGTCGGATTAAAAACCCTTATCCGCGCCATTCACGACAAGCGTTTGATCAATGTGGACGATATCGGAGACGCCCTTAATGCGGGAACGAACTGCGGTTCATGCCGGCCAGAGTTGGCTGACTTGATCGCCGAGCATTCGAAATTGATCAGCAATAAGCCTAAGAAATGCCCGCATGAACAATTGGGGTAGTCTCAAGGTTCTTGATGCAGGACTGCAGTCTGTTTTGGTTGAGCAGAAATTTTCTTCTCTGACGCCACGCGCAATTGCAATGATACCGATCGACCAACCGCAGTTCAGGGCCGCGCTCGGAAGCGAGGCGACAAATGTCGCTGTTCGTTGAACAGGTTTGACAGATACTCGGTTGTCTGAGACGCTCCCAACACTCGCAAAGGATATTCTGACAATGGACCAGCATACTTTCTGATCCCGCCGCGCGCTGACCTAAATGGCAGAATGCGCACCGAAACACTCCTGCGGAGGACTCTGACAATGGACACACGACGCTAGCCCCTTGTGGGCATTCGTAGTCGTGCATCTGCGCGACTTGAGCTTCTTTTTGTCATGAGGTGCAATATGCCCTTTAAGCCACCAAAAATCGCCCTTGTGCGAACCCTTCCTGCTGCGGAGGACACATCGAAATCTGCGAATCGTGTGAAGACCAAAGCCAAACCGCCGCGTGACCTGCGCATGAAAATGCCACGACGAACGGCCAAGCGGATGAACATGCCCGGGAAAGCGGGCGGTCGTTAGAAGCTGGTGCGGGGTGCGTTTTTTTTGCCCCGCACTTCTAATCTGAATGGCCAACGGAGAAGCGCGCACTAGAGCGTGCATTACAACCCAGTGTTTGAATTGAAGGTCGGTGCGTAACGGTTCGCGCGAAACTCTGGTATAACCGCTCAATTTATGCAGGTCTACGCTGGCGTTTGCGGCGAAGACAGCCTGTCTGACTTCACGCAACGTGACATCACCAACTTAAATACGCGATCGCTAATCAAGGCGGCATGCACTTTGCGGGGGTTCGCTGACGCATAGTCACTGTGCGTTTTGCGCTACTGGTGAGGCTGATCCGATTTCCCACCTATGTCACGAAAGGAGACGACCGATGCTCGATAAATACACTATCCGCCAAGACGATATGCCGAAAGAAATGCGGTTTCTCTTGGAAAAATACCCGCGCGACAGCTGGGATGCGCACCCTGGGTTCAAAGAAAAAACCAAGCATTGGCTCGGCGCACACCTGATGTTCCACCACTTGGCGGAACGTATTCGATTGGACACGGAAAATGTGTTGAACAACGATTTGGGGTTGGACGATTATGCTGGGCGGCTGTCCCACTATGGCGGCAACCTGGTCGGGAGCCTGCATGGTCATCACGGCTGGGAAGATCGTAGCTATTTCCCTGAATTGTCGACTGCAGACCCGCGATTTGATGCGGGGCTTGAGCTTCTGGAACAGGATCACGCCGATCTGAACAAGGTGTTGGATGATTTCACCCGCGCAGCGAACCGTGTGATCAAACTGTCTGCTCTGGATGAGGCCCAGGCCTATGATGAGACCGGGCAGCTCCATGCGACAAGCAAAGCGATCAAAGCGTTTCTGGAACGCCACTTGAGTGATGAAGAAGAATTGGCCGTACCAATTATCTTGCATCACAGACTCAGAGGATGATGCTGACGTCATGATCGACACATCTATTGAAGAAGACCAGACTGCCATCACTGAGCGCCGCGCACGGGGTGAATTTGTGCGCGGCGTCAGCGGCTTTCGCCACGCCGTTGGCGATCCGGATTTTCCTGCAGAACCCAACCGATATCACCTGTTTGTGGCGCTGAATTGCCCGTGGTGTCATCGCGTGACCTTGGCGCGCAGTGTTCTGGGGTTGCAGGACGGCGTCACGATGGATGTGGCATTTCCCAACCGCACTGGCAAAGACGATCCAGAAGGACCGAACCTGTGGGAGTTCGCACCCAACCGCATTGCTTCGCTCACAAGCGAGACCTTGCCAGAGTGCACCGGAGAGACCGGAACTGGCAGAGGACTGCGCCTTGCCAAAGATATTTACCGTGCCGAAGGCTCCGAAGAGCAATCCCTGCCGATCCTTTATGATAAGAAATCAGGCCAAATCGTGAGCAACGAAAGCGCCGAAATTATCCGCATGTTGGATGCCTCTGCAGAGTCCCTTGGCGGCACCATCCCAGCAAAGAGGCGCGTGAGGCTTTACCCGGACGACGAAGCACTGCGCCAACACATCCATAACTTGAATGACTTGATCTACACCGCGATCAACAACGGCGCCTACAAGGCCGGATTTTCGTCCGATCAAACGATCTATACGGCAGCATTTGACGCCTATTTCGAGGCACTTGAACAATTGGAGCAGCTCCTTTCTGATGGCAGGCCTTTTTTAACCGGCATTCACTTCACAGAGGCCGATCTGCGCCTGTTCCCTACGCTTTATCGCCATGATCCCGTCTACTATGTGCGGATGAAGCTTAACGGAGCGCGGATATTGGACTATCCATACTTATGGCGTTGGCTATGCCGTGTGTATGCACTGCCCGGCGTTGCAAACTCCGGATCCCTTGTGCATTGCCGCCAGGGATATTTCGGGCGCAGTTGGAATGGCGTTGTTCCCCGAGGGCCATCTAAACCAATGTCTTACCCTGAGGCCTATTTACGCCCTGATCTCGCAGTTCTGTAGGCGTCGTCAGTTTGGCTTTACATTGGGGTCAGGATGCACTGATTTCCGTAGGCTTGCGGGCCACGTCCAGTTTCGTAAGTTAGGCGCCAGCATCAGAGAGGGCATGGAATGAGCTGGACCGAATATCTCGACACACACCAATCGCGCTTTGTTGAAGAGCTGTGCGACTTCATTCGTATTCCATCGGTATCAGCCAAACCCGAAAACGCGGGCGATGTTCGAAAGGCCGGGCAGTGGGTGGTTGATCGGTTGGTTATGGCGGGAATGGAAAACGTTCAGATGATGGAGACAGCAGGCCATCCGGTGGTCTGTGCCGATTGGCTGCATGCCGGGTCGGATGCGCCTACAATCCTGATCTATGGCCATTTTGACGTGCAACCAGCCGAACCATTTGAGCTCTGGTCCTCACCTCCGTTCGAGCCGACGATCCGCGGCGATCGGATTTACGGGCGTGGGGCGACCGACGACAAGGGTGCAATGTTAATACCGATCCTTGCGGCTGAGGCATTGATGGCGAAGACTGGGAAGCTGCCTGTGAACGTGCGGTTTTTCTTTGAGGGCCAAGAAGAGATCGGATCGCCCGACCTTCCGCCCTTTATCGAAGCGAACCTCGACCGACTTCAGGCCGATATGATCTTTTCAGCCGATGGAAGTCAGTGGGATACCGAGACGCCGCAACTGGTTCTGGGTCTGAAAGGGCTCACCTCACTTGAGATCTCGGTTCAGGGCGCGAAATCCGATCTGCATTCTGGCATGCATGGCGGCGGCGTCGCAAATCCCGCGATGGCGCTTGCCCAGTTGCTGGCCAGTATGAAATCGACCAATGGTCGGATCACGGTGAATGGCTTCTACGACGATGTCATCGAGCTGACCGATGAAGATCGCACGGCAATTGCGCGGGTGCCTTGGGATGAAGCGGCCTATCTTGCCCAGACTGGAGCACCAGAGACCTTGGGCGAGCCAGGATATTCCACACGTGAAAATCTGTGGGCACGTCCGACGCTTGAGGTCAATGGGCTGACCAGCGGTTGGCAAGGGGAAGGCACAAAGACCGTTTTGCCCGCGGTTGCTTCGGCTAAGATCACGTGTCGCTTGGTCGCTAATCAGAGTCCTGAAAAGATCTTTGATCTGATCTCCGCCCATGTCGAGGCCGAATGCCCGCCGGGTGTCACCGCTCAGGTATCGCGCAACCCTGGGCGCGCGGACCCATTTCTTGTACCTGCTGGCCACAACGCAACTGCCATCGCGGGTCAGGTTCTCGAAGAGGTTTACGGCAAACCCGCTTATAAAACCCGCGTTGGTGGCTCGATCCCTGTGATGTCGACCTTACTGGACGAACTGGGTTTGCACGCTGTCATGTTTGCCTTTGGACATGAGGATGAAAACCAACATGCACCGGACGAGTTTTTCCGTCTGCCAACCTTCAGACGCGGCCAAACAGCTTACGCGCGGTTGATGGAACTGTTGGGCGAATAGTGCTAACAGCCAACATCGGTTCAACCGTTTTCACAAGCTTCCGACATCACAGCATGAGCGCGATCTATGACATGCCGCACCTCAGCAAGAAACCGATCTTCATGATGCGTGACGAGCCATTGATCATGTTCCAGATCGTCAATCAAAGGTGACACTGGTATCAGGCCCGGCTGCGTGTTTCCAATGAAAGTTGGCAGAACCGCTCGGGCAAGACCTGCATTTGCAAGCTCAAGCGCATTTTGTGGCGCCGTAACTTCGATGGCGTCGTCCTCTTGCGAATGCTCTCTCACCCATCTGGCCGAGGGTGTTTTGGACATCACGCGAACCCAGGTCGAAATGCTTTCATCCGCAGCATAGACTCCAAACCGAACTCGCCCGATCTTGCGACCGGCCAAGCCTATCTCTTCTGGCCGGTGATTTCGAATACCAATCGCGGCTTCCCTGTGCCCGATGTTCAGTAGGTCTTCTGACGAGATGAAACGCAGCCGAACTGACATTGATCCCGTAAGTCTTCCGACAGCGCTGATCAAAATCCTTGTCACCCAGGTCCCGGCCGAAATTTTAACCAACGGTGGTGAGGTGGCAAGGCCGCTTTCCGTGACAGGTAGGACACGCGCTTCGATGCGTTCGACTTTTTTCAACAGCGCTTGTCCGTCCTCAGTCAGATCGTACCCACGCGGTTTACGGTGAAACAACTCAGTTCCCAGATTGCGTTCCAACTCGATCATGCGCCGACCCAGTGTGGGTGCGCTCTTGCCGGTCTGTTCAGCTGCTGGCCCAAGCC
The DNA here is from genome assembly GCF_019904295.1 of Ruegeria sp. SCSIO 43209. Taxonomy (NCBI): domain Bacteria; kingdom Pseudomonadati; phylum Pseudomonadota; class Alphaproteobacteria; order Rhodobacterales; family Roseobacteraceae; genus Ruegeria; species Ruegeria sp. SCSIO 43209. The sequence goes on from NZ_CP065359.1 coordinate 2,651,977, forward strand.
CGCCCGCTCTGGCAACCGCAAGAAAAAGCCGCAGGTTGTCCCAGTCAAAGTAGCTTTCATACATGAAATGAAACTTACATTTTATATTGTTGATGAAAAGACTGTGATGGCGTTTCTTCTGAAGTATCAGTCAGGAGACTCACACATGAACTTTCTCGAAACCGAAATCTCACCCCTTGGCATGGGGTGCTGGCCGATTGGTGGCAAAATGTATTGTGGCGAGCAGTCGTTGGGTTACACCCGATCGGACGACGGTGTCTCCATTCGTACAATCCACGCCGCATTGGATGGTGGAATCACACTTTTTGACACCGCTGCCGCCTATGGCGCGGGGCATTCGGAACGTTTGTTAGGCAAAGCGCTCAAGCATCGACCCGACACCCTGATTGTCACAAAGATTGGGGTTGGGATCGATGAAGCGAGCAGGCAGATTTCATTTGACCCCTTCACCCCAGCTCAGGTAGGCCCTGCCCTAGATGGGTGTCTGTCGCGGCTGGAACGGGATCGGATTGATCTCTTGCTGTTGCATGTGAACGATATGCCAATAGACCAGGCCGAGGCCGTGTTTGACGAACTGGACCGTTTAAAAGAGGCGGGGAAGTTGCGCGCCTATGGTTGGAGCACTGACTATTCCCAAAACGCCAGGACGGCCTCGTCCAGGGATGGTTTCAAGGCGGTCGAATACGTGATGAACGTCTTTTTCGATGCGCCTCGCATGCAACAGGTTGTCCAAGAGGAAGGACTGTTGTCCCTTATCCGCTCACCACTTGCGATGGGGCTGCTTTCAGGGAAGTACCATCAGAATACCGTTATCGCATCGGATGATGTGCGCGCATCCGGCGAAAGCTGGATGGAGTACTATACGGATGGCAGGGCAAATCCAGACTTCATGCGACAACTCGATGCGGTTCGCGATTTACTGACTACAAATGGCCGAACGCTTGTGCAGGGGGCTCTCGGGTGGATTTGGGGCCAATCTGAAACATACATACCGATTCCAGGCGCTCGGACAGAAGAACAAATTGAGGGTATTTCAGCGGCATTGACCTTCGGTGCCTTGCCGGTTGCAGCAATAAACGAAATAGAAAGCTTGATAACGCGTAACCCCCACGCCCCAGACCGCCCTAGGTAGCTTTCAGAACTGTATCGATACTGTGCGCTTGCCGCCAATGTCGGCAACGCGGGCTGCCAACGCAGCATTTCAATTTTCTGTTCAAGGTCTGCTATGGGCCTAACCCGTCTAAACGCTGCTGGTGACTTTCAACGCCGACATTCGCAAAGCGGACAGCAATCCGATCAAGTGGTTCTTGTTCTTTGCGCTGTACTTGGCCGCTGTTGAAGAGCGCTGGATAAAATCCGCGTACTGATCAACAGTCAGGTCACAGCTTTCAATCGCACTCGAATACGGCTCCAGGACACGCGCGATGATCTCGGTGTTTCGCTTTGCACCGGCCTCCAGCTCATTCTGACTTGTCGAAGTTACGCCAGCGATGATGTCCTCGGCATTGGGCGAAGACTGCAAGAAATCATAGTGCTCAATGACGGCATATTTGAAGACGATATCAAGTTGTGCTCCAAGTCCGTCAGCTTTTTTAAGACCGGCCTCGATATCCAGAACGACTCTGTCTGCCAGCGATCGGATCGTGGCCTGCAGCACCTCATCCTTGTTTGCGAATGCTTTGTATAGTGTTTGCCGCGAGATGCCCGCTTCATGGGCGATGTCGTTCATGCCCGTTCGCTTCACGCCGTAGCGAAGAAAAAGCTGCTTCGCGGCTTCGAGGATGTAGTCGTAGCGATCTTTCATGATTTACATATTGACAAATGAGCGCTTAGTGTCAACATTGACAATCAATCACAATATGTCAATTTGTCAGGATGCGAGATGTCTAAACAATCTGGAAAAGTCGCGATCGTCACCGGTGCAAACAATGGAATCGGGTTTGAAACGACAGTCGGTATGGCCGAAGCAGGTTTTCACGTCGTCATGGCGTGCCGCAGCCTTGAAAAGGCCGCAGCCGCCAAAGCAAACGTTCTCGCGCGAATTCCTTCCGCATCAATCGACATCCTCGTGCTGGACTTAAGTGATTTGACTTCGGTTCGCGCGTTCGCTGAGGCTTTCCGCGCCCGGTACTCCAAGCTGGATGTGCTGATAAACAACGCGGGTATTCTGCTTTACTCAGCTCAAACAAATGCTGATGGTGTCGAGTTGCAATTCGCAACCAACCACCTGGGACATTTTCTGCTGACCGCACTGCTGATCGACATGTTCCTGGACGACCCCGCATCGCGGATCGTCTCGCTTTCCAGTATCGCCCACAAGAACGCGAACATTCACTTTGACGATCTTACATGCGACCGGGACGGTGGTGTCGCTTACGGTCAATCAAAGCTCGCCTGCCTTCTGTTCGGCGACGAACTGGACCGTCAACTCAAGGCTTCGGGCAAGTTGCTGAAGTCGCTAACTGTGCATCCGGGCGGGTCGGACTCCGGTCTGTTCAACGATTTGGACGAAGAAACGCGCGCTAACATGAAGGCACAAGTCGCACAACTTCTGCACTCCAATGAAGACGCTGCGAGGCCATCTCTGTTCGCCGCTTTGTCTGATCAGGTCAAAGGCGGCGAGTACTACGGCCCTACAGGCCCCGAAGAAATGAGTGGCAAGACCGGGATCGCGATCCGCAATCCAATTTGCGAAGACTACGGTTTGACCGAACGTTTGTGGCGTCTCTCGGAAGAGATGACCGACCAGACATTCACGATCTGAGGGACGGGGATGAACAGGTTCATGCAGCGACTCTCGCGGGGGTTCGAGTATCTGATCGTGCTCGCCTCAGCTATCATGTTGGGCTGGGGACTTCTCGGGTTTCTTGAATACTTCACCGGGCTGGCGCCGCTTATGCCTTTGCAAAACTCGACCTTTCCGCCGGGCATGCAGTCTCTCCATTGGATATTGATCACCGCTTCGGGTGCCACCTATCTGGCCGGATACGTCCTGCGCTGGAGCGTCACTCCGATTGCCATGCTGGTCATGTTCACCGCGCTTGCCACGATGTGTGCTGTGCAAACCTTAGACATGTTGGAAAATCCGGATCGCTACCGGAACTTCGCCCAGGAATGTGTCAATTACATCATCATCTCGATCTACCTTTTTCGATCCAAGCGCATGCGGGATCGTTTTGGGCAGATCACAATTCAGGGCGGGGATCGCGTATCACCACAGAACGCCTGAGACCTTCAAAGGAAGGATTGTCATGGAAACCGGATCATCGGAAAAAGTGAGCCTCTCACATTACAAAATCCACACCGATATTGTGATCGATGCGCCGCCGGACGTGGTCTGGTCGGCGTTGACCGACACGCCAAACTACAAGGACTGGGCGGCGTTCCTTGTGGGCATCCACGGAGAGATCAAGGATGGATCGACAATCACCGTCGACTTTCAGCTTGATTCATCAAAGGAGAAACTGACCACCTTGGATCATACCATCTCGGTCGTGCAGGGGACGGAGTTTTTCTGGGCTGAGAAGGGGCCGGGTGGCATTCGCGATAACCACCACTTTTGTGTTGAGCCGTTGGAGGGTGGCAAAACTCGCTTCTTACAATCCGATGAAATCATGGGGGGCATCACTTTCCTGATGGGCGGACGATTGGCAAAGATATATGTGGAAGGTTACCAAGCTTTCAATCGCGGCTTGAAAGCCGAGGCAGAGCGCCGTGCCCAATCCACCTGACAAGACAACACGACCACTTGGACGCGTCTTGCTGACCGGTGCGACGGGGATGGTGGGTTCCTCGGTACTTGCGGCATTGCTGAACGAAAAAACTGCGCGCGAAATCGTGTCACTTGGGCGCAGGCCATGCAATATGAATCAACCAAAGCTGACCGATGTGAGGTTTGCAGCATTCGGCGATACCCAAGCCATCGAAGCCTATCTTGATGGCATCGACACCGTCTTCCATTGCCTTGCCACTTATTCCGCGCGCGTCAGTCGAACAGAATACGAGGAAATCACAGTCGATTGGATGCGCGCTTTGCTGGTGGCTTGCGAGAGGTCTGCGCCCGGTGTGACGTTCTGCTTGTTTTCCGCTCAAGGCGCTGGGTCTGTTGGCGGCGGCATGTCCTTTGCTTTGAAGATTAAGGGCGAAGCGGAGAGCAAGCTATTTGCATCTGACCTCGAAAGGAAATTCGCCTTTCGTCCAGGCTATATTGCGCCGTCGGGGCCGAGGAACACGTGGAAGAAGGGTGATTATCTTCTCAAACCGCTCCAAAGGCTGATGCCGTCCATCGGTGTAACTTCCGATGAATTGGCTCATGCCATGCTTCAAACTGCGATGCACGATCCTCGTCGTACTGCTGTTCTTGAAAACGCTGAGTTGCGTACGTTGCTCGGATGAGGCTGCGGTTGCGCCTCGAGTTGTTTAGTTTTCAACAGAGGTCTTTCAATTCCCGATTCTGGGAAGCCTCAATGCAGCATTCAAATCCCGCACGGACGGCGGCTCTGAGCCGCCTTCAACCCAACCGTTTTTTGAACCTTAAAGTGGCCGCCAACAATCCGAATGCCGCAAATCCAATCATCCAGAGAATTCCCCAGCGCAACTCGTATAGCGACGCGTCACGCAGGACCACGCCGCGGATCATGTCCATAAAATGAGTGGCGGGCAGAACCTGAGCAATCATCTGGACTGGTTGCGGCATGCCGTCGAAGGGGAACATAAAGCCCGACATCAGGATCGATGGCAGCAGAACAAAGATAGTCATCTGCATTGATTGCAATTGGTTCTGCGCAAGCGTGGAAATCACCAGCCCAAGCGACAGGCTGGCGATGATGAACAACAAGGTCACCACAAGCAAAGTGCCCAATCCGCCGTTTATCGGGACATCGAAAAGGACATGCCCGAGGCCGAGGATGATTGCGACCTGTATCAGGCCCAGAAAGATATAGGGGATGATCTTCCCGATCATCAGTTCGATCGATTTGATCGGGGTGTTGATCAGCATCTCCATATTGCCCCGTTCGCGTTCGCGGACGATGGCGGCTGAAGTGAACAGGATCATCGTCATGGTCAGGATCACGCCGACAAGACCTGGCACGATATTGACTGCTGATCGCTGTTCAGGGTTGAAGTAAAGCGTCACCTCGAAGGTAGGCACCTGCCGGTTTGGTGGTTGTTTCAGCAGTTCTGTCAAAGGCATCGTGCGCAGGGATTTGATTGCGCTGGCCACCATCGTGTCCGAGCCATCGACGATCCAATGGGCAACCGGTCGGCTGCTGGTCTTGTCCGTTGCGTTGGGCAGGCCCAGCCCGACAGACGGGCTTCGGGCAAGGCGTTGGCTGACGTTTGATGGGATGATAAGCGCGGCGCGCACGCGGGATTCAGTGATCGCGCGCTCGGCTTCTTGCGGGGTTGTTAGATGTTCGGTGATGGTCACGACCTGCGTGGCCTGAACGATCTGCGCCAATGTTCGGGACAACTCGGTTCCGGACTGGTCCACCAGTGCCACAGGCACATGGCGCAGGTTGGTGTTGATCGCATAGCCAAACAGCAGCAGTTGGATCAGGGGGATCATAATCACCATGGCAAAGGTCATCCGATCCCGCCGCAGTTGTAGCAGCTCTTTCTTCAGTACAGCAGCAATGCGGCGTGGCGAGATCACTGTTTTGGCCCCCGTGTGGCGCTGACGAACACGTCTTCCAGATTTGGTCGCTGCGGGGTTAGGGACAGGTCGGGAAACGCAGCAAGTTGGCCGCGCAACATGTCCACCGGCTGAGGTTCGGATTTATCCACCAGCACACGCAGCCGCGATCCGACTTGCGCGGTCGACAGGATCATGGGCTGGACGTCCAACGCGTGTTTGACCTTGCGCAGGCCCGGGCCTTCAACTTCGACAACATCGGCCTGCAGATCATCCATCAACTCACGCGGAGAGCCGTCCGCCTTCTTCACCCCGTGTTGCAAGATCGCCAACCGGTGGCAGCGTTCGGCCTCGTCCATGAAATGGGTCGAGACGATCATCGTCGCGCCCTGATCGACCAGATCGAACAGCTGTTCCCAGAAAGTGCGTCGGGTTTCGGGGTCAACGGCCGAGGTCGGTTCATCCAGAAACAACAGTTTTGGTCGGTGCATGACGGTCGCTGCAAGGGCGAGTTTTTGTCTTTGCCCGCCGCTCATGCTGCCGCTGAGCTGATCAATGTTGGTTGTCAGGTCATAGGTGTGCAGCAGTTCTTCAATCCGGTCCTTGGCCGACTTCACTGGAATGCCATAAATTTCTGCCGCGAACCGAAGGTTCTCCAGCACTGTCAGGTCGCGGTAATACGAGAAGATCTGGGTCATGTACCCGATCTCATTTTTTAACGGCTCAGCCGCTTCGGGCATTGATCGGCCCAAAACCGAAATTGCCCCGCTGCTGGGGGTCAGTAGGCCGGTCAGCATGCGCATGGTAGTTGTCTTGCCGCAGCCGTTGGGGCCGAGAAACCCGTATATCTGGCCCGTTCGGATTTCGAGGTCCAGATTGTTGACTGCGGTGTTTTCCCCAAACCGACGGGTCAGACCCTGCGTCGAGACGACGATATCACTCATGGCATGGGGACCTGCACTGGCACTCCGGCGGGCAGGTCGGGTGTTGCAGTGGGCAAGTCAATCTCGGCCAAATAGACAAGGCGCGTGCGGTCGTCCTTGTTCAATCCGTAATAGGGGGTGAAGGACGCGTCGTCGCTGATCCAGCGGATCACGCCGTCCAGCGGATCGGCCAGCCCGTCAATGCGTACTTCCAGCATGTCGCCGGGTTTCAGATTGACGCGATGCGGCTCGGGCACATAGACGCGCGCGTAAGGCGTCTGGCCCGTGACCATCACGGCAACCGGGCTGCCGGATGTTACCCGCTCGCCCAAATTCCACGGCAGAGAATCCAGCACGCCGTCGCGGGTGGCCGTAACCGTCAAGTCGTCCAGAACTGTTTGCTCGGCGGAAACCAACGCTTCGGCGGCCCGTACGTTGGCTTCGGCAACCGCCAGGTCTTCGGGTCTGGTGCCGTTCTGCAACTCTTTAAGCGATTCCTGAGCGCTGGCCAGTTCAGCTCGCGCGGAATCGCGCAGGGCCAGATCATTTGCTACCTGCGCTTCGGTCACGACCGAGTTTTCGACCAGTCTGGCGTTTCGGTCATAGATGGCTTCGGCATCGGCAAGGCGTGCAACAGCGCCCGCGACTTTGGCCTCGGCTATCGCAATCTCCTCCTCTCGCGGCCCCACCTGCAGCTTCAGAAGCGTGGCCTGCGCCTTTTCCAGTTCAGCCTGCGCCAGTGCCAGTTTTGAGCTTTGCAATGTTGGATCAAGCTGAACCAGCGTGTCGCCTGCCTTGACCACGGCACCTTCGGCAATAGGCAAATCGACGACGATTTCGCTGGCTGTCGCGGTCAAAGCCACCCGGTCGCGCGCCAATACGCCCAAAGCGACGCTGGTATCAGACCCGGAGCACCGGTCCAGAAAGGCGGGCAGTACAGCCGCTAGAATCAAAGGGATGGGGGTCGTCAGATTCAACAGGGTTTCCCTCCGGTGTTTGGCCTTTGAACGTATTGGGTGATAGTTAAAGCATAAAATCAGGAAATCTGATTTATGTATACGGCTCAGCCGCTACACGTGGCAGCACGGGGTCATGCGGGCAATCGCGCCAACCACTCCTCCAGCTTTTCTCCGATCAGATGGGGGTTATCTTCCTGTAGGAAATGAATGCCTTTGCCGATATCCACCGCTTCGAGGTTCTGGATGGTCTGATGGCACCAGGCGACCTCTTTTGTCCCGATGGTGCCTCCGGGCGTGGCGTGGAACATCAGCATCGGGGTTTGCGTTTCTCCCAACCAACTGCTGTAGGCGCTGACGATCTCATGAACGTCAGAAGGCGTGCCATCGATCGGAATCTCGCAAGGCCACACACGAACCGGCTTGCGACTTCGTGCTGTGGGAAAGGGCGCACGGTACTGCGACATTTCTTGCGGTGCCAGATCACGTACTATGGCGCTTGGCAGGATTTTCTCGACGAACATATTCAGGCCCGAGATCATCATCCATCCCAGACCCGGCGTCCGCATCAAGCGAAACCCGGTGCGGAAATCGGGCGGAAATCCCGCCCAACTCATCGGGCGGACCACGCCCTCCATGAACACGATGCCGCGGATGTTCTCGGGATGTCGGTGCGCATAGTGAAACCCCAATGCCGAGCCCCAGTCATGAATGACGAGCGTTACGTCTTCTAACCCCAGCGCCTCGATGAATCCGTCAACGTAGGGAACGTGGTCGACAAAGCGGTAGGGAATATCCGGCTTATCCGATTTGCCCATACCGATCAGATCCATCGCGATAGCGCGGCCCTGCCCGGCGGCATAGGGAATGATGTTGCGCCACAGATAAGACGAGGTGGGATTGCCGTGCAGAAACAGAACCGGCGAGCCGTCGCCTTCCTCGACATAGTGAATGCGCTGCCCATTCACCTCGACATATTTCGAGTCAAACGGGAAGTCGGGTGAGATCTCTTGTTCGGTACTCATTGAGCCACTCTTTCTGCATTGCAAGTCTCTTCGATCAGGCCCAGCGCCTCACCATACCACGCAGGTCGGGACGACCAGCCAACGATCGCGTTGACGGGTTGGGACGGCGGGCAGGACAAGCTGCCAACGGGGACAATCAGAATCTTGCCGTTTTGAGTCTCGAATGGCAGCGTCGTCCCGCAGTTCCGGCAGAACACCCGGCGTACTTGGGAATTGGGCACGTCGAAGGTGGTCAGCATGTTTTTGCCTTCCAGCCATTCGATCTGATCGGGCGTGGTGAACGCATTCGCAACATGGGCCGAGCCCGAGGCCTTTTGGCAGAAGCTGCAATAGCAGAGTTTGAAGGCGGTCATATTGTCCCGCACCCGATAGCGCACCGCGCCACAGATACATTGGCCGTCGATCGTGTTTGGGTGACTCATCTGAACACCTCAGCCGCGATAGGCGAAATAGGAGCGGACAGAGGCCGCAAACGTCAGGCCCATGCTGATGATCGCGATGATAAAGCCGATGACCGCCGTTGCCGGGATCGAGACCAGAAAATCAACGGCAATCGCTGCGCGGATACCGACCAGGCTGCGCCTGAGGATGGATGCGATGATGCAGGCAAAAGTCACCATATATCCCAGCATCGTATAGAGCATCAGGTTGGCGGCTTGGGGGCCTGCCAGTTCTCCGACCTGCAGCCCGTAGAATTTGAACGCGGCGAAGAAGCCAAGGGCCAGCAGGATTTTCAGCGCGTTCAGAATGAAGATGGCGCGCAGTGTTACGGGCTTTGAGGCCCCGGTTGTCGGGTCGATGGCGGTCATGTCAGGTCTCCCATTCAGGTGAGGCCGCGCGGCATTTGCTGCAGCGCGCCCAAAATGCTATCCATGTGGATAGGAAATTATTCCTATCCACATGGATAGAAAAAGCAAGGGGAAATCTGTGGCGCGAAAACGCAAGACGGATCACGACAGTGCTGTGGCAGGTGCGCTAGACCTATTCTGGCGGTGTGGATACCATGGTGCCAGCACGCGGGAACTGGAGCAGGAGACCGGGCTAACTCGGTTCACACTGCAAACCACCTATGGCGGAAAAGAGAAGTTTTTCCTAAAGACGCTTGATACTTATCTGGACAATGCCGAGGCTCGGCACTTCCCCGACCCCGACACCTATTCGCTGAATGACCTCAGCGATTGGTTCCAGGGTATCGCCTCGGCAGAACGCATGCCGAAGATCGAGGATGCTGGGTGCCTTGCCTTCAACTCGATTAGTTCGTTTGACCGCACTGACCCCGAGGTGAATGCCCGAATCGAGAGATACCTCACCGCCCTGGAAGGACGGTTTGCGGCGATCCTCAGCCGCGCCAAATTAGAAGGAGCCGCGCGCATCGATGTTGACCCGGATGAGGCGGCAAAGCTGCTGATCGGCCTGTTGCTGGGACTTCATACGATCATGAAAGCCCGGACATCCGACCAGTTCCCAAGGAGCTATGCAGACGCGGCGGTTGGGTTGATCAATGGGTGGAGAAATTTGTAAGCGATGAAATATGCAGGCGTGATCGGCTGCCATAATCTGACATCAAAAGACTAACACTCGAACGAACGTGATATCTAAGGCACGCAATGGGAAACAATTAACGTGACCACCTGCAGCGCGAGCATTACGCGTCTGTAGCGAATGTCTGGAAGTGCGCTGCCATTGCAGCATGTCCAGTGGCCGCTTTGGACCGCTAGTTAGCTCCCCGACCATATGCTACTGCGGAAGCCTGGCGCTATGAAAACCGGAGTGCGTGCGTCTATTGGTCGAGACTTTTCACCGTCTGAGACGGCAACTCCGCATAGGATGCGTCATAGAAATAGGTCAGCCAAATCGACCACTCATTGAAGAGTATATCGGAAATCCCGCGCGAATGAGACCCGACGCTCAGCGGATCTACGGACCCATCAGTTTCAACGCGCAAGAGTTTCGCATTCGGGTACTTCTCGTGACCCCGGTAACCCCCGACAACAACTGTGCCGTTCACGACTTCAACGGATTCCAAGTTACCAAAGCCGGTTGAAACAGCTACAGCAGTATCTCCGTTGCCTGAATGCGGAACCCAATACAAAGCGCTGTCCCAGGCGTCGTCGCTGCCCCAGGAAACAGCGTAAATACCTGTCTCTGCAATTGCAAAGCGGGCGAGACCACTGATGCGAGAATCGCCGAGGTGAGGTTGAATTTGTCCGGTTTGGGCTGCGACCGATAGGAATGCGCCGCGCCCAAAATCACTCACAAGAAGGGTGTCGTCGTCGAGGGCTTCGATATCGTAGAGAAAAACACCATCGTCATCGAGAGCCTGACGCCAGTTTACCGTGCCATCCGAAGCGGTAGAAATGACCTCATTGCCATCCACAATGACAATCTGGTTGCCGGAACGCACCATTCCTGTTGGGTTACGAAGACCTTGCCCATCTGAGAGTTTGATTTCTTCGGTCACGCCATCAGGAGTGAGCTTGTAGAGCCCGCCGTTAGTGGCGTCTGAGCTGAACTCTTCATCTGGCCCACCCGGTCCAATCGATACGGCATAGACATCATTTCCCATCGGCAAAACGGCTTCGGTAAAGGGCGGCAGCTCCTGTTCGGCGACAACAGGGAAGGCCGTGGTGCAAGTGACCAATAACGAAAGAACTTTCATCTCAAATAATTCTCCGGTGTATCTGTGCTTTGATGTTGCCGCCCGTTTTTCCGGCAATGATTGTTCCGGGGCGGCGTCAATGAACCGAGCGGTTTGCATCAAGGGGTTCAATTGGAGGCAAGAAAGTGCGGAGCCAGAGCATTGACGGCGGCATCAATGATCAACGGGTCTTCGTAAAACTGAAGCTGGTTGGCGCCGTCGATCCAATACAGCGTCTTCTTTTCTGACGCGATTTCTTCAAAAATGCGGCGGGGAATGACCTGACCGCTTGCAGCTCTGTCGCCATGGATCATCAATACAGGCAGGTTCAGTTGAGGGGCTGTTTCGTCGATCCGCCAGCCCCAAATGCCAGCTTCGCTCATCGCGGTGATGCGGTTTTCCCAACCCCCTTTGAAAGTCAGCCAAGGGGCCCTGTTATCCCATGGTAGGTACCAGTCTGCGATGGCAGTTGCGGTCAGAAGGGCATCCTCAGAGCCGACGATCGGGATGTAGCTTGCTTCCCCCGTTTTTTCGAATTCGGTGGCTGCTTTGGCCGCGCGATCTATGCGTGCTTCAACCTCGGCATCACTGCCAAGGTACATTCTGGCAGTTTCCTCAGTTAGATAGTGGCCCGCGACAACCCCGAGAGAGGCCACGCGACCGTCTGTCACCGCTGTTTCAATCGCCCAGTTGACGCCCTGACAAATCCCGAGAAGATGAAGCCGGTTTGCGTCGATGCCTTCTTGGTTTGCGAGAAAACCGAGGGCGGCTTGGCAGTCTTCAACCTTGGCTTCACCAGACTCGTAGCGTCGGGGTGTGCCCGAGCTTTCTCCGTGATAGCGTGGATCGAATATCAGAACGGCCAGCCCGCGCGATGCCAGGCGGGTTGCATATTGCACCGGTGACTGTTCTTTGACGAATGCAACAGGGCCGATGATCACAACGGCCGGGTGAGGTCCTTCCGAAGCAGGTCTCAACAACTTTCCAACAAGGGTTTCCCCAGAGCTGTCAAAGGACACTGTTTCAACATCATAAGAGCCAAATGCCGATTGATCTGGGTCACCGGATGCCTCCGCTGTGCTAGCGCGGGCGGCGAAAGCTCCGCTCAAGGATGTTGCAATCGCGATTGAGTTGAACATGCGTCGTGTAATCACTGCTGCTGCCCTTTCGTATACAGTTTGATGGTCTCGACAACCAAACGATCTTGGATCGAGCGCCCCGATCTGGGGGGGCGCCCTGTTAGGCTTCACTTGTCAGTTAACTCGCGACGGGCATAATTGGGATGACGCAAACAGCATGATGAGCATGCAAAAAATGAATGACATTTTAACTTCTCTGGATGTTAGGACTCTACGGTTCCTGCAGCTCCTGCTTCGCACAAGCAGCGTGACACGCACGGCAATACATCTGGGGATCAGCCAGCCCGCCGCCAGTCGAATACTCGCCCGGGTACGCGACCTTATTGGAGATCCGGTGCTGATCCGAACGCAGTCCGGATACCAATTAACGGATCATGCTCTGGGCTTGAATGAACCGGTCGATGCTGCCCTGTCAGCGATAGCTGACGTCTTCCAGCCTTCCGCCTTTGATCCAGCACAGTCCAACTATTGCTACCGCATCGCTTCGACAGATTACGGCGTCGCGGCTGTCCTGGGACCCATGATGGAGGTCTTTGCCGTTACCGCACCAGCAATAAGGTTCGATGTCTCGCCACTGGTGCCGCAAAGCTTTACCGATTTGGAAAAAGGAGCAATTGATCTGCTGCTATACGCGGATTTGGATGCCAGGAACGATTTACTTGTTCAGAAGCTATTTGATGAAACCTACGAAATCCTGTTCCGACAAGGCCATCCGCTTGAAGAACATGCGTCATCAAAACGGGCACTTACTCCGCAAGACGTTTCAGCTTACCGGTTAATCGAGTTCAGTTTTCCGGGCACTTCGGGTCTGAAACCCGATACGATCATGAGGGAAAAAGGAGATGGTTCGAATGCTGTGTTCCAGCAGCCTTACTTCACCACATTACCTTTTTTGGTAGGACAGACGGATGCAGTTGCAGCTGTCCCCAAGCGGCTGGCAAAGCAAGTCCAGAAATTGACCTCTCTTTGTTCAGCTCCGTTTCGGCCGAGTTGTGGCTTCCCTTATTTTCTTGTCCGCCACGAGCGTAGCCGCTTCAATCCAGCGATCAATTGGCTAAGGGAACAAGCATTAGAGTTCGCCAAGTCCAACTGATCAGATGTTCGAGCTGGAATGATAGTTTGCACGTGAGATCTTCGAAGTACACAAAGGCCATCCAAATCAGCACCCGCCCTTGGGTCCTGACGAAACCACAATCCATAGATGGCAGGTCTGTTGGGCTAAGCTGCAACATCGTCCGTTACAGTTACATCTCCGCTCAGAGCCGTTCCCCAGATCATCGTCTACTTTCCAGCTTCGCGATTGCAGCGAACGACAGCTTTGACGGTCAGCACCGCGAGAAGGTGACCAGGGTCGAACGGAAGGAATGGGCCGTTTGCAGCGCACGTATTTGATGCTAATTGGCGTGATCCATGAAGTTCATCCTCCAACGCAAACGGTAATAATTTATATAAAACAATGGTTTACTCTACTTCTTCCTTTCTACTAAAAAATTAGTTTGACAGCAGCGCCGAATATCATCGATGCTGTTTGCCATCCGGTCTGCACCGGATCACATAATCTTTGGGAGGAGACAGATGCGGAGACATCTACTTTCCGCCGTGGCGGCAGCGGCCGTCATTGCGGGGCATGGTCCTGCTTGGGCCGACGAAGCCGCAGCACAACGTTGGATCGACGACGAATTCCAGCCATCGACCTTGTCGAAGGACGAACAGTTGTCCGAAATGAAGTGGTTCATCGATGCTGCACAACCGTACTCGGGAATGGAAATTAATGTCCTGTCCGAGGGTATCCCGACACATTCCTATGAATCCGAGGTTCTGACCAAGGCGTTCGAGGAAATAACCGGGATCAAGGTCAATCACCAAATTCTCGGCGAAGGCGAAGTGGTTCAGGCCGTACAGACTCAGCTACAAACCGGACGGAATCTGTATGATGGCTATGTCAACGACAGCGACCTGATCGGGACACATTCGCGCCTGCAGTTGGCCTATCCGCTAACCGATATGATGGAAGGTGATTGGGCGGCGACAACCTCGCCAACGCTGGATCTGGATGACTTCATGGGCATTCAGTTCACCACCGGCCCTGATGGCAAGCTGTATCAATTGCCTGACCAGCAGTTTGCGAACCTATATTGGTTCCGCAAGGACTGGTTCGATGACGAAGCCAACAAGGCCGCGTTCAAAGAGAAATACGGCTATGATCTAGGCGTTCCGGTCAATTGGTCGGCCTACGAAGACATCGCCGAGTTCTTCACCAATGACGTGAAAGAAGTCGATGGCACCACGATCTATGGCCACATGGATTATGGTAAGCGCGCGCCTGACCTCGGCTGGCGCATGACTGACGCCTGGCTGTCGATGGCCGGCGCCGGTGACGTGGGTGAACCGAACGGCGTTCCCGTCGACGAATGGGGCATCCGCATGGAAGCGGGCACTTGTAACCCTGTTGGCGCATCCGTTTCGCGTGGTGGTGCTGCGAACGGCCCGGCTGCGGTCTATGCGATCCGCAAGTGGGATGAATGGCTGCGGGCTTATGCGCCTCCGGGTGCGGCGTCTTATGACTTCTACCAGTCTTTGCCAGCGCTTAGCCAAGGCAACGTGGCTCAGCAGATCTTCTGGTACACCGCCTTCACCGCAGACATGGTGAAGCCGAAATCCGAAGGCAACAACACCGTGGATGACGAAGGCACGCCGCTGTGGCGGATGGCGCCCAGTCCGCACGGCCCCTATTGGGAAGAAGGCCAGAAGGTTGGTTATCAGGACGTGGGGTCGTGGACCTTCCTGAAGTCGACGCCTGCAGATCGTGCTCAGGCGGCTTGGCTCTATGCCCAATTCGTGACCTCCAAGACTGTCGACGTGAAGAAATCCCATGTGGGCCTAACCTTCATCCGCGACAGCTCGGTCAACCACGAGTCGTTCACCGAGCGCGCACCCAAGCTGGGTGGTCTGGTCGAGTTCTACCGCTCACCCGACCGTGTGGCATGGTCACCGACCGGCATCAACGTGCCGGACTATCCGAAGCTGGCCCAGATCTGGTGGCAGCAGATCGGTGACGTGAACTCGGGCGCCTTCACCCCGCAAGAGGCGATGGACCGTCTGGCAGAAGAGATGGACATCACTATGGCCCGAATGCAGGCCGCTGACGAAAGCGCCGGTGTCTACGGTGGCTGTGGTCCGCGTCTGAACGAGCCGCAGGATGCCGCCTTCTGGTTGGAAAAGCCGGGCTCGCCCAAGGCCAAGCTTGAAAACGAAAAGCCGCAGGGCCAGACCGTCAACTATGACGAATTGGTTCAGCGCTGGCAGTCTCAGTAAGCAAACGAAACCGGGGGTGCCGTGTGCGGCATCCCCACCCCAAGGCCAGTGCGACGCACTGAAGGACCGGAACCCACGGACATGATCGAACTTAAAGACGCCACCAAACGGGTTGGCAATGTCATCCATATCAAGCCTACGAACCTGACGCTCAAGACTGGCCATTTCAACGTGTTGCTGGGCGCGACGGGGTCGGGCAAAACCTCGCTGATCAAGATGATGGCCGGGCTGGACCCGATCGCCTCAGGCAAAGTTCTGATGGACGGGCAGGACGTCACCAAGCTGAACACGCAAAAGCGGCAGATCAGTTTGGTACACCAGTTCTTCGTGAACTACCCGCATATGACCGTTTTCGACAACATCGCCTCGCCCTTACGCGTGGCGGGGATGGCAAAATCCGAAATCGAAGGCCGTGTCGAAGAGGCCGCCGACTTGCTGCAGTTACGCCCAATGCTGCAGCGCCGTCCGCATGAGTTGTCAGGCGGCCAGCAGCAGCGTACAGCACTGGCCCGCGCGATTGCAAAGGAAAGCCGCGCGGTGTTTCTTGACGAACCACTGGCCAACCTCGATTACAAGCTGCGTGAAGAACTGCGTGAACAACTGCCCGACCTGTTCGCCGGGCGCGGGGCCGTGGTCGTCTATGCCACGTCGGAACCGGAAGAGGCGTTGATGCTTGGCGGCTACACCGCTTTGATGGAGGACGGGCGCGTCACCCAATTTGGCCCCACCTCAGATATCTATCGCAACCCCGAGAACATCTCTGCAGCTCGTGTGTTCTCTGACCCGCCCATCAATGTGGCGCGCATCACTGTGTCTGAAGCGCAGGCGCAATTGGTCGGCGGTGGTGGCTGGAAAGTCACCGATATAGCCGATGGTGACTACTTGGTCGCCGTGCGTCCGCACCGGGTGACCCCGTTCCGCTCTTCCGACGCCGACGTGGAGCTGACCGGGCGTGTCATCGTGACCGAGCTTTCGGGCTCGGATTCCAGCGCGCACTTCCAGCATGGGGATGAGGCGTGGGTGTCCCTGGCCTCGGGTGTCCATCCCTATCAGGTGGGCGAAGACCACAGCTTCTACATGAACCCGGCCCATTGCCGGTATTTCGGCCAAGACGGCAAAAGGATAGCCTGACATGGCACAAATCAAGCTTGCAAACCTGCGACACAGCTATTTCCCCAATCCCAAGGGGCCACATGATTACGCCCTGAAGGAAATCGACGTCACCTGGCGCGATGGCGGCGCCTATGCGCTGCTGGGGCCATCAGGATGCGGCAAGTCAACGCTGCTGAACATCATCTCGGGGTTGCTGACGCCTTCCGAGGGACAGATTCTGTTCGATGGTCAGAACGTTACTGCCTTGCCCCCAGATCAACGCAACATTGCGCAGGTGTTCCAGTTCCCGGTGATCTACGACACGATGACTGTGGGCGAAAATCTGGCCTTCCCGTTGAAGAACCGGGGGGTTGACCCGGCAACGATCAAACGTCGCGTCGATGAGATTGCAGAAATGCTGGACGTTACGGATATGTTGAATACCCGGGCCTCAGGTCTGAGCCCGGACAACAAACAGAAAATCTCGATGGGTCGTGGGTTGGTGCGTGACGACGTGAACGCGGTGATGTTCGATGAGCCGCTGACTGTTATCGACCCACATCTGAAATGGAAACTGCGGTCCAAGCTGAAAGAGCTGCACCAGCGCGTCAAAGCCACGATGATCTACGTCACGCACGACCAGACCGAGGCGCTGACCTTCGCGGACGAAGTAGTCGTGATGCAGGAAGGCGAAGTCGTGCAGATCGGCACCCCTGTGGAACTGTTCGAACGCCCTCAGCACACATTTGTCGGCCATTTCATCGGCTCACCCGGCATGAATGTGCTGCCGTGCGAAGCAAAGGGCGATCGGGCCCTATTCGAAGGCCATGAAGTGATGCTGGAAGGCCAGACCCACGGTGACGGAGGCCGCACCGATCTGGGTATCCGGCCTGAATATATAAGCTTTGGCGAAACCGGCATCCCTGCCCATGTCACCAAGGTCGCAGATATCGGGCGACACTATGTGGTCAGTGCCATGGTCGGTGATACGCCGGTGAAAGCCGTAGCAGAACACAATGCGCCCAACCCTGGCTCACATGTGTACCTGCAATTCAAACCCGAACAATCTCGCGTCTACCGCGACGGCTGGATCGCAACCGAGGAGCGGACGCAATGAGAACGGAAAACCAAAAAGCATGGTTCTTTGTCCTGCCGGTGCTGGCGCTGGTCGCGTTTAATGCGCTGGTGCCGATGATGACGGTGGTCAACTATTCGGTGCAGGAGACCTTCGGTAACAACCAGTTCTTCTGGGAAGGACTGGGCTGGTTCGAACAGATCCTGCGTTCCGACCGGTTTCAGGCAGCTCTGGGACGGCAGTTCCTGTTCACCTTTCTGATCCTGCTGATCGAGGTGCCGCTTGGTATCATCGTGGCGCTTTCCATGCCGCGCAAAGGGTTCTGGGTGCCGGTCTGTCTGGTCCTGATGGCCCTGCCGATGCTGATCCCGTGGAATGTGGTCGGCTCGATGTGGAATATCTTTACTCTGCCCAAGATCGGCCTGCTGGGCTACTTCCTGAATGACGTCCTGGGCATCAACTATGACATGACACAACAGCCACTGTCGGCCTGGATCACCGTGATCGTCATGGATGTCTGGCACTGGACGTCGCTGGTTGTGCTGCTGTGTTATGCGGGCCTCGTGTCGATCCCGGATGCCTATTATCAGGCCGCTAAGATCGACGGTGCCAGCCCGTGGTCAGTGTTTCGCTATATCCAGCTGCCCAAGATGAAGACTGTCCTAACCATCGCCGTTCTGCTGCGCTTTATGGACAGTTTCAACATCTATACCGAGCCTTTCGTTCTGACCGGCGGTGGCCCCGGCAATTCAACCACCTTGCTGTCGATCGACCTTGTAAAGATCGCGCTGGGACAGTTCGACCTTGGCCCTGCGGCCGCGATGAGCCTGATCTACTTCGCCATCACGCTGCTGGTCAGCTGGGTCTTCTACACTCTGATGACAAAGGATGACGCGCAATGAAGAAGAGGTCCATTATCCCGATCCTCTATATCGCGTTCCTGATGCTGCCAATCTATTGGCTGGTGGCGATGTCCTTCAAGACCACGAACGAGATCCTGTCGGGCTTTTCCCTGTTCCCTCAGACCTTCACGCTGGAGAACTACGTCACCATCTTCACCGATCCGACGTGGTATTGGGGCTATATCAACTCGATAATCTACGTGACGATCAACACGGTGCTGTCGGTCTGTGTAGCGCTGCCAGCGGCCTATGCGTTCTCGCGCTATCGGTTTCTGGGCGACAAGCAGTTATTCTTCTGGCTGCTGACCAATCGGATGGCGCCAGCGGCGGTGTTCGCGCTGCCCTTCTTCCAGCTCTATTCGTCAATCCACCTGTTCGACACCTATCTGGCCGTGGCGCTCGCGCACACGCTGTTCAACGTGCCGCTGGCGGTCTGGATTCTCGAAGGCTTCATGCGCGGCATCCCGAAAGAATTGGATGAGACAGCCTATGTCGACGGCTATTCTTTCCCGCGCTTCTTCGTGACGATCTTCCTGCCCAACATCAAAGCGGGTGTCGGCGTCGCGGCCTTCTTCTGCTTCATGTTTTCATGGGTCGAGATGTTGCTGGCCAAGACCCTCACCGCGGTCGAGGCCAAGCCCATCGCCGCCGTGATGACCCGCACCGCCTCCAGCGCGGGGTATGAGTTGGGTCTGCTGGCAGCAGCCGGAACACTGACCATTATCCCTGGTGCCATTGTCATCTGGTTTGTCCGCAACTACATCGCGCGCGGTTTCGCGATGGGCCGTGTGTGAGGTTCGATATGCGTAGACTTCTTCTCACCCTCCCCTTCCTGCCTTCGATGGCATTCGCCCAGCAAGCCGGATGGGGCAATGTTGGCCAGCAAGAGGAAAAGGGATTCTCGTGGATCGCCCCTCTTTGGCCTGATTTCTGGATGGCCTGGACCCCGGCGACGTTGGCGGTATTCGTGGGTATCTTCGCGGCCATCGCACTAATTGGACTATTGGAAGGGTTCAAGTTCCGCGACGGCCTTGAACGTCGCGGTGTACTTGGTCTGACAACCACGTTGGGCGATCGGTTGTTCATAACACTGCTCGGCTCGACCTATATCTTCCTTGCCTGGCTTGGGCTGGTAGGCCAACCTGTATGGACGCCTCTTTTCCTGTCCATCGGTTGGGGCGTCTTCGTCTTCTGGAAAGTTTAAGCTTTGAGAAACAGCGAAAGGATGCTTGTCTGTCAGGCATACTAAGAAATGGCGACTCCGAGATCGATGCGAAAAAAAAAGACAACAAATCTACTGACCGAAGTGGAGCTTGAGTTTATGAATGAGCTCTGGGCGCTGGGTCAGGGTTCGGTCCGTGATGTCCTTGATCGCCTGCCTTCTGATCGTAATTTGGCCTATACATCCGGCGCGACTATTCTGCGTATCCTTGATGAAAAAGGGTTCGTCGAAAGCGAGAAGAACGGCAAGTCGCTGATCTACAGACCCCTGCTGGAAAAGGACAGGTACCAGTCGCGGTCGCTGCAGAATCTTTCTCGGACCCTGTTTGACGACACACCCGCAACGCTGGTTGCAAGGCTGGTCGACGATGAGGGGCTGACAGAAGATGATTTGGAGGAAATTCGAGCACTGGTAGAGAGGAGACTGCAAAATGACAGCGGTTAAACCGGTTCTCGATACGTTTCTTGATCTGAATGTCGTGCTTGGATTGTCGGCCTTTATCTGGTTGGCAGTGCGCGCGGCGCTGGATAGGACATCGATGCGATATGGATTTGTGGCTCAGCTTCGCTTGCTCAAGGCACTTTGTATCTGCGTTCTTGTCAGCCCCATTTTGGCTACAGGGGTCTCGAGCCTTGCAGGACTGGTCTGGCCGGGGCAACCTGTTGCACTGGGGGATATTGCCGTGGCCGCTTATCTGCGCGGCGACATTGCCATGCCAGCAGCACAGTTTGAAACCCTACTGAACACGCGCGAGCGGTGGCTGGACCACGTACTGGCAGGCGCAAGCATGGCCGCAAACTGCGCCTTGATCGCATTCGCTCTTATTGCAGCGGTGCTGACAGTTCGTGTGATGCGCGATGCATGGGCCATCCGCAGCGCGATCACGACCAGTTTTCTGTGGCGGCAATCCGCCAAGGTGGACATTCGCCTGTCAGATCGGATTACCGTACCGTTCGCTGTGCGTGGCCTTCGCCGCCGGCACGTCGTGCTGCCCAGTCATCTGTTGAACACACCAAATGAGTTGCGATTTGCCCTGGCGCACGAGTTTCAGCACATCCGAGCCAATGACGTGGAATGGGAGCTTGGGTTCGAGCTTTTGCGACCTTTGCTGTTCTGGAACCCGGCCTATCTGGTGCTCAAACACCAATTCGACCGGCTACGCGAATTGGCCTGTGACCAATCCGTCGTGTCTCGTAAGGGCATAGATTCAAAGGAGTATACGACCTGTTTGCTGGAATTCTGCGCGCGATCGATTTCGTTGAACAATCCACGTGTTCTTAATGTGGCACTGGTTTACGGAACAAAGGCAAAGCACGTACTGCGGCAGCGCGTGTTAGCGTTGACCGAAGCGCCGATGGCAGACACCCGACTGCCTGCCGTATTTCTTGGGCTGATACTTTCATTTGCATTAGTTCTCGCCATCGGATCAGCATCAGTTCGCCAAACACAGGACTGGAGCCACGATCGGCTGATGCTGTCTACAGTCATCAATCTGGAACGGCTGGAGGCTCGCAATCGAGGGAACTGACGGGTCAACAATTTGCCGTCTCAGATCAGGCATGCAGACGTGTCTGACGTCGGCCCCAATGGATTAGTTTAGGTTGATTTGATAAGGGAGATGCGGTCATCGGGCCGGTTCACCATAATTGTTGTAGTGATTTGAAGCTCAAAGGAGATGACCGAGACTTATTTCGTGGGTCTTGATGTTTCAGTCAAGAGCGCGGCAATTTGCGTGATCGCAGGTAACCCGGTCCTTGTGGCGGCAATCTTCCCGCTCCCGTCAGCGCGTGATGCGATGGCAGAAGAATTTGCTGAATTGGACAAGCAGGTTCGAGATCAGTCTCGCAAAGATAATGTCTGTCGTCGCCTCATGACAACTCCCGGTGTCGGCGCCATAGTTGCAATGACCTTCCGTGTTGCCATTGAGGGACCCAAACGTCTCCGTTCATCTAAGTCGGTGGGAGCCTGCTTTGGCCTGACGCCATGGCGAAACCAATCCAGACAAACGGATCGAGTCACATCAAATACCAAGGCCGGCGATGCCAGTGTGGGATAGACGCTTTACGAAGCAGCGCATGTGATGCTTGTGAGAACCACCTGATGGACTCCGTTGAAGGCATGGCCGATGCGTGTTGCCGCCCGATGTGGTGCAAAGCGCGCCAAAATTGCCCTCGCGAGGAAACTGGCAGTCATCATGCATCGGATGTGGATAGACGGCACGGAATTCAGAACCGTCTGAAAGACAACGAGTACCAACTCTTCCGCGAGGAAGGCGCCCCTGAAAGGACGCAGCGCGGGAAATGCCGACAGAAACCCTGATAAAAATATATGCCGCAAGGGAAATAGGCTTTCCCCGTCAGAGCCAACCGCATCATTTGAGTGCACTACGCAGATCACGGACAGAAGCAAGCACTTTAGGGCGCAATATCCTTGCAATACCGGGCCCGATTACAGAAGGGTTTCGGACTCACCATAACCGCCAAGGAGTAACGAGGAGAAAGAAACCCGGAACCAAGCATAGCCACGGTGAGAAGGTGGTAAAGGACACTCGCCGTGTGACCCGATAGCAATTTTCAGCAGAAGAGCAAATCAAGATCGTGCTGGACGGCCTGAATGGTGAGGACAGCATTGCCTCGCCCCCCCCGCGTTCGCCACGTGGCAGAGCAGCAGGAACAGGCGGCTTCGCCGTCTGATCTGCAAATCAGCTCTGATTTTCCGAAAGGAAAGTCAGAACAAACCAAACTATCTGCAGGAGTATGAAATGGCAGCGGCGTGTTAGCTGATGACGCAAAGGTCAAATTCAATTGATGTCCAAAATTGGGGTCGCCTTCTGATGTCAAACGTTCACTGCTTTTCTGGTCCAACTATGACGGTTGGGTCAGGTTCATGTGACGTTCAACAGGTGTCGGGCGACACATAGTTTTGCCATTCAGAGAGGCCTAAGCCATTGATTTTGGGTCATTCGATTTTCGATGGGCGCACAGGTTTTACCATTTGCGACTCAAAGGCTTTCCATCACGTTGGAGCAGTCGAGCAAAAGCTAGACTGAATCTTTATCGCCTTCTTCGGCGCAGATCGTAGGTAAATCTATCAAAATCTCGGCAAGTTCTTGTCTGTTAAGCCTCAGCCGTCCTGCCGATATCGCTTCGATACATCCCGCCAATTCGAGTGCAACTGTGAGAATTGTGGGCCGTAGCCAGCGAATTGAACTTCAACGACAACGTTTGGCTTCGTACTGCAAATCCCTCAAGAAAGTAGCCTTCTCGTCGTCCCATTCCTGCGAAGTGCAGTTTTGAAGGTCATTCAACTTGGACCAAAGGTCGGTTTGCCCGAGTATCGCAGCAGAGCCACATAGTTTATGCGCCGCTTGCCTGTGTGTGTCATTTAACTCATTGGAATTATTGAGACTGTCAATAAGACCAACAACTTCGTTGTTCAATTCCCTGCAGGCTTCACGGAATTTGTCCTCTCCAAATCGAATCCTGAAGTCATTGTCTGGCTCCATAACCTCAACCCTTTGCACCTTCACAACTTTAGACAGTTCTGACTGTAAAGCCGCCAATGGAACGGGTTTCACCAGCAACCCCTGAAATTCTGCTGCTCGTATGACTTCGTGATCTTTTGGGGCTGCGTGAGCCGTAACTGCTATCGCTGGCAAATTGCCCCACTCGATATTCAGTTCGCGAACTTTTCCGAGTGTTTCGATACCATCGATACCCGGCATGCTGATATCCAACAAAAGTACATCAAATCGCGCGGACCCAAGACGTTCTAAGGCGGCGTAACCACTTTCAGCCTCAGCAACCGAAAAGCCAAGATCTTCAAGCATATCGGTCAAGATCATTCGATTGATTTCATTGTCGTCTACCACCAGCGCTTTCAAACCCTGATAAAGCTCTGCCTGTGGCGCGTCTGTGGAATCCGGTTCGCTCATGACATCAGATCTTGAGGTTGGCAGAGGCAGTCGCATTGTAAACAGACTGCCTTCTCCAAGCACACTATCCGCCGTGATGTCGCCACCCATCGCCTCGACCAATCTTTTGGTAATAGCCAGCCCTAATCCCGTTCCGCTCGTCTCACGTGCAAAGGCGGTATCGATCGTGACAAATTCGTCGAAGATAACGTCCAGATATTCAGATGATATCCCGACCCCGGTATCTGCAATCCGAAACTCAATCAGATCATCATGATGAAGTCGTTCGACTTCGATCGTGACTGATCCATCCCGCGTAAATTCGATTGCGTTACCTAACAGGTTCACCAAGCATTGCTGCAGCGCAGTCCTGTATCCAAGAACGTCGATAAGCTCTTCAGAGAGAACATCGACCTTCAAGTCGTTGCCACGCGCATCTGCATTCGCCGACAGACTGTCGGCAACTTCGTGGACAACCTCCATAACGTCAAAACTTGATCTGTCACGCAAGGCATTGCCTGAACCCAGTCTGGAAAAATCCAAAACATCAGTCACATGAGACAGCAGCAACTTACCCGACACCTCAATAGAACGAAGATACCGCTTTTGTCTGTCCGTCAGATTGCTCTGATCAATCAATGCCGCAGAGCCGAGTATTCCGTTCAACGGAGTACGCATTTCATGGCTCATCACTGTCAACAGATCGGATTTGGCCTGTTCACTTTCCCGCGCCTTGTCTCTTGCAGTGCGCAAGTCTTCCTCGGCTTTGAGTTCCTCAGTTATATCCCGAAGGAATGAGACAAAGACTTGCTCTCCATCCGTTTCAGCTAGCGATATGGACAGCTCCACGGGAAAAGTTTCCTGCGATTTGCGCAAACCCTCTAACCTGACGCGCCCAGCGCCGATTACCTTTTGCTCGCCGGTCTCGAGAAATCGTGTCATGCCTTTTCGGTGCAGGGCGCGCAGGTGTTCTGGAACGATAAGTTCAGCCATATCAGCACCGATTGCCTCGGCCTGACGGTACCCAAAGACATCTTCGGCGGCACCGTTGAATTCAAGAATTCTTCCAGAAGTATCGACCA
Organism: Ruegeria sp. SCSIO 43209; assembly: GCF_019904295.1. NCBI lineage: Bacteria > Pseudomonadati > Pseudomonadota > Alphaproteobacteria > Rhodobacterales > Roseobacteraceae > Ruegeria > Ruegeria sp. SCSIO 43209. The sequence goes on from NZ_CP065359.1 coordinate 2,676,894, forward strand.
CCAACACCGCATCCAGTGACGAGGTAATGGCCGCTTCAAATCGGTTGCGAGCCGACTGGCTTTGCCGGGCAAACAACTGCCCTTGCCGGAATAATTTGATGAGAACTGCAAAAGCTAAAAGCAGTGCAACGAAAAGTACAACAAGTAATGATGCCATTCGGGTTAGTGTGCTGGCCAACTCAGCACGTCGGGTTGCGTTTTCCTGGGCAAATCCCTGAATACCGCCCAGCGCAATCTCGCGCACTTCAGGTCGCAGTGTTTGAATCTGCGCCCGCAGATCAGGAAGTGCTGCGCGCAGCTGGTCATCCGGACCATCGATCAATGGTGTCAGCCGGGATAGAAAATCTTCAGTGGCTTGCAGGGCTGGTTGCGCGGCGGCACCCCCTCGCAGAAATGAAAACAGCTCGCTACTAAACAGCGTATCCGCTCGGCTAAAAAAGATATCGAAACGGTTGCGTACAGCGGACAAGTCACCATTGGAACGTGATGAAGCGTCAATGACCGAGACTTCGAACCTAAGCAGCTCGACTTCGAGCTGAGACATCAGCCAGCTGACGTTGTCTGTTTTTGCGGTCGAGAGTGCGTCGAGATCTGATTTCACCTCGCGCCCAAGGGAAAGCACGATAGCCAGACTCACAACCAGCAATCCTACAAAGGCAAAAATGGGCCATCTCTTCATGCTCATTAAAGGCGCTTTAGTGTCGATGGCCTTCTCCTCGGTACTTACTGTGCTACGACTTCCAATCGATTGAGTTGCCAAATGCTGCGGGCATAAATTTCTTCGGACTGATAGGCCTCGTTAGCATCGTAAGGGTAAATTATCCACAAAGGTCCTTTGTCGCGTACTGACATCGCCTTGCCATCGCGCAAGTAGGCAACGATCGGGCCACCATCTGTTGCATCACTGGTGGGAATGGTGACGGCGTAGTCATTCAAAGCCACCGCTCGTATGATCCCCTGCTCTGCCTGGACATGGTCCAGAAGCACATCAAGGGAAACTCCTTCAAAGCTCTGCGTACCCTCTGTCCAGATCGTTGTTGTATCGATTGACTTACTGGGCAATGCCTCAAGGGCTTTCCTGTCGAACGTCCAAGTGTTCTTGTTTCCATTGAGACCGACATCGCCCGAGACCGTAAGAAGTACTTCATTCGCATATGCCGCACTCGCAAATGAAATGGCGAGTGCGGCGCAAAGTGATTTTAGAGTTTTGAGCATGCGAGATTGTGTCCGTGAGTAGGTGAACCTTTGTCAAAACGCTTTTGACACAGCCCCGCGAAACGTTCTTAGACGCAATAGAATAGCTCGCTATACTTTAGGATAGTTCAGCGCACCAAAGGTCACACCATCAGCCTAATTTGCGAACTTTCGACGTCCCAAACCATGCAATCAAAGTTGTCGCTGAGTGCGATAATGAGGCTTTGGCAGCCAGCGTCAAAGAGTAATAGTTTAGGAAAACAACATGAATTTGCAAAGTTCGTCAAATAGTAACCCTTTTGGTGGTTCAACTATTCCGGGTGCGATAAAATCGGATCAAAGCATTTGTTCAAGGTCACCGATATCGATGCGAATTCTATTGGCTGATGATCACGGTTTGGTCCGTGACACGATCTCATCCTACCTCGAAACCGAGGGGCGCGCGGCAGTTGTTGCCGTACCCGATTACATGGCTGCGATGAAATTGCTGTCATCCGAAGATCCATTCGACCTTGTCCTGTTAGACTTTGATATGCCGGGTATGAACGGGATCGAAGGGCTTTCAGACGCAATTCGTCAATTCCCTGAACAGGCTTTTGCGATATTGAGCGGGACCGCACCAAACAAGATCGCACAGGAAGCGGTCGAAATGGGCGCCGTTGGTTTCTTGCCCAAAACCATGGGCGCCAAATCTCTGGTCAACGCGGTGCGATTTATGATCGCCGGCGAAACCTTCGTCCCGGCCAGCGTTCTAAGTATGGATGGCGATGTTAAAGAAAGCGACTTTTCCCGTCAGCTCAGCCAGCGGGAAAAACAGGTTCTACGCGGATTGTGCCGTGGGCAGTCCAACAAGGAAATCGCGCGAGAGCTGGATCTTCAGGAGGTGACGATCAAGCTGCATGTTCGGACCCTTTGCAAGAAACTGAATGCAAAAAACCGGACCCAGGCCGCTCTGATCGCTCGGGATGCAGGGTTCGAGTGACCCGGGTCCGCAGGGGGGGGACTTCAGAATAGAAAGTGATCGTAGAGTTGGTCGAAATCCGACGCTACGCCTTCAAGGATTAATGTCGTATCCGGTGACAAAGTTACGTAGACATCGGTCCCGCCCACGATTTCCGCGTTGGCATCAAACCAGTCAGACGTATCAGCTCCGCCACTATCGATGTTGAGCGCGCGCAGATCGAGTAAATCGCCATCACTGAGCGAAAAGTCAGTGATCGTATCGGTCGACCCATCCAGATCCTCATCGCGGAAAATGAACCTGTCTGCATCAGCGCCACCGGTGGCTTGATCATCTCCTGCACCAAGGTAAAGCCGATCTTTCCCTGAACCTCCGTCCAGAACGTCGTCACCGCTGGAGCCATTCAGATAATCGTTGCCAGCGCCCCCAATCAACTCGTCATCGTCAGAACCACCCTTCAGCGTGTCGGAGCCCTCACCGCCAGCTAATGTGTCGTTTCCGGATCCGCCATCCAGAGTATCCGCGCCGAGACCGCCTATCGCGGTATCATCACCTGAGCCCCCAGAGAGGCTGTCGTCGCCCGCACCGCCATCTAGGTCATCGTTGCCAGATCCTCCGGACAGCGTGTCTTTTCCGTCGTCCCCGGAAAGAAAATCATCACCGGATCCACCTGACAAATTATCATTGCCATCGCCACCGTTCAGGACATCCGCGCCAGACCCGCCATCGAGTTGGTCATCGCCTGTGCCACCGAACATCTCATCATTGCCCGAGCCACCGTCCATAACGTCTTGGCCGTCTTCACCTCGCAAACTGTCAGCTTCGGATCCACCGCGGAGTGTGTCATCGCCCTGACCACCGATGAGAATGTCAAAGCCTGAACCTCCATCCAAAATGTCGTTGCCGATCCCACCATCCAGCATGTCGTGCCCAGCCGAGCCCATCAGGTGATCGTCGCCCTGCCCGCCGAACAACGAGTCATCGTCTTCTGTAAGAACATTGCCAAACTGGTCGTACCGCACACCGTCTTCGTCATATTGCGAGACAATGCCGCTGGCGGCACCGACGCCCGCTCCACCGTGCAGCAGATCGTTGCCGTCATCCCCTTCGAGCACGTCCCCTGAACTACCACCCGTCAGGGTGTCAGTGCCAATCCCACCGTATAGGGCATCGCTACCTGCATTGCCCGAAAGGTCATCATCGTAGCTCAACGCGCCTTCGGTGGTCGCAACAAGTGTCAGATCCTTAACCAATACGCTTGCATCCAAATCGACGGGCGCAAACGGACTGGTTGCTGTCGGGTCGGCGGCACCATCATTCGAATACGATTTCGGCGCCTCTTCGATAAGGTGCAAACTAGCCTCGCCGGTCACATCATCCACGATGACCTGGAAAATCGCGCCTGTTGCAGGTGTCGAGTCATCCATGTCGTGGTCGCCTGAGTTGCCACCGACAAACAGGTTTCCGTCTACGTCAATGATTGCAGCTCCAAACGTCATTAGCGGGACCCCATTCAGGACTTCGCCGTTAATCACTGTCGATGTGACTGAAACCGTTCGAAACTCTGGTTCGCCCGAAGAGATATCAACGATCAGCATAACCGTAGCTGCACCTTCGGAACTTGGGCGAGAGACACCGTAGAACGACTGTGAGGCCGCGTCGAACGCAACATCGTAGACTTTGAAATCCACAAGATCGGATGGCAACTTGTATACTGTGGTTACCGGATTTCCATCCGTATCAAACTGATCAACATTGATGACTGCGATACGATCCATACTGGATTGAAACGACCAAAGGTTGCCCTGATCATCAAAATCCCCGGTCCAAGACCGATATGGTGTGCTGCCAACACGGTAACTGTTTCCTTCGGCGTCCAGCATCACCAAATCAGAGCGGCTAACCACCTGCCCCAATGAATCCACTCCGTCACCTACTGCGATGGCATACAGAAGGTCGTCTTCCGTATTGTAACCCATCGAGTTCACATTGACCGTGCCCTCGACGCCCGCCATTTCATAGGCTTGGGTTTCGATATCAAACACATGCAGTGTTCCATTTAGAACCTGATAGAGATTTGATTGCCCATCGGCTAATGCGGAAACCGTCACGGTTTGTCCACCAATCTCGACATCCTTATCATAGTGAAACGCAGGACCGGACGTATCAATTGTTGGACCGTTGCCTGACACATCAATCGATCTGATCGTAATGGTCGAGCTGTCATCGTCAGCTGTGAATTGAACGGAATGAGATCCGAAGGCACCGCTTTGAGAAGAAAACTCTGCGACCACCTCACCATCGACCAGAACTTCGACGGCAGCCCCGGAACGACCTGCAGCAAAATTTGTCGCGAGATCCAGGTTCAGTTCATAGACCCCGCCCGCTTCGGTCGTAATCTGCTGCTCCATCTGTTGGTGGCCGTTTGCAAGATCAATCAATCCCCATTCGCCGTTCTCGGCGTAATCAGAAAAACTGACAGCACCTTCTGTGCCGTCCAGCAAGTTTGCCTCGGCATAGTCACCGTGCAACACATCATCGCCAGCTTGCCCTTGGATCTCATCGTTTCCGGCAAGCCCTATCAGGGTCTCCTGCTCACTTCCGCCAACAAGTTGATCGGACAAACCCGTTCCTGAAATTACATTTGAAGATACCGCAGGCATCATTTCACCTCTTACTTTCAGCTATTTGGAGTAAAAATTTACCAACCGATGCCGTCGATCCGACGGTTCACCGGGTTCTCGGGAAACAAGCGCACCACATCCACGACCGGCATCTCCGGTTTACTGGAAACGGCGTTCTGATAAGCGGGGTTGCGATGGCAGACGATGACGGCCTCGGCCTGTTCCATTACGTCTTCTATGCTGTCGCATAGCATCGATTTGATGGATTCCGCGAGACTTCGAATGCCAGAGCCCGCGTGATGCATGTAGGCTTGCAACCCACTCAGAGGGGTTTCTTTTGTCACCGCCGGATCATGCAGGACCAACTCCACACCCTCGGCATGGAGCTCGGCCATGACTTCCAGAATAGGGCTTTCGCGCAGATCGTCGGTGCCGGGTTTGAAAGCCAGCCCCAGTACCCCAACGCGCTTGGCCCCCGTTTTGCGAAGCATCTCGGTCGCTTGATCGATCTGCTCTCGGTTTGAGCGGTCAAGGTTGCCGATCATGGGCAGTTCGACACCCAGTTCTTCGGCTATATGTGTAACCGCCCGCACTTCTTTCGGCAGGCATGAGCCGCCATAGGCAAAGCCCGGCTTCAGATAGTAAGGTGAGAGGTTCAGCTTTGTATCTTGGGTAAAGACATCCATGACCGCGTGGCTGTCCACGCCCAGCGGCTTGCACAAGCGGCCGACTTCGTTGGCAAAGCAAACCTTGGTCGCGTGCCATACATTGTCGACATATTTGATAGTCTCAGCCACTTCGACTGTTGTCAAAATGGGATTTGGATCAACCGGTGCGAAGATGCGCTTCATGACTTCCGCCGTGCGAAAATCGTTGGTGCCAAGCACTGTTTTCGGAGGGTTATGGAAGTCATCTATGGCGACGCCTTCCCGTAGAAACTCAGGATTGAAGCACACCCCAAAGTCCTGGCCCATCTTCTTTTCTGAAAGCCTTTCGAGGATCGGAACCATCACATTCATCGTGGTTCCGGGCGGGATCGAGCACCGCATGGCAAAGATGTGGAAACCATCTTTTTGGCGAAGGCCGACCGCCATCGAGCGCGCAGCCTGTTCGATATAACTATAGTCGCAGCCCCCATCCGGGGCGGTTGGAGTTCCGACCGATACAAAGGTAACGTCGGTTTCGCGTACAGCTGCGCTCAGATCGTCCGTTGCAGAGATCAGCCCCTTTTGAACGCCTTGCTTAAGAGTTGAACCAAGATTTTCTTCGTGGATCGGGCTCTCTCCGCGCGCGATCTGGCTCACTTTGTCAGGGTCGATGTCAACACCTACGACCCGATGCCCAAGTGACGCCAAACATGCGGTTGAAACAGCGCCGACATAGCCCAGTCCGACAACACTGATCCGGGATTTTTGCGAAGACACCGGTATGACAATTTCGGCGTTATTTTGGGTAATTTTTCTGAGTTCCATAGATCTACCTCCGATTTGAATCCAAGGTAACGCACTGATAATTTGACGAAATGTATCGGCAGACTATCCGCGGCGCGCAAATGACGCCGGACATATACGAATGGTCATCACCCCCATACGAGAGAAAAAACCCGCGTGGAAATCCACGCGGGCCAGTCATTAGGAGGGTAGTGCAAGTGAATCTAAGCTACAGCGATACGGTCATAGATATCCTCGTATCTCACGATGTCGTCTTCACCTAAGTAGCAGCCGGATTGAACTTCGATCAGATGCAAAGGCAACTTCCCCGGGTTCTCCAAACGATGGACAGCACCCAGCGGGATGTAGGTCGATTCATTCTCGGAGAGCAGGCTGACTTTATCACCAACCGTCACGCTTGCTGAGCCACTGACGACAACCCAATGTTCGGCACGATGCATATGGCTTTGCAGGGACAGCTTGGCGCCGGGCAAAACCATGATCCGTTTGACCTGAAACCGAGGACCCAGCGACAGGGTTTCGTAGTAACCCCAGGGACGATGGCACCGACGGAACATCTCGGCCTGGTCGGAGCCTTCGTTGTGCAACGCTTCCACTACCTTGCCGACTTCAGCACTGTGCGACATGTCCGCGACCAGAATTCCATCGTCGGTCGCGACTGCAACGATGTCCTTCAAGCCTAGTCCGACCAACTTGATATCCGGGTTTTCCGACCTCAGCAGGCTGTCGCGGCAATCAATGGCTGTCGAATTTCCAGAAGTGACATTCGCCCCCTCATCTCCCTGACCCTGATCCTTCACCGATTTCCAGCTGCCCAGATCGGACCACCCGCAGTCCAATTCAAACGCCACGACACCGTTTTCGATATGCTCCATTACCGCATGATCAAACGAGAGGCTCGGGCAACGGGAAAAGGCGTTTTGATCCATTCGGTAGAAACCCAGATCCTTTAGACCAAGAGCCAACGCAGCCTCGACCGGTGCAGACATGTTAGGGGCAAAAGCTTCAAATGCCTTTAGAACGGTATCAACTCGGAACATGAACATCCCGGCATTCCACAGCCAGTCACCGCTGTCCAACATGCCCTTGGCGGTTTCGGCATCGGGCTTTTCCGCAAACGCAGAAATCAGCAGAGATCCTTGGTAACCGCCTGCAACCCGTAGGTACCCGAAACCCGTCGCGGCATGATCGGGTTTGATCCCAAAGGTGACGATCTTACCGCGTTTGGCTGTTTTTTCAGCGCGCACCATAGTCCGGCGAAATGCCGGCACGTCATCGATTGCGTGATCGCTGGGCAGGACAAGCAGGATCGTTTCCGGCTCTTCTTTGTACCGCAAAGCAGCTGCCAGAACTGCAGCGGCGGTATTGCGGCCAACAGGTTCCACGATCAGTTCAGACTTTTCGGCATCAACATCTGCCAATTGTTGTTGAGCAATGAACCTGTAGTCTTCGCCCGTCACGATCAGTGGTGCCGAAAATCCAGGCTCGGCCACACGTTCAACTGTTTTCTGAAACAGGCTGTTGTCGCCATCCAGTTCGACGAACTGCTTTGGGTAACTCTTACGAGAGACGGGCCAGAGACGGGTGCCGGAACCACCAGCAAGGATAATTGGCTGAATCATGTGAAACCTCATCATTACAAGTCTGATTCCAGATTATCAGCCCCCGCTCTTATTGCTGTGTGTCATAGGCTTAAGCTCACTATCGAAAGGATAGGTCTATTAGCCGAACTGCATCTCGATCAGACCGACATAGGTCAGGATGGCGGTTAAAAACGTCAGGATAGCGGTGACCATCTGGAACTTGGCAAATCCGCTTTTTAGTGTCTCGGCAAAGCCCGATCCACCGCCAGAGCTTTGGTTGCCTCTGTTCGACCATTTCTGTTTGGATAGGTGAAAGATCATGTAGATCTTGACCGTCGCGTTGATCACTTGATTGAGATACAGGATGAACGGCCAACTCATATCCGCGCGCCTGCTGTATCCGAACAGGAACAGACACAGCACGATCCGAGAAAACAACACCCAGATGATGCAGTTCCAGAAGTAACCCGGCGCAATCAGGCTGCCGACAACGGCCATGACCGGACTGACCATCATAGTCCACATGGCGATCCGTTGATCAACGACACACCACCAGATGAAAAACGGCATTGCAGTCGGCCCAAGTGCGATTGCGCGACTTCCGTTCCGCAGCATGTTGCCCGACCAACGGCGGAAATTCTGGACCATCCGCATGAGGCCATTTTCCTTGATGACCTCAATTGTGTAGACCGTCGCATCCGGCACATAGGTCATTTTCGCACCCACGCTCAGCAGGCGATACCAGGTTGATTTGTCATCCCCGGACAGAAACCGGAAATTACCCCAAAGCCAGTGATGCAGGTGATCCGCCTCGATCGTGCGAATGAATTTTTCGTCCAGAATATGGCGCGCGCGAAACACGCTCATTCTCCCCGTCAACGTCAACACACGACCCGACAAAGCATGGCTTTGCATCGCAAGGCGACGCTGGGCGAACCGCATGTCCAGCCATTTTGCGATCCAGGCCGGGCCATAGCATATGACCTCTTCATCTGTGGTCAGCGCCTGTAATTCTGGATCGCTTGCAAACATTGGCAGGGTTTTACGTAGAACATCCCCGCCAAACAGGGCGTCGCCGTCCATAAAGATCACCAAATCATCAGGCGAAGCACCGGATCGACAGATCGCCCGCAGGATCAGACCAATCGCCATTCGCTTGCCCGGCTGGTTCTGACGGATGAATACAAGCGTCGCCAGATCATCCGGGATATCCTGCGCATAGGTTTCGACAAAGTCGCGAATGACCTGCTCATCATATGCACTGCCTGTACCGATATAGATCGTCGTCGGAATCCGTTCGCGGCGGATTTGTCCAAGGATGGACCCCACAACACGTTTGGTGATGGAGGGTTCCTCAAAATAGGTCGTCATCTGAATATGAAGGCGTTTGGGGCGCCAGCCCGCATCCCAAATTGCATCCGCCCGGCGCCGCATGCCCGGCCATTTGCCTTTCGCATAAATCTGAGCCCTTAACGCATGGGTAAACCACCAACCAAATCGCCAGAACCCAAGTGTTCCAAGGACCATCGTGACGTGCAAAACACTCGGGTTGAAGAACCGGTTCGGTACGTTCGCCAACAGCCAGAGCAGCCCCATAAACAAGAGCAAAAACAAGGTGAACTGCGGTACTGACCACTTGCAAAAATAGTTGGGAACATCTGTTTGCAGCTCCCTTAACCGCCGCGCCAGATCTTTGTCGAACTCGTATTCAGTCATGGGTTCGGCCCACACGCGGGTCCATGGACTTTAACCACGTATGGAAGCGTGTCCCCAACTGCCGCTTTGCTTCCAGATTCACCGGGGCTCCCAACCGCAATTGGCTTTTTGTTTGTTTCGAGGACAGGCCAATTGCGCGAACCGTAACAATGATCCCGAACTCTCCGGGCCGTTCAGGGTTGTCCCCTGCGCGCACGTCCCAGACCTCACCAGGAATGGTGATCTTCTTTCCCTTCTCATTGAAGCCGATGGTTGCGGGCATGCCGATGTAAATCGTTTCAGCAAACCGTTCCGAGACCCATCCGATCGTCATGCGAGGCTCAGCCGTTTCAAAGAGCAACTCGTCTGCTGTGCCACCAAATGGCTGGCCTTTCCGAACGATGAAATCCTGAACAATCCCATCCGTCGTCGCGCGAACATGGTTGTTTTCTATCTTCTGTTGCTGAGCTTCTTTTGTTGCTTCCAAGGCCTCTACGGCGGAGGCGCGATTGCGTTCTTCGGCTTCCAGCAAGTTTGTTACGATCAATACCGGATCGACCGATTGCGCAAGCTCAGGGTTGCGCTCACGAAGGCTGAGCCATTGGCGCCGTATATCGTCAAACCCGCCGTCTTGTACAAACTCTGCATAGAAGCGCATGGCTGCTGCGACCCGTTCGGCCAACACCTCCGAGCCAGATTGGGTCCTAAGATCATTCAAGGCCTCAGTGATGTTGACGTGCTCGGTGCGCGCAAGTGCCAACTCCGTCTCGGTGCGTTTGAGGGCCGCCACAGCTTCTGCGTCACCCATCAAGAATAGAAGATCACCCTCTTGCACCTCCTGCCCGGTCTTGACTTCAATATGTTCGATGTAGCCGTTGGCTGAAGGGAAAGAAGAGATCATTGGGGCCAACACGCGCCCGTGTTGGATGTCAATTCGATCCAAATTGGTGAAAATGTTGTTTCCAATAACGCCAATCACCGCCGCTGCGATCAGCAGATAGGTCGCCACATTGAGTACAACACGCAAAGATCGTGGAAGAAATCTCGCAGGTTTCCGGGATTGTTCGCCTTCCGTTTCCTCCATCGGCACCAAGTCAACCGGAGTGTCGAGACTGGTTATCACATCTGCGCTGCTTGCCATTCGCCCAGACAACAGAGAGCGATAAAACAGAGCCAACGTCTCGCGTTGCCGACCGCTTAGACCTTCCAGCTGCACTGTGGAATTGGGACCTGGCTTCGACAAACGTACCGGGAAGCGGATATCTACGCCTTGAAACGGAACGCTAAGTGTCGCGGTTTTGGGGCATTCAGGCGCGTCGTCCGGCCATTCCAGCCCCGCAAGCGACCAGCGTTCAATCGCGACCACCGCGCCAGAGGGGGTTTCCACGACCAGCGGTGCTTTGACCTTCCAATCCAGGTCCGACCCCGGTGTTTCGTGCAATATACGCAATGTCGCCTCAGAAACTGTTGACAGGACTGAGGTAGCAACAAATCACAGCTTCTGACGGACACACGGACGCATATTTGTACGCAAATAAGATCGCTTCCGATACGAAAGTATATCAGGAAAATCTTCCTGGACCGCGCCAGAGCCTCTTATTGTGTTCTCGAACTTCTGCATTTGCGCTTTAGTTCAGAGGCGCGAGAATACAGCCTTGAGTTGAAACGCTTCACAGCAACAAACCGCAATCACCCTTGAGGCGGTTTTATGTGAAGCGATCTCTGGTTGAGTAACGGCCGTTCAGTGGAACAAGTACGAAAGGCTGCCTCGCGGACAAAGCTGCCGATTAGTCAGTTTGCCGGGATGTGTGACAACGGCCCAAACCTGCCGTTCATCGTGTCAGACTGCGCTGCAGTGCAGCTTCACCGAACCCGCCATTCGCTGCGCCCGCGAAAATGCAGTGTTGCCCGAGGCGAGGAGTGCGGACGAAAGCCGCCTTTGAGGGCCATCGGTTAAATGACTGCTTTCGGTTTGCATGAGCACTACCCATGCAAGAATTGTTCAGCAGCAAACCGGTCCGCCTCAGCAATCTCGTAGGCCCATGATCGAAAAGCCTCAACCTTGGGAGAGTGCCATTTGTGACGTCCGGCAAGGAGGCAGATGTCACCGTCAGACGATTTGCACACCATGTCCGGAAACGGGGCAACCAACGTTCCCGATTGCAATTCTTCGCGACACAGTACGAGGTCGGCCATAACAACTCCAACACCCATGACCGCCGCTTTGGTTGCGATGTCAATGTTGGGAAAATCCTGACCTTTAGCCGGGTCTACGCCTACGTCCCGGAAAGCACCGACCCATGTCTTCCAGTCGGAGTGACTTCTTGTTTCGTGCAGCAATTCACAGTCGGCAAGCGCCTCAGGAGATTTCAGCGACATATTGCAACGATAGTCCGGCGTACAGGCCGGGGTGAGAATGATCGGAAAAAGTGTCTGCACCTCAAGATCATGCGAGCGGTTCGAAAAGTTGGATATAGAGAAACCTATATCAGCATTGATTGGGTCGAAGCCGCCATCTGGATAAAAATCCGTTGTCAGACTCACATTGAACTCTGGATGAGCTTCTCTGAAGCCTTCCAATTTTGGCAGCAGCCACCTGATTGACGTCCCCGGCGGGCAAACGATGCGCAACTCGTTGGCATCCGCGGAAACTTCTTCCGCTGCGCGCCCGATCATGCCAAAAGCTTCCGATATAGTGGGCAGAAACGCGGTTCCCGCTGGCGTCAACCGGACGCCCTGAGCCAGCCGCTCAAAGAGCTGAACGCCCAAATGGTCTTCCAACAGCTTGACGTGCCGACTGATCGCGCCTCGCGTCACATTGAGCTCTTCACTTGCACCCACAAAACCGCGGTGACGTGCTGCGGCTTCAAAGGCCCTGAGGGCGTTAAGTGGTGGTAGTCTTGTCATGTATAAGGCTCATTTTTTCTAATCCTTTGGATGCAAAAGCTTGGTTTGCCTGAAAGTCTCCACTCGCGGTATCCCTCAGTCAAGCTAGAAAGCATGAGGAAAATTCTATGTTAACCGGTCTGCTCGGGAATGGTTCGTCGATTAGGAAAGTCACGGATATTTTGGCTGCGTGCAAAAAATTTATGCCTATGTCACGGGTAGCAACACCTGACGTGCGGCTACAAAAACAACTGGAGCATCTTGCCCTGAGCGCCCCGCACATGCTGGCGGACATAGGGTTTGAGCGCGACGTCGAAGCGAGTTCCTGCGAAAAGGCAGTGTGGCGCCGGGGCGCTCACAGCGTGATCATCTTTAGCCCCATACATGCCTCCGCCTTCATTTGAAGTCTTTTCAAGCAAACGAACAGAACGTTTTGCGCCAATGCCATCTCTTGGATGACGTAAAGAACCAGACATTCGAACCGGTTGCAGTATTCAGTAGTTCGGGCTCATCTCGGACCCCGGTGCCGATGCAGCAATAGCCCTTGCTCTGCTACGGCTTAACCGAGGGTGCCGACTGGTACCCACCAATTGGTTAACCTCGGGAGGTGAGGACGCTTCTGCCGCGATATCGGACCAGCCTTTCGGAGCGGTTCGAGAGTTCGAACAACATCAATTCAAGGGATGTCGAGGCCATTTTCCCGTCCGAAATCGGTATAGAAGCTGTCACTTCGGTATCGGTTCAATGTGGCTTCGTCTGCTTGTCTTGGGTCGTTGCCAGGGCTTTGAACACCTGTTCCTTCTATGAAGCGGTTCACGAGATTGAAGACACCGCAGACCTGGATAGCATCGAACAGCGCGCTCTCTGACCAGCCTGCCGCGTAGACTGCTTTTGCGTCGGCTTCTGTCATTCGGGATGGCGAGACAGTGAGCTTTTCAATGTATGCCAGCAATGGTTTGAGACGATCTTCGACTGGCGCCGTATCGCGGTCTTCCATCAGTGCCTCGATTGTCTCGACCTCAATGCCGTAGGCTTTGGCGAAAACGATGTGCGCCCCATGGCAATACGCACAAGCATTCAAGCCAGAGACATAGGCTGCAATCAATTCACGTTCAGCAACCGAGAGGTCACTCTCGCCCCTCATCACAAGGCTTTCGTACGCACAAAGCGGAGAAAGCTTGTCTGGAAAGGCTTGATAGACACTTCCCAGTGTTGCGTTCTCGGGCAGAGATGGAAACAGGCGTTTCATTCAATTCTCTTTCAATCTTGCTTTGGATCACTTCGTGTCAAAATGAGGAACTAACGTTTTTTACGCAACCTTAACGCAATTCCGGGTTCCGCACAGAGATTCTGTTGGGATACAGCCGACAGTAAGTATACCTGACAACGCCCCAACCTGTTCGTTGTTTGGCTAAAGGCAATTTCAATTGAGACGTTCTCGTATGTTTGCAAAGTCTGGGTTAGCGGCAAACCGGAGCTTCAAATCCGAGCGTGGCGATTTCCGTGTTGCGGGACTAAGCCGACCGTAGGAAATCGAGCGATACCCGCATAATCGTTTCCCATGCGTCTGTTCTTGGCAGAGGCACGTGATTTCTACCTTCCACGATTCTCAACTGTGCATCTCGCAGCAACGAGGCCAGCAAGCTAGATTGGCTTATTGGATTGACAGAATCTTCAGTTGTGTGAACTACGAGGACCGGCACCCGTACTTGGTCGAGGATGCTTGATACGTCGAAAGTGTCTATCGAACGCCTCAGCGCGATCGCAGTGTCCGGTGATGCAGAGGCCAACTGCATCTTGCACATGTCATCAATCTGCGCCGCCGACGCATCGGGCATAAACAACGTCGCATACGCCTTGCCAAAGGCACCGCTTGGCTTGCCCCAACCTTCTGATATGAGGTCAAGGAAAGTATTTGCCTGAACCGAGTTGGGTTCGGGCTCACGGACGGCGCGGCCCTGAACAAAACCACCGTACAAGACCATTCGGCTGACGCGCTCAGGATAGGCGGCCGCGAATGCCAGTGACACAGGCACCCCCTGTGAAGTCGCCCAGATCGGAAAGCGTTCGAGTTCGGCGTCGTCGGCCACAGCAAGCATGTCCTCGACCAGCCGTTCAAGCGCGAAATCCGTTGCGGAGGCTCCCGAAAGCCCGGTCCCCCTCTGATCGTATCGCGTCAGAGAAAAATGTGCGCCGAGGCGATCAAGCGTCGGTCGCCTGACTTCACTCTCCCAATCCATATTCAGATGCGTCAGGAATTGCCCGGCCCTCATCAAAGGCGGACCTTCACCGCTGGTAGCGTAGGCGATGACAGTGCCATCTGCGGATCGGGCAACTTTAGTGATCTGGCGATCAGAGCGTGGTGTCTGGGTATCAGGGCTTGTCGACGCGACGCTGGAGACTTCAACAGAGAACCGATACCCCCGCTTACTCAGCGTTTCGAGCATGCGGTTTGCACGATCGTTGTCGCCAATGGCCCGTCTGACCGCATTGATCCTGGTTGAAATAGTTGAATCTGAGACAATCCTGCCATCCCAAACATCTTCAATAAGGTCGTCGCGCGAGACTACTATTTCTGGATTTCGCAAGAAGTATGCCAACACGTCGAATACCTGCGGCTCAAGACGTACGGATTTACCTGACTTCCAAAACATCTGCCGATCAGTATCGACAGCGCAATCTCCGAAAGTGACCTTCATAGACAAAGCATGACTCAATGTAGGCAATCCGAGAAGGCCGAAAATTTCTCAAGAAAATCTGGATGCTCTATTCAAGTATTCGCCCACCCGCGAAGGCACTGTGTACACGTCGCAAAAGGAACAAACACATGCCAACTCCTAATTCTCAAATGCCTGACCTTCGCCAAATCGGTGCTGATTGTGCATTCGGTCGCAGCCAGCAGTGCGATTACATATTTACCGCCGTCCGTTCAGTGTTCATTCGACTTCGTCATTTTGTCATAAACACGCAAGACGACAGAACGCAAAAATAGGTTCCGACATCTTCTTCGCCGCGCCAGCACAAGGGTCTTACTTGGGTTCAGAGCTGGCCTCGGCGCTGTTGCAGCAAAGCCCCCTACCCCGCTGTCAGCTGATCACGCAGACGGACCAAATCGGGCATTGGCAATGGCTTGATGACGCTACGGTGCAGCCCGCTGAAAGAGACTTTCGCTGCGGTTGCGAGTTACCCGGCCAGATGAGGTCATGCTCAGGGAAGACACCCTGCCGTCGCCCTAAGGTTCACAGGAGACCCGAGACAATGTAGATTTCTATGAAGATTTGACAGCAATAGGTGTGGATCAGAATGGCGCGACAGTTCCCACTCGAAGGTGACAAGACCTTTCTGGTTTATGCCGGCACTGGCACAGACCTGATATTTAATCATGGGGTTGAGCTACCCGGTTTCGCGTCGTTTCCATTGCTGGAAGAACCTGACACCAGGGCAATACTGGCTGGTCAAATGCAGGCACTTGTCGATCTCGCCCGTGAAATGAGTGTCGGATGCATCCTTGATGCGCCCACATGGATGGCGAACGCCGACCGAGCAGGGCCCTTGGGGTACGATGCAGAACGGCTCGTTGAGGTGAATAAGGATGCGGTCAGTCTAGTCGAGGGCGTACGCCAAGCTGCCACTCGCGATGATGTACTGGTGTCAGCATGTATCGGCCCGCGTTATGATCCTTACGCCAACATTCCGCCGGTACCCGTCGAAGATGCACGTCAATACCACACCGCTCAAATGCACAGCTTGAAAGACACAAGTGTCGACCTGGTCACCGCTTATACATTCAACCGCCCAAGCGAGGCAGCAGGATGCATCCTCGCCGCGCGAGACGCTGATCTGCCGATCATCATGTCTCTGGTTGTTGAGACAGACGGGTGCCTGGCAGATGGAACCAAACTTGTGGACGGAATTGACCATATCGACGGGGCAACCGACGCTGCAGCGCTGTTTTTTATGGTCAACTGCGCCCATCCGACCCATTTCGCCGGAGCGCTTGGCAACCACCCACGACTTAAAGGTATGGTGGCGAACGCTTCTAGTTGCTCGCATGCGGAACTTGACGAAGCAGATGAGCTGGACGAAGGCGATCCAATTGAGCTTGGCAAACAAATTGCCGCGATTGCGCAGCAGAATCCATCGATTCAAGTATTTGGAGGATGCTGCGGTACCGACATGCGCCATCTGAAGTCGATTGTCAGCGAATTGGCGTAGCCAACTTGGCACAATCTGAGCGATAGCACTGATATTTAAGGTGATACCGTGATTTTTTTCCACAACTTGTTAGGAGTCGGCCTTAACCAGTCGTTGACTACCACACTCGGCCGCTGCGGTCGCAGCCCGCTTTCCCGACATTCGCCGCGAGTGCGAAATCGATGGCCAGCTGAACCCACAGCCGGCACATCAAAGCCGTCATTCGCCCGTGAGTTTTGTCATCGCGAACTTTGCAATCCTCTCAACTGTTCCATTCGAAAACTAGCCAGAAGAAAATTCGCCAAAAAGTTCTGCGCAGGAATTTGACTATCGATGAAATCCTTAACCTTACAATGCCCATTGCCTTTGTGCCTGCAGTCCTAGCGGTTGATCCCGTCGGCCCGCGTAAGCACGCTGTAAAGCGGATAGCGTATTCGACAAAATGTCGCTCGGGTTGTTCGTTTTCGTAAGGTCGCGTGACGAGACTGCATCTGGAATAACACGCCGCTTGCAAACTGCAGACGGCGTGCTCTCCCTGAACGACTAGGTATTCGCGTTTCAATAGCCTACGGTAAAGGCGGCGCGTAAAAACTTGGCCGATTGAGCCTCATCGACAATTGCCACAGCAAAATCTTCCATGGAAATTTTTGAGTTACCGGCGTCATCGACAATCAGGTTATCTGTGTCGGTTCTGAAGACACCCAGGCGCTCACCGGGCTGCAATAATGCGGATGGGCTGGCATAGGTCCAGTTTGCCGAGGCATCGGATGAACAGAGTTCCCACTGTGCCATGGATGCACGCGCGGTTGGAACAATGCTCTCGGGCAGAAAGTCGGGATCTGTCAAGACGGTGTGTGGGCTACCATCGGGTAGATGCAGACGCGCGGCACCGCCGACAATGATCACCCGAAGATCTGCAAGGGATGCGGCGTCCAAAATGGAACGGGTCAGAGCAACGACTTCGCCCTCACGCCCGGCTGGTGCGCGCACAGCGCTTACGGCCAGATCCTGACCAGCCATGGCCGCGGCCAAAGCCGCAGGGTCCGCAACATTCGCAACAATCGGCTTGGCGCCTTTGGGCAGGTTTTCGATCCCTGCCTCGTTTCGAACTGCCGCGGTAACGTCATGGCCACGCGAGATCGCCTCAGTCACGACACGAGAACCGACATCGCCAGTTGCACCAAATACGACAAGTTTCATGAGCATTCTCCTTTTGGATTGAGGTGTGTATGGGCAGTTTCTGAAAGAACGAGAGGGCTGATACGCCCGGCACGCTGCCCAAGCCAGATTGCCGTGAGCACCACTCCGGCTCCGGCGATCTGGGTGGGCGTCAGAGCCTGGCCAAGAAGCATCCAGCCAATAACGACTGCGGAAAGCGGGCTGAGAAAACCAAGGGCTGAAACGGCGCCGGGCTCGATCCGGGAAACACCTCGGAACCATAAGATGTATGTCAGCGCAGCCCCGATCAGAGTGAGATAGGCGATTCCGGTGAAAAATTGCGATTTCAACGGCGGAAGCGCAGGCTCAAACAGATATGCCAGCGGCATCAGCAACAGCCCCCCTGCCGAAAGCTGCCAGGCCGCCAAGGTTAAAAGGGGCACGGGGGCTTGCCACTTCTGGGTCAGAACTGTGCCAGCTCCCATGGAGACTGCGCCGCCGATAGCTGCGAGTAACCCGATCGGATCAAGTGAAACCCCCGAACCAAGAACAAGAAGTCCAACCCCAAAGATACCGATCAGTGCCGCGATCACCGCAGATAACTTGACCGTCGTACCAATCAGCATCGCAGCCAAGAATACGACAATCAAAGGCTGAACCGCCCCAACCGTTGCGGCTACACCACCAGGCAACCGGTACGCCGCCACAAATAGCAATGTCCAGAACACGGTGAAATTGAGCGCACCAAGAACGAAAGCGCGTATCCACCAGATACCCTGCGGCAGTTGCCGGGCCAGAACGAGCAATAGCAGGCCAGCAGGCAGCGCACGCAGGGCAGCCATTGTGATTGGATACCCAGCAGGAAGGAATTCAGTCGTAACGTAATACGTGCTGCCCCAGATCAGCGGCGCGATGGCAGTGAGCGCGATGTCGACATGATGTTTCATGAGGGATCTCCATATATCTTGATGTCAAGATATCTTGTATTCTCTTGACGTCAAGATAAATCTTCGCAATATGCTTCTATGGACCACATCGATCGTATCATTTCTCAATGGAACAAAGCCCGCCCCGACCTCGATGTGGGACCGATGGAAACGATTGGACGTCTTTCCCGCCTGGCGGCTCAGCTCAGAAAAGAGATGGACAAAACCTGGAAGGTCTACGGGCTCAACCTCGCCAGCTTTGATGTGCTGGCGACCCTGCGCAGGTCCGGAAAGCCTGAAGGCCTGTCGCCGGGGGAATTGCTTGACCTGACCATGGTGACATCGGGGACAATGACCAACCGAATTGACCAGCTCGTCAAGGCCGGCTTGGTCGAGCGCGCGCCAAATCCGGAAGACAAACGCGGCTTCTTGATCCGATTGACGAGGGACGGGTTCTCAAAAATCGAAAATGCCGTCTCAGATCACGTTGAAACACAACATCGGCTTATGAACGGTTTATCGCCCGAGCAGCGCGATAACTTGAATGGACTGCTTAAAGCACTGGGCGAGGCGGTTGACGAAGATACGAAATAAATACTGATAAATTAAGCGCCTCCCAAGAAACCATCACATTTTCAGAACATGGCGCACCTTGGAAACAGGGCACCTGCAGTCGAGTAAAGCATTCGCGAAACACTGGTGAACTTTGCGCAACTCGATTGATATATAACTGTCCACCCTACGCAATAAAAACTGATTTGTTACGCACCCATGTCACAAACTCCACGCCTGCCGCGTCCTGTTTCTATACACCCGAATACAGGAGCACCTCATGCAATCCCGCCTAAACCACTTCGCCGTTGCCCCGCAACTTATGCAGCCAATGCTCGACATGGAGGAATGCCTCAAAACATCCGGCCTTGAGCACAGTCTAATCGAACTGGTAAAATTGCGCGTGTCGCAGATCAACGGCTGCGCTTTCTGCATTCACATGCACACCCATGACGCGCGTGCGCAGGGTGAGAGTGAAGACAGGCTTCACTTACTGAACGCGTGGCGAGAGTCGTCTCTTTATTCCGGGCGTGAACGCGCCGCTCTTGCCTGGGCCGAAACGCTGACCCGCATCGAGCAGAATGGTGCACCGGATCACATCTATAAAGAGATGGCCGTTCAGTTTTCAGACCAGGAAAAGATCGCCCTGACGTTGGTGGTGACAACGATCAACGCATGGAACCGCATTGCTATTGGCTTTGCAACGCCACATCCTGCCGCCAAGGAGGCCTCGGCTGCATGAGCCATATGACTTCACTCGTCAATGGCCAGACATTTGTCGATCTGCGACCGCGCTTGTTCGCGGTCGCCTATCGAATGCTGGGCACCGTTAGTGACGCAGAGGATGTAGTACAGGACGCATTTCTGCGTTGGCAGAAGGTTGATCATAACAGTGTGCGGGACGCGACTGGGTTTCTGATCCGGACAGTCACGCGGTTATGTCTCGATCACATGCGGGCCGCGCATACTCGACGCGAAGCATATCCCGGCGAGTGGTTGCCTGAACCACTAATCACAGATGATGCCACCGAGCAACTGGACCGTGACGTCTCGGTGGCACTCCTCCTGGCGCTGGAGCGGTTGACACCTCTCGAGCGGGCAGCATTTCTGCTCCACGATGTGTTCGAGCAATCATATGACGAGCTGGCATCGGCACTGGAACGCACACCTGAATCCTGCCGCCAGCTTGTCAGCCGAGCGCGGAAACATGTGCAGCGCAGCAAACCTCGAACACAGGTTGAGCCACAACAAGGCGAAGCCATCGCCAAGGCATTTTTCATGGCCGCCAAAAGCGGCGACACCAACGTTCTTACCAAATTGCTTGCGCAAGACGTACGATTTGTTTCGGATGGCGGCGGCAAAGTGCTGGCGACACTCAATCCGATTTTGGGCCGAGACAAGGTGATGCGGCTATTATCTGGACTGGCGCGAAAATACTCTGATCAACCAGTCCAGCAATGGCAATATTGCCACCTGAACAATCTGCCATCGATCCTCAGCCTTGAAGCGAGCGGCCTTTTGCAAACGATGTCGTTGGAGATCGAATACGACGTGATTACCGCTGTTTACGTTGTTCGCAATCCGGAAAAGACTCGTCATCTGTCGTTCGACGAACACACGCCCATTTATTGGCGGCCTATCTGACTAGGATGACTACATACAGAGAAAACACCGGCCCTAAGCGGACTCTAAAAATGCAATCCGTATGCAGCAAATGCACTCTAGAAAGCAGACATTAGTACCGTGCAACAGTCTGTAATCAGCCTCATGACAAAGGCCTGTCAAAACCGCCTAGGAATTGCCAAGGTTAATGTCAAATAACTTCTTGGTTTTAGGTCGCGTAGCGAGCTCAGTCACAAACCACCAGTTTTGACCAAACAGTTACGCTAACTTGCGCTATCCTTGATGTGCTCTTCCAACACGCCTGCATTTATCTCGCGCGGGTCGCCAACATTGTAATGCGTCGCGTCTCGCAGGATTTCGTGGCGCATACTGCCGTCCACTATTTTTGAATTTCATCGACAACGAAAATTAGATTCCAACCGTCTTCATCGGTGATCATCTTGGCTTCAAACGAATGGCTATCAAACTTAAGTATTTTGCTTGTGTGCAAATGCGAATCTCCATCAAGTTCCACTAATTTTATTTGTCTTGTACTATCCCGACCACAACCTTCCGATATCACCGCCCTCATCGCAGGGTACGGAATTCTACAACAACATTTAACTACTTCAGGCGATTCAGTGGAAATTCTATTTTAAACGGCTCTCAAGCCGACGGCCGACTTCGAAGTAGGAGAAATCGGTCTCTACAACTTTGGCACAATCGGCACGCTGCTTGGTATTCATGCCGCTCTTGTCAACCCTAGTCATCTTGCGAATTCCGTTGGAAGCTAGTTTGCACGCCTGACTAGGAAATTCAGGAAAAACTGGCCGTCAATACGTCGTGGCTCATACACGAGGCGTCGGTCGGGTTTCAGTCCTTGAGGCAACTTTACATCAATTCGAACCTTGTAGGGCGTCACCGGTGGACCAAAATGCGAACTTAGGGTGAAGCGGAGTTTCAGTTGACCGTTGTCATCCAATGACCCCCGGAAATCCTTGAACCACGGACCACCTCCGGTAAACGCTTGGGCGGACACCAGAGTCACTTTGCTGCCTTTCCGGTTGATCCGCAATGACGCGAGTGGTTCGATTTTTCCGGGGTAATAGGATTCGTCGCCGCGGGTTGCAGTTTGCCAATAGTCATCATCCCATCTACGCCGAATGGAGATGACGTAATCGCCGTCAAAACCTACAGCAACCGCAACTTGCTTGCAGACGCGACCCTGTTCTTTCTTAAGCGCAATGAGGGTCTGTTGTTGGTTCAGACCTTCCGCCGGAAGCCCTAGGTTTTTTCGGGCGTTCCGGTATCTAGTATATGCCGCTCTTGTGCGAGGACCTACGACGCCGTCCGCCGCGCCCGCACTGCATCCGACGCGGTTCAATTCGCTCTGAATGTCACGGACAAGGCTGCGTGTTAGTGCTTTCTCAGTCGGCTTGTCCTGCGGAGCAACAAATGCGACTTCCGTGTCGTTCGTTTTAAGTTTGTTGTCATGAGCAGCTTGTAGCCTTGCCTTCTCACGCAGATCATCCCGAAGTGAAAGGGCAAGCGTTACCGCAAAGTGATCATTCTGTTCCTGATAGCGGTTTAGAAAGGACTCGATTGCATCCAGCGTTCCGAGTGAACGAGCCAACTCAAAGTCAGCGTAGATTTCACGGTTTTCAGGCCCGACTCGCTTGGCTTTCGTCGGAACGGGCGCTGTGACCGGAACTAGGTAGATATCTTGGCTTGGTAAAGAACCGTAGGTAAAAGGTTCCTGAAACCCATCTGTCAATTTAAACACGGTGTCGCGGACCTTTCGGAACATCTTACCTAGTTCCAACCCAGGCTCTTCGATGTGCTTTAGCAGCGCTGTGGCATACGGGCTGTTACGCCCCTCTCCATCAAGAGCCAATGTTCCGCCCTTGGCTGCGTAGCTTACTAAAACTCCGCTAGGGTCAATACGACCCAAGCCGCGACCGATGGAGCGTGTGCCGCCATTTCTTTCCATCGTGCTCAGGAATGGGTTGTTCCGGCACGCATCGATCAAAACGACCTTTAATCCATCGGCACCCGACAAGGAACTGATAACAGAGTCCAGACGTATCGCTTCAAATTCGACATCCTGATCGCTGCGCAGCTCAGAGTTTACAGGAATGAGGTAGTTTGTGTTTTCGATCTCAATCCCGTGACCCGCAAAATAGATGATGGCCATATCCGCATCTTTCGCCGCTCGACCGAAGTCGCGCAACGCAATGCGAAGACCACGGTAGTCTAGATTCTGATTATGCCAAACCGTGAAACCGATGCGTTGCAAGGCTTCGGCAAGATCCGAGGCATCATTGTCTGCATTTGGAAGATTGGCGACATGTTGATACTCAGCATTTCCAATCACCAATGCGACCCGTTTGGTGTCCGCGTGCGCAATATGCGAAACAGAGAACCAAATCGCAAAGCCTATCAGCCATAAGAATGTCCTGAAAAGATATTGAAATGAACTGTAAAACAAAGTGCCCCCGATCGGAACAAGTTGAGACGCCTTAACACTACCACAAAACCTTATTGAATCGAATATTCCGATCCGATTGCCAGCGTATCCTCATAAAAAAACATACGGTTTCGCTGAAACCCCTTGGGCAGAGCGCGTTATTTCAGAGAGCCTTCCAAGACCACGGAACGCACATTCCATCCAGAGCCATCGAACCATTTTGTCGGGGTCACATCGTCAAGATCGCGTCTCCCTCGCGCTTCGTACTGAAACTGCGCGAATGATTTACTGCCCTTGCCGTGGGTTTTGTTTGGCTTGGATGGCAACCAGTTGGTATAGGTCACGGGTTCTCCGCTGAACCATCGCCATCCGATGACGGCACCGTCTTCTTTGGGGTCCTTTCTGAACCCGAAATAAGGTCCGGCCTTATAGCTGATTTTCGTTTTGCTGTCGTATCCCATTTCAAAGAAAGCCGGGTCGCTTGAAATCATCCTGACGATGAACGCATTCTCTGCAGCCGATGTGATTGCGGCCAAATCCAATCCACATTTTTGCGCCTCGCTGCGCGCACTCTGCACGCTGCCTGAATAGACCAGCGCAACGTAAAGGTTGCCACGAAACGTGCCATAGACACTTTTACGTAGACCCAAACAACCAAGAATTTGCGTGACTTCTTCAGATTCACCTAACACCTTCAACTCGGAAATATTCTGTCGGACAGCGAAGGGATTGCTAATAAAACTCGCGCCATCCTGCGCCTGCGGCCTGATCCCAAGGCCGGAAAGGACGGCAAGATCGGCGTATCCGGATTGTTCCAACCCCAATTTGGCCTGAAGCGCCTTGATGCCTGATCGTGTCCGCGGCCCGAAAACTCCGTCGGGCACACCAACGTCGAAGCCTGCGCTGTTAAGATTTTGTTGTATTTCCTTTTTCTGAGTAGGGCTCGGCAAGAGCGCGGCTTCTATTTCATCGAACTGCCCACTCTTTCTGGTCCAGGCAGGTGTGATCTGGGCCATCCGCTTCAGTACTTCGGGCTCGGATAACGTTGCTGTGCGATAGGATCTGGCAACCAAATCCCACCCCCTGACAGTGTTCACCTTCATAGCTGCGGCCAGCGCGTTCTTCTCAGTTGCCTGCGGTTGCACGCCTGATGCGTCAGGTTCTTTAGGGCCCAACAATGGCAATGCAGCTTGTTCTACCTTGGGTACCAAAAAAATGTCCTCGCCCGGAAGTGAGCCGTAAACAAAAGGCTCCTGATACCCGTCGGTCAGCGCGAACACGCGATCGCGCACCTTGCGGAACAATTTGCCAAGTTCCAGACCCGGTTGTTCAACATGTTCCAGAAACGCCTGCGCGTAAGGGCTGTTCCGACCGTCGCCATCTTGCGCCAGAGTCCCACCGCGGGCCGCGTATCCGACCACGACGCCTCCTGGTTCAACCGCGGCCAAACCGCGCCCGATCGAACGAGTGTTCGATGCCTTTTTCATCTGGGTTAAAAACGGGTTGTTTCGGCATGCGTCGACAATCACGATATTTAGCGCGGATGAGCCAGCAATGGCATTCACGATAGCGTCCAGACGAATGGCTTCGAATTCGACGTCCCGGTCACTTTTCAGCGCTGCATTTACCGGTATCAGATAGTTTGTGTTCTCGATTTCGATTCCATGACCCGCGAAATACATAAGCGCCACTTTCGCATTGGCTGCGGCTTCGGCAAAGTCGCGCAATGCAATGCGCATATCGGTGTAACTCAGGTTTTGATGTTGTGTAACCTCAAACCCAACGCGCTGTAACGCCTTGGATATGTCCTCGGCATCATTGGCCGGATTGCGCAGGTCCGGGACGTATTGATAGGCAGAGTTACCTATAACAAGAGCTACGCGCTCGCCCTTAGCCTCTGTCGCAAGCGGCAAGGTCAAGAGCAAACAAACCACCAACAAACACCAGGCACCGCTTCGCCATTTGATTTCAGGAATCATAAGTACAGACTCAACTCTGAACCGAACAGTTCCTAATATTAGCATAAAATTGCTTGATAACCGAGCTTAGGATCAGCTGAAGCGAGATAGAGCAGGAACTGGACTCAACGTAATTTCAAGCCTACGCTAAACCTTCAAAAAGCGGATTTATTTGCAATTTTCTTCGCGAGGCGTCTTGTGTCGTGGAATTGGGTATCAATAGCTGTTTTTGTCTTCGTACTGGCTGCAGGCCTGTTTCCCAGCGGTTTTGCACTGGCTTCAGGCGATGAGAAAAACGCGGAAAAGTCCTCAGAAATTGTATTCATTCCTCCCGAAATCGGCACGCCAAAAGATCGAATGGGCGCTGGTACCCGGACTATACCTTCGGATGCCGCTTCTGACCTACTGCTACTGGTTCCAGCAGACGGTGGGTTAACAACTCTGGCCTTTCCGCCGTTGATCTGGCGGCTGACCCGCGGCCATCGAGGAAATGTAATCGTCAAGCTGAACCCAATCGGGACGACTGCAACAGAACTACACATTATGGGTCCTTTCCCGCCCGGCGATTATGGTCTGGACCTCAGTAGGTCAAGTTTTATGCTGGATACCGACCAGGTTTACCTTTGGCAACTTGAGCTGCTCGATCCAAACACCGACGCGGTGGTCGAACGGTCGTCAGGGTTGATTGAGCGTTTGCCGGAAGAATTTAGATCAGACACTCCGGCCGCAGCTGGTCTGTGGTTCGATGCGCTCTCCGAACTTGTGGATATAGGCCTCAGCGGCCGAGTGCAGGCGACGAACCCAGCCGTACTCGAAAAATTTCTGAATTCAGCTGGCGTAGGTCCGTGAAATTGAAGCGTCCAAGGCATGCATGGCAGAGAACGTCATCGCTCATGCCGATTTGGCAACGCTGGGTTTTGGTCTGTGTCATTTCACTGATTGTGGGCATACCTCTGATCGAACTCCGAAAAAAAGGCATACTCGAACCACTTGAGCTTCTCCAATACGATTGGACGACATCAGCCTTTGCCGAAGATAAACCTATAGCAGACGTTTATCTGGCTACCATCAATGACAAAGATTTGGGCGAATGGGGCTGGCCTGTCCCCGATCTGCAATTGGCGCAGATTGTAAGCAATTTGCTCGCCTCTGGTGCAACTACGGTGGGTGTAGACATTTACAGGGACGTTCCGGTAGGTGAAGGTCGGGACGCCTTGCTTGAGGTGCTGAGCGATCCCAGAGTTTTCGTGATCTCGAAACTACAGGACGGCGAGACTGCTGGCATTTCCGCGCCGCAGGACTCGCACACGGGGTTCGCTGATATTCCAATTGACCCTGATGGCGTTGCCCGACGCGCCTTGTTGTTAGTAAATACGCACGATGGTATTTCCCTGTCACTGCCTATGCATTTGGCCGCGACCCATACCGGGCAACCTGCATTGAAAAGCGCTCCCGACAATCCGCGCTATTTGATGTTTGGCGATACAGTTGTAAAACCTTTGGCCACGGGTGCAAACCTGTTCCGCAACGTGGATACGTCAGGCTATCAAATCGTCATTGATTACAAAAATACATTGCCGATCACTCGCAGTGTTCCCGCCGCAGAGATTCTGACTCAAACTGGGCTGGATCGCTTTAAAGGAAACGCTGTGATAATCGGCGTTACCAGTCATTCCGTAAAAGATTACTTTTTAACACCACTCAACCGGTCAACCGGGTCAAATTTTACCTTTGGGGCCGAAATCCACGCCACGATCGTTCAACAGTTGATAGACTACTTCAACGGCCAAGCCACTCCGCTGCGCGCCTTGGACGGCCAGATTCCTGCGTTCATCATCCTCGCTTCGGTCTTCTTAGGTGCCTGCGTGTCTGTTTTCGTCAGGGTTACCGGCAATGCGGTGTTGTTGGCTGGGATGGGTGGCCTCTTGCTAACGGTTGCGTTGTCCGTGTTTCAACAGTTCGCTTTGTTAATGCCCGTCGCGCCATCTCTGTTGGGTTGGACTTTTGGATTTCTTTGCGGCTTTGGTATCATCTCAGGCTTTTCGCGCAACCAAAGGCGTGCCATCGCGCAGGTGTTTTCTTCTCATCTGTCCGAAGAGCTGGCAGCTGAGATTTGGAAACAACGCAAATATCTAATGTCGGGTGGAAAGCCCCGATCTCGGCAACTGTTTGTCACGGCGCTGCTCGCGGATATTGAAGGATCGACCCTTGCTGGTAATTCGATGGATGCCGAAGCGTTCATGGCGTGGATCTCACGCATACTGGATCGGCTAAGTGAAATTTCCCGCGCGCATAATGGGTTTGTCGAGAAATACACTGGCGACGGCATATTGGTTGTGTTTGGCGCGCCAATTCCCAGCGAAACGCACAAACAAAGACAATTTGACGCGCAGGCCGCATTGCGCTGCGCCCATGCCATGCGCAAAGCCGTTGCGACACTGAATGGAACACTTGAAAACCAACCTGCGTACAAGCTGCGCATTGCACTGAACAGCGGAGACGCAATTGGGGGCACCCTAGGCGTCAGAGGGTCCATGCATTACAACGTCATTGGCGACACGATTAACATCGCCGCACGTCTGGAAAGCTGGATAAAGACTCTACCACCTGATAAGGACGGATGCCGTCCGATCTGCATGACGCTGGAAACTGCGCGGCTGACCGATCCGGACCGCAACTGGCCAGTCATACCGGGGCTTTTTCATGACGATGGCAGAACAGAGATTCAGGTGGTGAAAGCACCGCCAACAACGTGAGATCTGCGAAATTAGTTCTATCGTGGAATTGGTGGTGAATCCTATTTTCGCGTCACAACAACATCGACGTACCAATTCTTGTCAAATCGCCCCTGATTGCTGCGTATTGACGCGTTGGGTGCCAAAGTTGAAGGCAAGTCCAGCGTGACCGAGAAGGGTACTACATAAACGCTGTTGAACAGAAAATTCGTGCGTCCGGAAACTTTCAAACGCCCTTTGTCGGACAAAGATGCCCGATATTTCTTGGACCGGCTATCACCCCCTTTGGAGCGATCGACCGCATTTACTAGCGCGAATCCAGCATCGGTCTTGCGATATTTCAGCCAAAGCACCGTGTCGATCCCGGAACCGGCATCCGTGCCCAGCGGGTCCGGTCGCCGACGAATATTAACGACATACTCGCCGTTGAATCCAATCGCAGCAGAGGTCGCCGACGCCGCTTCCGGAGCAACCAGCGTCTGACCCCGACTTGTCTTTTGAACCGGTTCCTGGCGTTCCGGCTGAGGAATGCTGCTGAGAACTGCAACGCTTTCTGCAGTCAAATAGCCAGTCCTGGCCACGCCGTTCTTACTTTGAAATCTCTCAAGCGCGGCGCGCGATCTGGGGCCGAAAATACCGTCTTCAGGTCCGGCAGCGAAGCCAAGAACATTCAGGCCGCGCTGAATGTTTCGGTAGTCGCCGCGGCTTAGATTCAAATTGGCTTCGGTATTCGATGTTGCACTTGACCGTGCAGCAGTCTTGTCCTCGGGCACGTCCTGCCGCAGCGGTTCTTCCGTTGTTTTTGGGGCAACATGCGTTGCCGGATTTCGGTTCGTGCTGCTGGCGGCATCCAAAACACCTTGCGCATATTGACCGGCGCGCGTGTCCGGGTAGAGCTGCGCAATCAATTTCAGCGCATTCTGTTTCGTGGTTTCGTCTGCCAGTGTCAGGGCTTCGCGCAAAACCCGCTCGGCCGAACTTTGACGCTCGTTCACGGGATCGGTCGCGACCTTCGAGGCTTCCTGCACGACCGACGGGGCACTCACCGCCGCCGGTACCAGATAGATATCACGCCCGGGCAATGAACCGTAGGTAAAAGGCTCCTGATAACCATCGGTAAGTTCAAAGACGGTGTCGCGTACTTTTCGAAACAGTTTGCCAAGTTCCAGCCCCGGCACCTCGATATGTTCAAGCAGGGCTTCGGCATAGGGGCTGTTTCGGCCATCACCGTCCAACGCCAGAGTTCCGCCGCGCGCGGAATAACCGACCAGAACACCTCCGGGATCAATACTGCCCAATCCCTGCCCGATGGACCGCGTTGCGGTTGTGCGCTCCATATCTGAAAGGAACGGATTGTTTCGGCAGGCGTCAATAAGAACAAGCTTGAGACCTTTCGCCGTAGATACCGCATTTAGCACCGAGTCCAGCCGTATAGCCTCGAATTCCACATCCTTATCGCTTTTGAGTTCCGCGTTGGTGGGAATCAGGTAATTGGTGTTGTCTATTTCGATGCCATGACCCGCGAAATAGACCAACACCACGTCAGCTTTCGCAGCCTTATCGGAAAAATCCCGAAGGGCCAGCCGCATTTGACGGTAGTCGAGATCGTATAGTTCGGTCACATTAAAACTTATCCGACCAAGCGCGGCCGCTATATCCCGCGCATCATTTGCCGAGTTTGGAATATTTGTAACGTACTCATACTTCGAATTTCCTATGACAAGCGCCATACGCCTGGCATCAGATATGTCCGCCAGTACAATTGCAGGTCCGAACATGACAATAGCAATGAAGCCAGACCTAAGTCGCGAAAAAACCAGATAAACAAGGTGTACCAGCATTACAACTTCGTCCACAAAAGCCGTAGTTACTTTAACATAATCCACATCAAACCGCGATAAGGCTAAAATAATTTGCTGAGTGCGTCGCCGATTTCACCCCATTAACTGCGCTAAAACTTCCCGTTTCATAATTTAGTGTGAGTTCCAACTTGCTTTGACTACCCGATCCGCGTCAAACCATCGTCAATCGGCACAAATTCTCCAAAACCGTCGGCCAGCTGGCTTAAGGGCATCCATTCAACATGTGATAGGGACACTAAGTAGTGTTCCGCTTTGTATGTCAGCATTTTTGTAACCGAATACCAAACCCTGCACCTGCAGCGAATGACTGCTTCCCGCCCAAACGACAAATGCTGCGCCCATAGCCTAAGTCTCCTTTGGGCTCCTTCGAGTCATTTGCCGCGTTCCGCCTAAATGTCTGGTTTTGAGTTCTCGGAGGGAAGGCCTTAGATAGAAGCCAATGGACATTGCTGAACGGGTGTTACGTGAACCACCTCCTAGTTGCATCGTCACCCATCTTTGTCCTCATCACTCCAGTGTCCAATCTCATAAACGCCCTGCTTTTTCATGCGACGTATGAACGATAGGTAGTTAACTACGCGGTCGATCTCATCCAATTTTCCGGTGGCATAGGCGACCGCAATCATCTTGAATTGGGCCTCAAGATCTTCCGCAATTTTTTCGTCTCGTCGAGCGAGACCCTTTCCAGTCCCCAAAGAAGCAGTAGTTGTTTTGTCTTCGCTCCACATCTCATCGAGATAGGCCTTTAGATTAAGCGCGGGAGTATTCGCGCCCAGCTTGCCTACGGCCTCCCATATTGGTTGAAGCCGTTCAGTAAGATTTCTTCGACTGCTAGTCATTTTTCTTCACCTCGCGGTACAGCAATTCAACGTAGTTGCCCCAATCTATAGACCGCCACTATTTCTCATGAGAATGTGTGGCGGAGCATCAACCTTGCTCCGCCGCCTGCTTATCTTGGTTCCAACTGTCGTGGAGACAATCTGTTTGGATCGAAGTTTTACCCCCCATCGTCATTTCCCGAACCACATCTCGTGTCTCGTTCGGGTAGGCACGAACAAACCCAGCCTCGCAGGGGATAGTCTCAACTTCTCTGCGATCCAATGCCGGACCCAAATGGACCGCTGCTATCTCAAACTGCCGCGCCAATTGGCCCAGCGTTACGTAATATTTTTCAAAAGCCTGAATACTCTCTTCAGTGATGTAGCAACGGTAGTGCTGCGTGTCCGGGTTTCGCATTTTTTTCTGCTTTAGGTATCCACCATCCCGCAACCGCCGGATCGACCCGACACTAATTCTCAAGCGCGCCGCCGCATCCATCAGAGACAGATCGCCGGAAAACACGCGCTCCGATTTCTCCAAGATCTCAGCGCAGTCGATAAGAATTCCAGCCAACCCTTCCACGTCCGGATCTCTCCAAACGCCGGTCAGTCGGCCTGCTACCCAATCAGCGACAACGCGAGCCAGGGCCACCTTGCTCTGTCGGCTGTACTCCGAGAGGGGCAACCTATGACGTGCCCGAGAGGCAATGCGTAGGCCTTCAAGCCTAGTCAGCAAGGTCTGTACTGAGGACGATGGAACATAGCGCAGAGACGTTCCAAAACGATAGGCTTCCAGAACATTCTGTCGGATCAGCGCCTTCACCTGGACCGGATGGATATTGAGCTGGACCGCGGTGGATTTGATATTCCGCAACCCAGACCAGAAGTCGAGAACGGCGGCCAGATCCTCATGGCTGACATCTTTCATATCTGACAGGTCGCTAGCGGTTTGACCTCGAAGATGGGCGAGAATGCCTCGCACCCGAACCTCGCCGACCCCATGTAGCTCCCGCGCGCGTTCAAGCGTGATGAGTTTGGGTGCTGAGATTTCCGCACCCAGAACTTTCGCACCGGTCTGCAGCGGATAGTTTTCACTCACAAAATCCTGCACGCAAGCCCTGAGGACTGCTGTCGCCGGGTCCTCTTCAGCTTCTTTAAGCCAAGTGTAGAATTCGCCCATATCGGTCGTAAAATAAGACCGCTTTGAGGAAGACCGGCGCCTGGCACGCTCCAACTCAGATTTCAGGGCTTCCGGCCCACTCTTCAGAACCTCGAAACCAGCCGACATGCAAGTACGCTCTTGTTCGAAGTCCAAATCCGAACGGCCGACGCCGCGGTCCATGGCAATCGCCATACCAAATGTCAGAGCGGCCTGATGAAGATGCGTTAGCTCCAGCGAGTCCAACCAGTCATCAGCGACCCCAAACTCAATTCGGCGGCTCAGGTAGGTTTCAAACGAAGATCGCCCAAGCTTTGTTGCGTCTTGAGCGGCTTCAAAGATCAGATCCTGGTGACGCGTCACTTGCTCAACCACGTCGTAGGTGAGATGCGCATGCGACGCGTTGGGAAGCTGGATCAACGGTACGCTATGTTTGGCACAGGTCCCGATCGGCAGCACCAACCATTCAAGAAGTTGAAACGCGCTCTCAGGACCCGACCCATCAATGACATCCACAATACACTTCGGACAGATTCGGGTGGTAGCACGGCGGAACGAACCGGAGGTGGCAAAGGAATGCCCGACGCGGTACCGACAGGGGCCAACCAATCTGGCCGCCGCCAACTCCAACGCTTCAAGTGGCACCCCAGCCAGTTGCGACAGCCGCTCCAGCTGATCCGGATGAGCCGAGCAGATATGGGGCCATCTCAGACCCAGATCTGAGCAGAATTCCCTCGTAACACTAAGATTGCGACGTGACAGCCGGGCGACATAGGAAGCAGGCGTCTCCATGTGATGATGAGGCAGAGTGAGAGCGAGTTGTCGTTTCATTGCAACCCTCCGTCCAACGAGGGGTCGCCGTGATCCAACCAGCCCATGATGGTCCTAACATCTATGCTAATGTAGTCTTGGGCAAGAAATGGGTTGAAAGCAGGTATACAACCCGACTTGCGCCGGAATGCTTCTGCAAAATGTCCAAGTCGGAGCTGGGTTTCTCCGTCGTAGAGCGCCTCTTCTATCCCACTCAGACACATTTCGATGATCATTCCAAACTCATTGCCACCTGCGTGAACCAGCCGCTTGAGAAACTCTCTCTGTTGAAGTTCAATGGAAGGTGTCAGACCAGACTTCCGAACGAACTCAGTAAAGATCTCTGTGATCTCGGGTTCGTGGGATATCCAGCTCACTGCACCCAAGTGCACAACATCTATGCGCCTTTTGAGCTGAACATCAGAATTGATCATCTCGATCAGATCGGGCGTGCCAGACAGAACAAGACCAACCGGCCAGTCCTTATCGTTCATAAGCGATTTCAGGGTGTTCACCACATCATTTCGGGTTTTGACGCCTTTGCTGATGTAGAGGTCCTGAGCCTCGTCCAGATGCACAAACAGGGTCCTTCGCATTTGGAGAAACTGACGCACCTGCGTCCATATGATCCCAACCGATTTGTCCCGAGCGAGCGGATATCCCAAACCGGACAGGATCGTCGTACCAACATTTTTTAGCGTCGCGGGTGACGGCACCAATAGCCGGATCACCTCCGCTACATCCTGGCCCGCCGTTGGTAGGATCAGGTCAGTGTGATTATCAAACAAGCGGTCTGCGGCGGTGGATTTCCCACTGCCAGACGCCCCGATCAGAGCAATACCGCGCGCCTCGCTGCGACTACCCAATCGGATAGCCGCTCGTCTTCGGCGCAGATGACGATCAAAAACCAGTTTGAGATCGTGGAACACCTGATGTGAAACGAACATGTCTCGAAGACGCGCTATCTGGACGTCGATCTCATCAGACGGATCGCCAGGGAGATCAGTCATTTTCAATCCTCCATTTCGAAGGTCTGGGACGATCCCCATTGGGGTTTTGCCCCTGGCCAGCTGTAACTTCGATGGTGTTTTCTCCTTCGTCCAATGACGGGATGACATGGCCGAATAGATCTGGCTCTGGCGGAAGGTCAAAGCCTTCAGGATCATCCGTTTCGATGCTCAAACCCTGGAACAGATCTTCCCTAGCTCGTCTAAGCCCAGCCGGTGTCTGACGCTTCAGGACAGCCCCGAACCGGCGCTCTTCTTCTGAGTTCTTTTGGATGATGGTATGCAATGCGTCAGAGACAGTCTTCTCCTGAAGCACGGCCTCGGCCTTGTATTTCAGCCGCAACTGACGCGCGGTCGCTTCCCATTGTTCATAAGATACGGCGTCAAAGCACTTCTGCAGAGCGCGCGCCGCATACCACTTTTTCCCGATCTGAATCATGATCCAACCGAGATCGTTCAGGTCAACTTTTAAATGAACGTGACGGCGACGGTCGTGCACATAGAACTCACGAAGTGCCTGGCAGGTGTAGTCAATGCTAAATAGCCTCACTCCTTTGCCAAAAACACGCCTGCGATACCTCACACCAAGGGCTTTGCGTCGGGTGGTTTCGGCGAGCTGGGGGACAATACCCATTTTCTCGGCGAGGCGTTTCCAGCAATTATTGGGGGTTTCGCCATTCAGCCCGCGGTGCGGGATGTTGTGATACACGTCCACAACGAACCTGATGAGGATTTCCATCAGCACGTCATCTGAAAGAGAGGCCATCTCCTCCGAAGGATAGTCTCCTCGCTCTTTAGGATCGGAAAATGTGCGACCGGCGAGGAGCGGCATCAGGGCCGTCCCAAAGGTTCGAAAGATACGCTCCACGCGCCCGCGCAAACGCGGTAGCCCGCCGCGAGGCGTCTCAACAACTCCATGTGCATCAAAGACCGCACTTCGAAACTCATCATCCACAAAAGCAACGCCAAGATCGGTCACCAGGGAACTCACCCCGCCGTAGTGATGCCAGGTCGATTTGCAGCCAGCCGCAATCGCAAGGTCCGATTTGTCGCGTGTGATGTCAGACAAAAGAGCCAGGGCGTCTTGGCAATTCGGCTTTTCCGCCAGTCTCATACCCACCACACATCGCGTGGCACAGTCGATCGCGAGGTAAAGCCAACGACGCCCACGATCCAGCTTGGCGAGCTCTTCGGGACTCAAATGATCCAGCGCGCCCCTTTCAGCAAGTATCGTTATTAGATCAACACACCATTCATCTATCTCAACACGCTCCATTGGATAGCTGGCTGTGACACCTTCCTCATAGAGCGCGAACTTGCGATTGGCGTAGTCCACGCCGTGCCTTTGGACGCATGTGAAATACGGATCAAGCTCAGAAAGTGCGCGCTCAACTTTGCGCCGCGAAGGAATTGTGAGCTCCGGCTTACCCTCCACCACTCGTTGCTTGTTCACAGTTTTGAACCGGTCCCGGCACACGTCCGCGACGTTCTTCTTGGTTAGTCTTTTCCGGGTCAAATAGGCTTCGAGGCATTCGCCCAGCAATCTCGAAGCCTCGAGGCAGAACCGCGCAGTTCGGTTGCCCGATCTATGTGTGCCCGGGATCAAAGCAAGCGGAGAGCCGCCTGCTTTCTCGTATCGTTTCACCCATTCTCTTAAGGTTCTTGGACTGGGTGGGTCCCGATAAACGTTCTTCTTTCCGGCCCTCGGATTCCGCCAATTGCTTTGGGCAGCCCGTGCCTGTTTGTTCACATGGGCCTCGATGGAAGGAATGACACTCTGTAGTGAGAAATCTGTCCGCTTCGCCTCATCGACACGCTCGAACTGGTAAAACCCGTCGACCCAGGAGAAGCGCCAGACTACTTCGGATCTCACGTCATCTGGCAAGCTTGCTATTGCTTCAACACCCGCACTCATTCGCAAGTCCTGGCGTTCAGGCAGAAAATACCCAGGATCAAAGGTCACATCAGGCCTTTGAAGGAGGTCGGCAAATTCGTCGAATGTGAGAGACAGGTTCCGGCCAGTCTCATCAAAATCTTCGAAGTGGTAACCAAAGTCTGTTTTTCGGTCTAATTTGTACTTCCGGCCATCGATCGTCAGACGGCCAAAGACACTCACTCTGAAAGGCAGGTTCATTTTGCACCTCCCTTCGAAAGCAAAGTGTCGAGATCAATCAGATGCTTTCTGTCGGCCGTTAGAACGTTTTCAAAGACCGCGATCACGATGCTCCTGAACCCTGCGCCACCGAGCCCCAACAACCGGCACATCTCGTCGACCGTGACCGGAAAACAGACGTCACGGGTGACGGACTTGAGATGAGCCTGATGCTCTGTATTTCGCGCCTTTGAGAACTCAACGAAACGTTGTGCGTTGAGGGCCTCTGCGCGGGTGAAATCGCGCTCTGTAACTAACACGATGTCATCGGCAAAATCCTTGCGCATCGCCACGCGGATCTGCTGAAGCTCACGTAAGAAATTCTTCTCCAGCACCACCTTCCACGGCTTCACTGCTATAGCTAATCGGCGACCGTTTTTTAGCTCCGCCAAGAAGTCTATGAAGTGGGTTTTGCGATTGCCGGATTGATCGCGGTAGCTGATGAGTTGTGGCTGCTCCCAAACGTTAGCCACCGCAGGGTTAGCCAGTAGCAGAAACAACACTCGCTGTTCCAGTTTGCTTTCAAATTGAACGACCCTCGGGCGGTTTTGCCCAGGCAATTGCATGACAACTCCGCCTCTGGAGCTATGCGTCGATCTCCGGGGGATACCCCGTGTCGCACGGCTGGGCTCAGGCGACATCTCGCCCGTCAGTGTGAACTCTTCATCTTTCATGTCTGTGATTTGGAGCGCCGACCAGCTTGGGCTGATCGTGCCTCTCCACCCTCTTTTGGTGTTCTTTGGGCAAAGCCAAACCATCTCATCGCCAATAGGCGACGACGAAACAGTTGACTTTGAGATCATGGCGGGGGAAGAAGGTGTATCGGTAAGCTATCGATACTGATTTCAAAGGCCTCGTGGGTTGCCGCCCTCGGGGCCTTACCCTTTCTTCTTATATGAATGCTGTTGCTAATTCATCTGCAGGCACCTCCGTTATTCGTAACGTTCCGGCCACAGAGCCTCGGGCGTTGTCCCAAGCTTTTCTGCTATGGCTTTCTGGACGTAGTCAGAGCGCCTGTATCCTTGTGACACAGTAGACACTGAGCTGATGGAACGGCCGATATCTCGGCTCAGCTTAGCCAGTGAACTGCCTTTTAGCCGAAGGTCACACTTGATCTGCTCATGTTTCGCGAGATCGACAATCAAATTCTCGGTCATGTCAAATGTTCCGACTGATTCCAGTTAACGAAACCTAACAAATGACTTTACAGGTGTCATTTTTATTGTTTAATTTCTGATGTTTACGTATTTGCGCCTCAAAATTTCAATGCAATGTCGGAAGACAATCAGCTAAGTTGCTGTAACGCCGACGGCTTTGCGCCAAGAGACGCAAATAGAGGTATCTGACGTTGAAGAAACTGGGTTAGGCTTGAGCACAATAGTCGAAATAAAATGTGGCAGAGTTCCGACTATTTTCCTACGAGAGACGCCAAATGCGTGGCAGCCGTACCTGCGCCGCAAACTCCTCGCTTTGCTTAGACAAAGTAAAACCCATAAGGAATTTGCCACGCGGCTCGGAATTAGACCGTTGGTTGTGCGACGGCTCTTGGACTTGCTTGGCGTCGATTATGTTCAACGCCTCTATAGGCAATATAAAAAGGGAAAAACCTGCTCAGATATTGCCAACGCAAACGGGATGAAGCCTGCAACACTGTCCAAACTCTTTAGGGAACGAGGCTTTGAGGTACAGCGTGGGGTTCGCAGACCCAAAGTGCCAAAACATAAACTGCGCCGCATCTGGACAGAGACCCAAGTAATCAACAGGGTGGCGCGAAAACTCAAAATCCACTGGGAAACGGCGCTTCGTCTGCTCGAGGATGAAAAGCTGATCGTGGGTTACGAAGGTCGACCGAGAAAACTCTCAAAATCATCACGGCCGCCTTAGGCTCTTCATATACGCCTCAGGGGCATACTAGCAGACCTAGAAAACTCTTGGTTCGGCCCAAAGCCGACATTTAGAACGGAATCCAAATGCTGCAGAGGCATCTCGTTTTGTGGACATTCGCAACAATGGTGCCTGCTCTTCATTGGTCACTGATTCCAACAAGCCACGTTCTTGTCGCTTCAAGCCCTTCGCGCAAAACAGAAAACATCTTCTTAATTTCACTTTCGCTAATGATAAGGGGCGGTGAAAGAACACACATATTGATCACAGGTCGAACCAATAACCCACGTTTTTGGCATTCTATATCGATCTGGCCACCAATCTCGTAGTCGCGACCCAAATCGCTCTGAGGATCACCATCAACCGAGCATTGAACGCACCCCATCAAACCCATCCCGCGCACATCGGCAACGATGTCAACGTGACGCAATTGCTGCAGTTGATCTTGAAATATCGGAGCGACTTTTCGAACGTGTTCGAGTAGCTTTTCTCGTTCAATAATCTCCATGCTTTTCAATCCGGCGGCCGCGCTAACCGGGTGACCAGAATAGGTGTAGCCATTTGAGAAGGTTGCACCTTTTCCTGCAACGTCTGCAATCAATCGGTCAGAGATTATCGCGGCACCCATCGGCGCGTACCCAGAGGTCATCCCTTTGGCGCAAGTGATTATGTCTGGTTGGATGCCGAAAACAGCCTCTGACGAAAACCAATGACCCAATCGCCCGAAAGCTGTCACCACTTCGTCGGAGATATACAGAACATCATACTTCCTGCAGATGTTTAAACAGCCTTCGTGATATCCTTTTGGCGGCACGATCACGCCACCAGACGCCAGAACCGGTTCAGCGATAAAAGCGGCAACATTTTCTGGACCAAGCGCCACAATGGCATTTTCAAGGTCGGAAACTTTCTCGTTCAGAAAGCTCACTTCGCTTTGACCAGGTGCGCGGTAGAGCGGATTCACGTCCGGCAGGAAATGTGCGAGGTCATCGGCCTTGTCGAGCCAAAGCCTGTCACGCTCTTTTCCACTGACGCTGGCCGCCAAGTAGGTGCTTCCATGATAGGCTTTTTGCCTTGAAATGATTTTCTTTTTCTCGGGGCGACCCAGAAGGTTGTTTCGAAAATGGACAAATCGGATAGCCGTATCCACCGCAGTGGAACCACCGGTGGTAAAAAAGACGTTGTTCAAATCGCCGGGTGCACGTTTGGCGATTTCGCGTGCAAACCGGGCAGCGGTCGAGTTGGCGTTGTTGAAGGGCGAGAAATAGGCAAGGTTACGCGCTTGCTCGGCCATGGCCTCGGCCATCTCCTCTCGTCCATAACCGATCTGGGTGCACCACATGCCTCCCGGCCCGTCGATCAAGCGTTCGCCTTGTTCGTTCACCACATGGATGCCGCTGGCACCTTCGATAAATGTCCGGTCGTTCTCGCGCAAAGTTGCCATCCCTTCCCACGGGTGCAGGAAGTGATCGTTGTCCCATTGCTTGGCGTTTGAATTATCCACGGCGGGCCATGCTTTCTGCGCTCATCACAATTGGGAACTCTTCACGAACCTGAGCGTCTGAGGCACCGAAGTAGTTGGGGAAATGGTTGTCGAGAATGGAATTAGCCTTGTCACGGGCGCGGTCCATCAGATCAGTTTTGCCTTCGTTTTCCCATGTATCTGTACGCTCACGATCCATAAGCCGCGGGTAGACGAACTCGCTGTTCATATAGTTCAGCGTGTGTGGGTTGCCGAGGAAGTGACCAGGATCGATGGCGCACTGGTGGATCACATCCACTGCCATGGTTTCATCCGTTACCTCTATTCCGCGTATCGATCGCAGGATCATCCCGCCCGCTTCGTCATCGATAACCATGCTTTCAAAACTGCATCCCATGAGGCTGCCAATCATACCCCCGAACTCGCACAGACGGTTTGCACCAGCATGGGCGGCAAGTGTGAAGGTCAGCGCCTTTTCCAACCCGTACTGCGCATCGGGAATTTTGGCGTCGGTCATGCCTGCGCCAACGGATGTGGGAAGGCCATAGAAATTGCCCATCTGAATGGCTGCCGCCCCGATCAGGGCCTGTTCGCCGCTGCCTCCGGTGAACGACCCGCTGCGCAGATCGGTGATAAAGGGCCAGGCAGCAAAGCAGATAGGACAACCTGGTGTGATGAGGTTCACGATCGCAACACAGGCCAACGTTTCGGCCACGGTTTGAACCAGTGTTCCCGCAAGCGTCGCGGGGGCTGTAGCCCCGGCCTGCGGAGGCACAGCCAGATCGACTGTCAGGCCAAGTTTGGCGGTATCAATCAGGATTTCCATATTTTCCTTGCCGATCCGCAGCGGCGAAACCATGGGACAGCCGCCAAAAATGACGCTTGGCTTTTTCATAAAAGCCCCCTCGCCACCCTGAGCCAAATCAAACATGCGGATGGCATGGGGGATATGACTGCGGTCGCGAAAGGTCAGACAGGCGGGCTTTTGGCTGCCTGCGAGCATTGCATATATGGTGTTCATATCGTGGGCGAAATCATCGGTCACATCGGTGGCCAAGACTGTGTCGCCCAGCATATGGATATTGTCCAAACGGTCCACCAGACGGGTGAAGTCATAGACATCACGCAGAACCGATGGGCGATAGGACTTGGTGTGCGAGTCAAAGGTGGTGACGGCGGTTCCAGAGTTGGCGAAGTAAACGCTCTCTGCCGAGCAATGCATGTCGTCTTTGCCTTCACGCTCTCCGCGGGCATAGACGTAAAACTCCTTGGCAGCACCAGCCAGGATGTCTTCCATCAGGGCACGGGGGAAGCACAGCCGATTGAGGTCATTCATCACCGCGCCATTGGGAAGCACCAGATCAAGCAGTTCCGGAAAATGGTCGGTAACGCCGGTGTTTTCCAGAACGGTCAGGGCCGCTTGGTGGATGTTCTCCATATCTGATTGGGTCAACGGCTTATAGCGTCCGCCACTTAGGCCTCCACGTACGGCCTCATTGCCCGTGGTCGCCT
This sequence comes from Ruegeria sp. SCSIO 43209, assembly GCF_019904295.1. Taxonomy (NCBI): domain Bacteria; kingdom Pseudomonadati; phylum Pseudomonadota; class Alphaproteobacteria; order Rhodobacterales; family Roseobacteraceae; genus Ruegeria; species Ruegeria sp. SCSIO 43209. Next base: position 2,717,567 of record NZ_CP065359.1, read on the forward strand.
GTTGCACCTTTATGCGCGCGGCGCGCCCGCCACCACCGCGACGGCGTGATTTTGCCTCAGCCATGACCGGACATCCTTTGTTCTGGTTCCGGGCTGATCATGTTGAAATAGAAATCGTAGAAGTCCTGGATCGAGGTTTCCATCTCGCCCAAGGGGCCCGGTTGGAAGTATTGAGAATTTACGCCGGACTGGTTGTGGCGAATGATACGTTCGTCATCCATAGATGTGACACGCCAAAGCCAGGTCAGGTCTTCCATGTTGTAATCCTGGTCTTCTTCAGCATCAGCGCGAACCAGCCAGACCACCTGAATGTCGGTTTCCTGTAGACCACGTGGAATGAAACGGTAGCCGACCATGTGATCCGAATAGATCAGGAACCAGTTCAATGGACCAATGTCAAAGTCAGTTGCGCCACCGTCGAAACTTTTCAACGTTCCAAGCAATGGCGCAAGCGCCTCTCCCGATTTGCTGCCGGTTTTGTAGCCTGGATAAAGTGGATAGCGCCGATAGTACCCGCTGGTGAACGGGGTGGGCGCAGCGTCGCCGACAAGCGCCAACTCATCAGGTGACAGCCCGGCTTCCACAGCCTTTGCCTTTAGCGGTTCAACCAAACCAGCCATGTCTTGCGGGGATTTCAGGCTATGAGAACGGGAATACTCTTTGTGCGCTGGCCCGCAGTGATAGCACTCAAGATAGTTCTCAACCGCCAGTTTCCAATTCGCTGGAACGGGAAATGACGCCGTATGCGCGATTTTCAGATCGTCAAAGCCATAGGGCTCGACAAGCGGCGAAAGCTGGTTGAGGACAGGCTCAAGCGATGGTGTGTTCGCATCGGCACAGACAAAGATCAGGCCCTTGAAGACACTCACCTGAACGGGAAAAAGCCCGAATTTGGATGGGTCAAAGTGTTCCCCCATATTGTGGCCCGCACGAAGTTTACCCGATAGCTCATATGTCCAGGCGTGGTAGGGGCAAACAAGAACGCGGGCGTTGCCGGACTGTTCGGTGCAAACGCGAGAACCCCGATGGCGGCAGACATTCAGATGGGCGCAAATTCCGCCCTCACGATCGCGAACAATGATGATACTCTCCGGGCCATAGTCAAACAGGAAATAGTCACCGGGGTTTGGGATTTGGCTGGCATGCCCCGCCCAAAGCCAGTTGCGGTTCCAGACCTGGGCGATGTCATAATTATATATGTCTTGCGAGGTATAGAAACCGCGCGGTAAGGCGTGGCCGTACTGGTGCGAGGCTATCAACGCATCCAACTCAAACGGTCGGCTGTTCATCACGTTTCCTCCAAATCGATTATCTCGCGGCGAAACCAGTCCTTGTCTGCTTCTGCCTCGGGGCGTTCAAAGTCGCGGGCGGCACGGTGACCTGCGAAGACTGCGTCGACGATCAGTCCCGGAGAAGCGGCATCGCCAATAAGTTCAAGGGTCTTCAACCCGAGACCGCGCAAGCTGTCATAAAGCGCTGTCTCCCGATGGCGCTCGGTGACCAGAACTGTCGAGGCACACGGAATATCCGTTTCGCGACCGGTAAAGGCACAACCGATGCGTGCCATGCCACCTTCAACCGCCGTCAGCACCTGATTGCAGCGAATGTCTATGCCGAGCTCGATCAGGCGGGCCTGAATGCGCGGCTGCTCCAAAGTATTGACGGCGTAAGCTGAGACCAAACTCTCCGGCGTGACAAAAACCACCTGGTATCCCGCGGTTGCCAGTTTTTCGGCGATCACCCCTGCCAGATAGATGTGGTCATCATCATAGATCGTCACCGGCCCATCCGGAGGCAGAAGACCGTTCATGATGTCATCAGGCGTCAACACTTTGGCGCTTTGCTCGATCTGAGGCATACGGCGTTGTGTGCTACGGCCGATGCCGTCGGTGCGCCAATGGCTGCCGGTGGCCACAAAGACGTGTTCGACGCCTAGCTCTGCCACCTGATCGCCATCAAGTCTGCTGTCAGTGAACAGCTGAACGTTGCCGCGCTGCCTTAGGTCATTCAGGCGGTAGTCGACGACGCGGGACCAAGCTGCGAGGCCGGGAAGTCTGCTTTCCTTCGTAACCCGCCCGCCCAATTCGGCTGACGCCTCGGCCAAGGTTACTTGATATCCTCGCCTTGCCAACTGCGTAGCGCATTCAAGACCTGCAGGGCCACCGCCAATGACCAAAGTATCCGCGCTGCTCTTCTTCGGCGCGATGATCTCGGGGTGCCAACCGCGTCGCCATTCCTCGCCCATCGTGGGGTTTTGAGTGCAGCGGATCGGGATGCCCAAATTGTCGGATGAAACGCAGATATTGCAGCCGATGCATTCGCGGATTTCGTCAATGCGGCCCTCTTCAATCTTTTTCGGAATGAACGGGTCCGCGATGGAAGGTCGTGCGGCTCCGATAAGGTCGACAATTCCCTTTTTGACCATCGACAGCATCATGTCGGGGGATGTCAGGCGCCCGACACCAACCACAGGTTTCCGGGTGATCTGTTTGACGTGTGACAGAAGCGCGTTCTGATATCCGTCTTCTGGCTGAAAACGGGTCGTCGCACTGTCATTGGACCAGTCGGCTACATTCACATCCCAGAGATCCGGGAGGTCAGACAAAAGCTCGACCACGGCGCGGCCTTCTTCCGCGGCCTGCATGCCGCTGACGCCCATCATCTCGTCAATGGCAAAGCGGAACGCCACGGCGCAGCTGTCACCCACCGCTTCGTGGGTGTCTTCCAGCAATTCGCGTGTCAGGCGCACACGATTTTCAAGCGACCCGCCGTATTCATCACTACGCTGGTTCATATGCGGCAACATAAAATGCTGCGCCAGTGTCATGTTGTGTCCGGCATAGATGTAAATGATGTCGAACCCTGCGTCTTTAGCGCGCAAGGCGGCGTCGCGGTGCCAACGGCGGAATTCGCGAATATCGGACTTATCCATGGCCTGCGCCTGCTTGGGATGCGTCGTATCGACGGACATCTCGGAAGGTGCAAGAACCGGCGCGCGGGTCAGCAGGTTTTGCGCATGGTTGCCATTGTGCACCAGCTGGATGGCCGCCAGCGCACCATGCGCGTGTACCGCATCCGTCATCAACCGCAACGCGGGCACATCGCGACCGTCCCATAACCGTCCCTCGGCATAAGGAGACAAGTCTGAGGTTGGGTGGATCTCAGTTTCCTGATTTGAAACCACCGCCCACCCGCCTTCGGCCTTCATCCCACGAACGGCAGCATCCGCCCGTGGACGGAGGTGCCCCAGCCCAGTGCAATGGGGCACCTGATAGAAGCGGTTCCTGGCTGTCACGGGACCGATCTGGACCGGTTCAAAAAGCAGAGCATATGGGTTCGCGTCCAACATGTTCACGCGTTATCCTGTATTTGGGATCCGGAACCGAAAGGCCCCGGAAATGGAGTTGTGTCAGAAGCCGGCTTTGATCCGTTCGAATTCAGACAGCATTTTCGCCTCAAGCTCGGGATTCACCGCATCAAAGAACAAGCTGCCTTCGAAGAAGCTTTTTGGATCCGAGAACCCATAGGCTTCGATGTTGGCTTGATCGGCTATTTCGAACGCTTTTGCGTTGGAATGTGGGTAGCCCCAATTGTCGATGATGTACTGGCCGCTGGCAGGATCGGAGAGCGCGTTCAACAGATCGTAGACCTGATCGACAGGTGTCGTCGACGATTTCAGATGCACGTAGCCACACGCCCAGGTCGCGATACCTTTGTCGACGTCACGCATCATGGCGGCAGGCACTTCGTTCCAGATCAGGTTCAGTTCGGACTGGTTCCAGGCCCAGCCCAGTTCGATCTCACCACTGGTCATAGCCTGATCGAACTGACCCGCATCTGACCAGTAAAAGCGCATGTTCGGGTGGATCGAGCGCAGGAAATCAGATGCTTCCTTGAACTGTTCGTCACTCAGATTCGTGTAATTGTCGGCATTTCCAGTAGCCAGCGCTGCCAAGGCATATGCAGACGATGCAGCATCCGGGATGGCGATCTTGCCCGCATAGGCCGGATCAGCCAGCAGTTGCAGCGAGATGTCATCGCCTGAGATTTTGTCGGTGCGATAGATAAGGCCCGTGTTCCCCCACTCGAACGGCAACATGTAAAGCTGGCCGTCCAGTACGATGGCGTCCACTTCCTTGATCTCAGGCAGCACATCGGCCCAATTTGTCAGCTTGCTTTCGTCCAGCGGTTGGATCAAATCGGCCGCGACCCATTTCCGGACCGCGTCGGAACAAGGATGCGCCAGATCAGCTGTGAAACCCGAACTTAGTTTCGTAAAGGCTTCCTCCTGACTCCCGAAATAAGAATAGCTTGGCGCCTCATTCCCGTACTTTTCCATGTAGCTGGCAAAGAACCCGGGATCTTCATATCCCGACCAGTCAAAAACCGTAAGATCAGCGCCATTGGCACTGGCACTTCCCGTACTAATCGCCGTCGCACATGCGAAGGCCGCAATTCCCTTAAGTCTCATTCTATCCTCCCACTGATTTACTTTGTGTCTGTACCAAGATCGATTACGCTGGCCCCCTGAAGCCCCAGCCAAACAACGTCTCCGCGCTTGAAATCGACCGTGTGAAAATAGTTCGGAACAGATACCGAGATTGGTTTCTCAGCTCCCGCCACTTGAATGTGGTAATGAATGTTCTCGCCGTAGAAGGCGACGTTGCTGACAGTGCCTTGGACCGTTGACGGGTAGTCTTCGGGCTTTTCAGCAGAGATTTCCAATTGTTCCGGGCGAATACCGATGTTCATGTCTTTACTGCTGGTTACAACGTTGGGATTTTTCTCGATCTCAATCCGCCCGAAGGCGGCTGCGTCGATCGACAACATATCGCCGGTTTCACCCAGCAACTGAGCAGGCAGTATGTTCATTTCACCGATGAAACTGGCCACTTGCTGATCACAAGGACGGGCATAAAGCGTGGTTGGTGTGTCCACCTGCTTGAGCCGTCCGTTAAACATCACGCCAATACGATCTGACATGGTCATCGCCTCATATTGGTCGTGTGTGACCATCACAAAGGTGATACCAAGCGATTGCTGCAAATTGCGCATTTCAAACTGCATCTGTTCGCGCAACTTCTTGTCGAGCGCCGACAAGGGCTCATCCAGCAACAACACTTTGGGTCGCATGATCAGCGCGCGCGCGAGCGCCACCCTTTGCCGCTGCCCACCCGACAACTCACTTGCGCCGCGATCCTGAAGGCCGCCCAGCTCGACCATTTCTAGGGCTTCTGCTACGCGCTGGTCGATCTCAGCCTTGGGTGCCTTGCCCCGTAGTCCATAGGCCACGTTGTTCCCAACGTTCAAGTGCGGGAAGATGGCGTAGCTTTGAAAGACCATGTTTGTTGGTCGGTTGTTGGCTGGGACACCTTCCATATCCTGACCATCGATCAGCACGGTGCCCTCGGTCGGTTCCTGGAATCCCGCGATCATCCGCAATACCGTGGTTTTGCCACATCCCGATGGGCCGAGGAGTGAGAAAAACTCGCCCTCTTTGAGATCGAGATTGATCCCGCTAGCCGCTAGGAAAGTGCCATAGCGTTTCTCGACGCCCCTGAGTTCTATGATATTTCTGACTGTCATCGGACCTCTGATGCAGATGAGCGGCGGCGGAAATACTCGGCCAATACCAAAAGCAGAACCGAGGTGAGCAGCAAGATGGAGCCAAGCGCCAGCACATTGGGAAGCTTGGCGGGGAAACGGATCTGGCTCCAGATATAGACCGGGAGGGTTGGCTGGTTGCCTGACAGGAAAAAGGCTAGGACGAACTCATCGAAGCTGACCGTAAAAGTGACCAGCATACTGGCTACGATACCGGGGGAAACGACTGGCAGCGTCACGCGGCGGAAGGTTTCGAACACGCCGACGCCCAGATCGTAAGATGCCTCTTCCAGCGATGCGTCAAAGTCATCAAAGGCAGATTTCAAGATCGAAACTGAAAACGGTAAGGCGAGGAACGTATGGCCCAGAACAACGGTCAGCAAAGACGGTTTGAGACCGAGAAACAGAAATAGGACCAGCATTGACGAGGCCACGATAATGCCCGGAATAACCAAAGGCAGCATCACCAGCCCTTCAGCCGCACGCTGACCCCTAAATCGATAGCGAACAAAGGCGCGAGCGGCAAAAAGCCCCATAGCCGTGGATAGAATTGCAACGACCGTGCCGACGCCAAGCGAATTCCAAAGGGCCTGGATCAACGTATCCTGCTCGCCCAGCTTGCGATACCAGTCCAGCGTCCAACCCTTGATCGGAAAGGCAACGATTGTGCCGCTGTTGAACGAGAACAACGGCAGGAAAAGGACCGGCAGGTACAAAAATACCAGGTAGAGGAAAGCGTAGGCTGTCAGGGTTGAAGGACGTCTCATTTGATCCGCCTCCCAAGCCGGGTGGCGGTAATGACAAACACGATGGCGACAAAACCAACCGACAGCATTGCGATCAGCGACAGCGTGGCGCCGAGGGGCCAGTTGTTGGCGGCGCCGAACTGCACCTGAATAAGATTGGCGATCATCTTCCCGTCCGATCCGCCGACGAGTGCCGGGGTCACATAGTCACCGACAGTGGGGATGAAGATGATCAGGCAAGCAGCAATTATCCCCGGGATCGTCAGCGGCAGCGTCACCCGCATGAAGCGTTGCAAAGGGCTGTTGCCGAGGTCGGTGGCGGCCTCCAACAGGCTCGGATCGATCTTCTGCAACGAGACATAGATCGGCAGGATCGCAAAAGGTGCCCAGGCGTGGGCAAGCGTCAGTACGACAGCGAATTCATTATAGAGCAAGAAGTCGAGCGGTTCGTCGATCAGACCAAGCATCAGCAGCGCAGAATTCATCACCCCGTTGAACCCAAGGATGAGTTTCCAGGCAAACACACGCAACAGATAGCTGGACCAGAACGGAATGGTGATGAGCAAAAGCCAGATGGTCTTTTTCCGGGCCTTCATCGCGATAAAGTACGCGATGGGATAGGCCAGTGCGACAGTGACTACCGTAACTGCTCCGGCAATCCAGATTGACCTTAGCATTAAGTGTCGAACCAGCGGATCAGCAAAAGCCTCGCTATAGTTTTTCAGCGTCGGTGACTTGTCGAGCGTTACGTAGGTTTGGGTCCAGAACGAATACGCAATCAAGATCACTAAAGGCGCTGCCACCAGAAACCCCACGTAAGCCGTGGCCGGTGCGCTAAGGGTAAAACCCCGGGACGCTTCACTGCGAAAAATCACCATATCCCCTTCTTGGATTTACGAGCCACTAATGGACGATCGTCCATTTAATGTTGCGCCAGAAAGGCCTTTCGTGTCAATCTTCCTGTGAACCGCCCGAATTAGAAGGCCCTAAGCTAATGGAATCATTGAATAAGGCGACAGAGTTCAAAGGAAGAAAGCGTAGTTCGAAGCGTGACCCAGAGGCCAATAGGCAGCTTCTGATCATGGCAACATTGGACACTATTGCTGATATTGGAGTTACCGATACGTCGGTCAGCCGCATCTGCGAGCGTTCCGGTTTATCACGCGGAATGATCCATTTGCATTTTGGTGGGAAAGACAATTTGTTGACGGCGGCAGCCCAACATTTCAGCACCCAGTATTATGCTGAGATGGACAGATTGACCGATCTTGGCTTGGATGCATCGCCTGAAGACCGAGTGATGGCTGTTATCGAGGCGGACCTGTCCGAAGCTTTGCTGAATCCAAGAAGTACGAAAATCTGGCATGCTTTCCGAGGTATCGCAAGCTCACACCCAGGCATTGCCCGTTACAGCAGCACTCAGGATTACAGACTTGTTGAAACCTTGAGGCTTGCGTTTTTGGAGATAGCGCAACAAACCGGGCGTGACCCAAACTTGGTTGACGATGCTGCCAGCGGAACGCTGGCATTGCTGGAAGGTATGTGGGTGAACTATCTTACTGATATGCAGGGATTTTCGCGACGTCGCTCTGTTGATCTAATAAGAAGATTCTTGGGCGGGCTTTTCCCCGGAAAGTTCAAATTGTGAACCTTGGCGACGCTTAAGTTTTAGATAAACACGAAGCCTCTTCTTGGATAGCCGACCATTGGTTTTTGCGGGCCTCCTCGCGCCTAAGTGTTATCCACCCTGCCTTTGACGAAATTCAATGTCTGCTTTGTGCTGGAGAAAGCTCCCCATTGCAGATGCAGCGAATGACAGCTTTCCGTCCGTTTCGTTAGAATAACAACGCGTTCTTGCGCAAACAGTACTCGCGCAGCCTGCTCCGCTGCACCTGTTTTGGGGCAGCGGGATTTGGACAAGCCAGACGCCCCTGGCCATCAGGGGCAAGGCGCTGCCTTCCCCCTCGGGCAACCCTATTAGACAACACCGTGTCCTCGGCTACGCCTGCGAGCCGCACCACTATTGTCGAATAGCATTGCCTCGCCCCCATCCGCGTTCGCCACGTGGCAGATCAGCAGGAACAGGCGCCTTCGGCGACTGATCTGCAAATCAGCCCTGATTTTCCCAATGGAGAAGTCAGGATCATTGAAACCGGTCTAGGTGCTGGATGGAAGGATGTGAGGCGAAAATGGAAAGGTTCTGTCGCTGGTGGCAGAACTATGTGTCGCCTGACAAGGAAACCAGTGGCGGACCGAGGAGCAACTATATATTTTTTTTAACTATCTGTTAAATTTTGATTAATATACCAAATATAAGACTCATACCACTAAATATACCACACTGCGCATAGGTTCTGGCGTTTCAAAGCCTCAGGTTCGAGTATGACTGAACGACCGGTAAGACGTAATGTAACAGACGCTCGCGCAAAGTGCAGTAAACGACTGCTTCGAGCCCAAAGCGGTCGGGCACTCAGAAGGCTTTTGGTCGCCAACGAAATGCACAAGTTTGCTCGCAAACACTCTTTGAATTAAGCTTCGTGGGATGAGCTTAGATTTGAAAGAAGTTGATTTAAGGGCCGTCAGCGCTTGCCATCAGGGCATAAAGCCGGGCCGCCTGCTAGGTGATCCAGAAGCGCGCCTACCCGAGTTGTAATGCGCCTGTTCTGCGGACGACGCCGCCGTTAGCCCCATCGCAGCACCTTTGGCCTGCATAAACGACCGCTTCGCGGACAAAGCGTGCATTCGACAATTTCCCTGGAAACTCTTCGGGGATTTCGCTCCTCGCGTTAGGGCTATCAGATTGCGCATATGCATCTGCTAAGCTGTTGAGAGTTTTTGGAACTCAGACGAAATCAAAGGCGTCGGTTGCGCGAACAATTTCTAGAACGACATCCTCATAGTCTTGATCGCCGCCACCCGTGAGGTCTTCAAAACCCAAAATAATTGACTCACCACCCGGTGCCACGCCCGAAAGGGAATGTTGGACTCCGTCTCGATTCATGTCAGCATCATAACTGTGGTAGACAATCTGGTCTGTTGTTGTACCGTTTATGGCCAAGAAGATATCTGCACCATCGTCCAATGTTGCAACTGCACCAGCTGAATTGACGAAGTTGAATTCATCGGCTTCTCCCAAGCCAGCCAACCAGTCTGCACCATCTTGGACAATAAAGAAGCCAAGCGTATTCCCAGCGTCGATACCTTCAACAAGAATAGCATCTTCACCTGGATCATTGGCGTTGTCGAACAGCACGCGAGCGTTTATCAAAGTACCAGCTTCATCGATCTCATATAGGCCAACGACGTTGTCGTATCCCGCAAACCCAAGATCGACGATGTCGATCTCAAATTGGGTGCCACCATTGGATGTCAGGAAGAGCTGATTGATCACACCGTTAACAAAGCTTGGGTCCACTGCTTTCCCCTCAGCAAGTTCGGGCAGTAGGTTCTCAAATGTGATGGTAGTATCATCCTCAAATGCGACAGCCATGAAATCACCGTCAGAGTAGTTCCCCTCTAGCGTGACCCGCGTATCAAAATCGCCGTCCTGATCAGAGTCGATGTCCAAAATTGCTGAGCCAAACGTGACCAACACATCTTTTCTAGAAAAGGCGGAGTTTTCCACTACAAGCTTGTCAGATGTGTCAAAGTTCCTAAGGCTATCTCCGTCCAATTCTTCTGCATTCCCTCGGACGGTCTCTTCGCCATCAGCTGAGTCTAGATCAAACTCTTCTACTTCTTCGGTCGCTTCAATTTCTTCTGGTGAATTGGCTTCCTCGACCCTCCAAGCTGGACCACCATCCCTGTACCCCAGTGTTTCAAGGACCGCGACATCGATCCCGGACAAAGTCTCATTCGGGCCTCCATATCCTGCAGTTATCAACGAGTCAGTGCCGAAATACAGGTGCTTTTTGTCAAGTTCAGTACGAACGAGGGCTGTTCCCTCATTCGACTCGTCGGTCAACAGAAAATAACTTTCACCCTGACCCTGATCGTTCGTTTCTTCCTGAATATGAAAATCCCACGGGTACGACACTGTTCCGACTCCGAGGCCGTGCAAGATTTCATGTGTAAACACCGTAGCCATATCATAAGACGGTAGTTGCCGAGATGCTTCATTGGGACCACCTGCTCCACTGTACCAAGCTGGTACTTTAGTCGGATCAATAAGTATTCGCATGTCTGGATCGGCGGTATTTGTATTAGTCACATACTCGTAAAGGGCCTGAGGCACGAACCGCTCGCCAACGCCACCATTGATCGGACTTCTAATTTCAAGTCTCACTGGACTATCGACCTGGTCTGCTTCGGCAATTGAATCTCCAGCTATGTCCGCAATGGTATAGACAAGTTCAATCTCCAGATCTGGAACATATGAGTTGGCTTCATAAACACGTGCGGCAGCAGCAAATAAATCATTCTCCAGATAACGCTCTAAGTCTTGATCAACTTGAAACCCATTACGTTCAAAAGTGATATTCGTCCTGCTGGTTTGGAGTGGGTCATTCCCGGAAGCATCATCATCGGTTATTGTTCCATAAACTAGATCAAAGACATCACCAGAAAACGGGTCGAGCACACTACCGGGAAGAGCTTGTCCGGTTACGTCAAACTGTTCTAACTGTGCCGTTGATTCAGTAATATTGATTGCCAGACCAAATACGATTTCGGAGTCTGGTTCGATTACGGGATCGTCTACGATTGGCACCCTGACCAATTCACTTAAAGTTTGTCCTGCCTGGATAGTGATTTTCCTGGTGGCCGTTTCGGCGGTTCGAAAATCCGACCACTCACTTATATCTCCAAGTGCGACGCCGCCATTCATCGCCGGCATTGATCCGTCATAGAGTTGGACTAGGTCCAGAACAAGAATACCGGTGTCAAAGGCGTCGCTGAGCTCTACATTGAACTCCAGAAATCCACTGGATTCATTGGCAACCTGATCGGCCATCGAAATGCTGATGAGTCCTTCCACACCTACAAAATCAGAAAGAGTCAATTCGGATACTTCTTCGACGATTAACCTATGGTTCGCTTCGCCATTTCCGTTTGTGTCGATAAGGACATTCCAAGTAGTGCCAATTTCTGGATCAATCTCCAGTACCACTTCGCCCCGTTGCCCCGTAAAGCCGTCGGGTTTCAACGTGAAATTCTGATTTCCCGATTGAAAAGGCTGTGCGTCCCACATGGACAAATCAATTTTGTCGCCGTCCTCGCGACTAAAGTCCTTAATTGTGTCGGTGCCGAATAGTTCATCGAATAGGCCTGTTCCGGGCGCTTCTTCTTCATAGGCCGCGAAGTGATCCGCGCCTAGTCCTCCGGTAAGTGTGTTCTCCCCGGTGCTTAGGAAAAGAAAATCATTTGATGAACTTCCAATAATAGTATCGTTGCCTTCTTGCCCATAAAGATACCAGGGGATGGGTTCGGCGCTTGATGCATCTATGCGATCATTACCATCTCTGCCTCGAAACTCTTCATGGCCAAGCACTTCATATCTAATAAACTCTACCGCTGTTCCCAACCTGTAGTAGACGTCTCGAATGGATTGCGCTTGCTCTAGCGTGGGCAATGTGACGATGTCATTGAGATTGGTACCGGAGCGCCACGTAGTAGTCATTAATTGAGTATTCGTTGCGTTTGCAATTGAAGCAAAATCTACAACATTGTCACCAGTCTCAGGTGGCCGCACGATTTCAGGGAAGCCTTGGTATGGTTCGCCGGGTATATAGCTTTCGTCGCTTAGGACCCAGATATAGTCAGGTATGGAATTTGAAAAATTGTTCTGGTCAGGACCGGGAATCTGGGGTCCGTATATCATCAATAGACCATCGCGAACGGCACCTTGCACGGCGTCACCATTGGTAAGCCCGTTCGTACTACCAAGTTGGCGATATGTCTCGTTACCAAATTCCGCCGTCTCGCCGAATCTAGGAATAGAATAGGTAGGGGTTAGATCTGGTGCGAATGCGGTTGCGTCATGCTCTTCAGTTATCTGAGCAGAAACCACTACAGCGTTAACGGTTGAAACTACCTCGGTAATATCGTCGCCAAGGTCGCGATAATCGTTAATACGGTCGGAGGAATAATAAAATTCTTGAAGCAGATTGTTGAAATCATCCACAGGCCCAAATAACCCTGCATTTACGACCCTATCAGAATAGGGAAGCTCTTCTGGGGAAAACCCGCTTAGCCCAGTACCATTAGCGTATCTAATCTCTTGAAAAGGTGTGAAAAACGTCTGTCCGTTGTAATCGATAGGAACTAGTTCTGAAATTAGCTCTCCATCCCAACCCGTAGATGAAATTAACTCTCCCGTTTGATCATCAAAAACTTCAATTTTTTGATACGTTACACTTTCAAACGAATACTCAATCTTTATCCAATTCGACACTTCGCACCCCACACACTCTTGACGCAAACAAACAGAAACAATCTGATCTTTGTAATCGAAGTAGGTTGCCACAAATATTAAAGCACGTCTACTTTGGGCTCGAAGCGGCCATCCGAGCACTTCGCTCGAATGACTGCTTTGCCTTGCTTGCGAGGCAGTGCCTGGTCAGTCGATCAATTTCTGCAGTTCCCTGTCAGTGCGGATAAGTTCATTGATCGTCTTGCGCATTTCCTCGGTTCCTCTCGACCGTCCCCCATGTTTCCAAGACGGATGACTTGGCCCCGCAGCATGCCCTCCTCTAGCCCCATGCATGCGACACACACTCCAACCTTGAACTGCAGGCGCGCTGCAGCGTTGGCCGGTAGACTTTGCCGTTGCTGTGCATCTGGGTGCATTATTGAGTCTTTTGGTAGGGTCCGTGAGGTTGTCGTCACTTTTTGTCATCCGACCGCCCCCCGTTTTGAACATTGCCAACGATAGCCTGACCACCTTCTTTGACTTCAACGCGCTCGACACGGACGGTTTGATCCGACTTAGATCGATACCGTTTCAGGGTCTCAACCTTACTAATCAAAGGAAGGAACGACTTGTTGTCTCCTTGAAGAGTTGCACTCGGACGTTGGGTGCAAATAAGTGATGTAGCTGGCCCGTTATCATGCACAATTTTGATGGATGAACCTGCTTGGATTGCCAATTACGCATTGAAGCCCAAGTTACCAGCATTGCTAGCAATGTTGACAAAAACCACGAGTATTTCTTCGCAATCACCGCTCTTCGCTAAACCCACACAAACGAGTCTTCACTCAGATCCATAAACGCAAGGTCCTCAACTAAGACTTTGGCACCACCTAATTTAAGCAGCACCCCGTCATCCAGATCCCGGTACTTAATGTCGGAGATATCGTCTGCAAATAGACTTGAGCCGATCCCAATCTGGTCAATCCCAACTTCGAAATCAGTGACGATGTCGAAGCCATCAAAAAAGTGAAACTCAAAAAGGTCAGCTCCCTCTCCACCAATAAGAACATCGCGACCGGGTCCGCCTCTCAGGATATCGGCGCTTTCCCCACCTTCCAATTTGTCTCTTCCGAAGCCTCCCTCCAGGATGTCAGCTCCATCCAAGCCCTTGATATGGTCTCGTCCCCACAACCCCCGAAGATAATCCTCGCCACCATCATCACCAACGAGAACATCTCGTCTCCAGCTGCCCGAAAGCGATACGCCGTCGCCAAGAATGCTCACTGTGATTAAGGCCGTGGCCTCGGAAGTTCTGCCGAACGCGTCTTCAATTTCATAATTGAATATCTGGATTACCTCGTCTCCGGGATCGGCCAAATCAAAAACATCTGAATCTGCTTCATAGGTAAACGAACCATCATCATTCAGCGTTAGTTGCCCCTCTTCCGGACCAGAAAGTAGGGATACGGTTAGTTCTCCGCCTGTGTACCAGTTGTCGTTCGCCAGGATGTTTCCAGCCATGAAATCGTCTTCGTCAACGTAGAAAAAATCGTCTTGTGCATTTGGTGGAAACGAAACAGTTATGGCTGTCGACCCATCGAGATCTACAACCGTAAATTCCGAACCGGAATAGTCGCCCTCCAGGACGATGGTTGTGTCGGCTAATCCGTCTTTGTCAGTGTCTATGTCCAAAATTGCGGAGCCCATATAGACACTCAGATCACTTCGATCAAAACTGACGCCATTTAAAATTAATACGTCATCAGTCCCAAATCCAACGACAGTATCACCGTCGAGTTCAGTTGGCACACCCGTTATCCGATCTGCACCAGAAACTAAGTTGAATATCTCAATATCTTCCGAAGCCTCGTACACATCATCCGTTGTGTCGTCATCAATGTTCATCTCAGTTCGAGATGGGCCGTAAATCGCTTGGATGTATTGCCTATCCAATTCTGAGAACGCCCCTGTACTGAATGGGTCATGCATAATGGAATTCGAGTCGTTAGTGTGCTCAAGCCCAATTGCATGACCAATTTCATGTATTACCAAGCTTTCGAGAGTAGCGCCGCTAACGCTATCTTTAACTAGTATGTCTCCAAAATCAGCATCCCTCCTATTGTACGAGTTGAACGTGGCATTCGCACCATCCGACAAAAAGAATGCATCGTTGAAACCAATCGCCTCTCCATCCTTCCCACCTGACCAATTTGCTAGATAGATCCTGATATCAGCGCCTTGTGCATTATAGCCTAGATTTTGAAAGCTTATTCCGCCATTCCGCTGCCATGTTTCAAATCCAATAAATACTGCTTCTGATAATTCCGAAAATTTCTGTGAGTTAGGATGATTGGGGTCAAGTTGGCCTTGATCGTTGAGAACGGCTATAGTGGGTCCACCAGCAATGAATTGAGAGTTGAAACTTGGAAGGTTATTTCCATCCACTATTATCGAATAAGTTACAGTGCCACCATAAGTACCAAGTTCATGGCTATTTCCCCATTTGTACGCGACATTCCGGATTTGCTCGCCCGTTCTGTCTGTCAGAAGAATACTTTCAATACCGTTAAGTGTGTCGTTGCCTTGGTGACCTTCGCTTACCACGCGGCGGTCCCTTAATTGAAAACCGTTGGATGTGTAAACGATACTGAAATCACCCACACCACTATCGGCGTCGTAATACTCCGTGATGCCGGAGTACTCGGCAATGTCGATCCCGCCACCACCAGTAATCCTATCGTCGCCTTCTTCGCCAAAAATGTTTTCATCGCCCGGTCCGCCAATATAGACATCGTCACCCGGGCCTAGTAGCGCGTAGCCGCCCAGTCCCGTTTGTGTCACGTGATCATTTCCTCCCCTGGCAAACAGGTAACCAGAGTTCATCCAAACAACATCGTTGTAGTTGCTGGCATGTCCATTGATGACGTACGTGGAGAAAGTGTCGATCTCTCCATATTCGTCGATTGCGCTACGCCCAGCCACTGTCGCTCCCGCATGTGTTTGCTGGCTATCGCTCAAGTTCACGAAGACCCCACCGAGTAAAGACTCTTCGTAAAAATATATTCCCTCTTGGAATTGGTCGTTCCCAGAACCACCGATCAGAAATGTAGTTTCATTTCCAATCAGAACGTCGTTATCAGCACCACCGTAAAGAAAGTCAAAAAGAAACTCTGAATGTGCCGGCCCAGAGTATAAAGTATCATCGCCATCCTCTCCGTATATATAGTCAATTCCACTGCCACCTGTGAAAGTATCATTACCGCCTCCGAGTCTGGCGATAGTATTTTGGGAGCCTCCCGTTACGGTGTCGTTGGCATCGCCTAAAGTCAGATTGAATGAGTCTGATGGTGCAAGCAGAGAAAGATCAATATTATTTCCATTAAGGCTATCCTGGTACCCAAAGTTAATGTGAAGCACAGATTGGTCGCCAATCAATTGGCTTATTGTTAGCCCCTCTATTTCTGAAAGCCGTATTCCAGTTGCTCCTGCCCCGGGGGAGTTGTCGTTGCTGTGAAGGCCAAGAAAAGAGAAATTCAAACGACTTATTAGGTGTTCTCGCGACAAACTTGCGTACATAGTTGAGCGATCTGCGTCGAGATACTCTACAACATGGTGTGTTGATTCAGGCAAAGCTTGAGAGGTTATTGTTGGTATCTCATCAAGCAGCCAGATGGTCCCAAGGCTTGATTGCAAATAAAATCTGTTAGACAGCGTATCGTATTGAAGTTGCACGCCAGCAATTGGGGTGTTGTAGACATCGCTCGCCGGAAAAACCCGACCACCTGGGCCACTGTAAATTGCGCTGAAAGACATTGATCACCCCCCAAAAAACAAAAAAAATATTGCCCAAGGTATCACAATTGCCAAAGTTCTCAAAACTGTGAGGAATAGAAACCGACAAGTCTGTACAACTCTGGGCGCACCGAAAACGGGACTATCGCACTTAATTTTGTGCCTAACGAAAACTGCGCGAACCAGTATCCGGAACCTGGATACTATTAGTTAAGACTACCTAAACGACTGAAGACTTTTACTTATATTTTTTTTGCGATCATCAAAGGTACTTACCCAATCAAATTCTGCAACTCCTTGTCGGCGCGGACAAGTTCATTGATGGTCCTGCGAGCTTCTTCAGCCTTTCGCGATCTTTCTCCGTGCTTCCATGACGGATGACCCGGCCCAGCAGCATGCCCACCTCTGGCACCATGCATGCGACACACACTCCAACCTTGAACTGCAGGCGCGCTGCAGCGTCGGCCGGTAGACTTTGCCGTTGCTGTGCATCTGGGTGCATCATTGAGTCTTTTGGTAGGGTCCATGAGGTTGTCGTCACTTTTTATCATCCGACCGCCCCCCGTTTTGAACATTGCCAACGATAGCCTGACCACCTTCTTTGACTTCAACGCGCTCGACACGGACGGTCTGATCTGCCTTGGAGCGGTACCTCTTCAGGGTTTCAACCTGACTGGTGAAGGTCCGCGCAAGTTTGTTGAGCGCTCGTTCCGCAGAATCTTGCTGCGGGAGAGTTTTGACGTGGTTCAGGCGGCGCGCCATCATCATGGTGGCCTGATGGATCGCGCCCATCTGGATCGCAAGCATGGCTTCGATCTCGTCTTGCGGCTTAACTCCGGCAACAACCGACATCACGAAGTTCGAAGCGGTCTCAGAAATCGAACTGTCCTGTTGTCCGAGTATGGCTACTTGATCCATGACGCCTTCGAAGAACCGATAGTCAACGGTGCCGAGCTCATGCATCGCTAAGGCACAGGCTGCGTTTGGGTCTTTCCCTTTATGTCCAACCGTGAGCCTGCGTGTGTCTTCTTCGAAGTCCAACTTGATGTCCGGGGCCCGGACAAGTGACCTCTTCCGTTCCTTCAGATCCGCAATCGCATTGGTTTCCGCGTCGGTAAGTTCGGAGCCCTTTGTCCGAAGTTCGTTGCCACTGTCTTTCTGTGTCTTGCTCATGTCCGCCTCGCTTAACAGGGAGTGGTTAGTATTAGTGTTCCGTTTCAGAACCGACGGACCGGTGAGAAACCGGCCTGACGGGTTCTGATTTGGAACCATGGGAGGTCTTTGGGTTCTCAAACGGAACCACAGAGGATGCTGACGGGTCCGTCTCAGAACCGCGTTTTGTTTTTTCGGGCTGCCAGAGCCGCCAGTCATTAGTGGCGGCTTTCTTACCGGACCGGGTCTGCGTCGCCTTAGTCGTCAATCGCCATTCATGGGCTTGGCGGTGATACCAGTTGCCTTCTTGCTCGAGCACAAGGAAGCCTTTGTCCTGCAGATCCTCGAAAGCCCGCTGAACCGTGGCCTTGCCTAGGCCAAGAATCTCTGCCGCCTCGTTCATCGACAGAAGAAGCTTGCCATTGTTGCTGCCATTGAAGCGGGCGTGAAGCTCCAGCCAGAGTTTCACTGCGGGTCCGGACAATGCCCGCCACGCCGGAGATTTGATCATGGCGTAGGGCAGAGGGACGTATTGACCCTCATCCGACCTTTTACCATTGGGAGATCGGCGCCTACTCATCGCGACACCTCCGCTGGAATTGCGCGGGCAATGCATCCAGTTCGGGTAGGTCACAGCCGATATGCGCCCGGACGAGCCGGGTTAGGCCAGATTTGGACACACAGTACCCGAGCGTGTCCCAGGCCGCTCCCCCGGCCTGAAATTGGGGCCTCTGGCGCTGAAACAGCCATTGGATACTGTCCCGACAAACTGCGACGCGGTAAACACCATGGCGAAAGAGCTCGCCGCTGTAGTTCTCAGCAGTTTCCCGATGATCGGTTGGAGAAAGAGGGCCAGTGTCTGGCCCCCTGTCGTGACTCGTAATGTTCGGCTTGGAGAAGGTCATATCAGCCATGCTCGATCCTTCCTTTCCGAATGATCACCCGTTCGACAGAGTGGCTCAGTGGCGACCAGTAATACCGGCGCTCGTTTTGTCTTGTCGGCGCAGGGCATCCTGTGGCATCAACTGAACTTGCTAGGGTGGCAGTTGATGTCACTGGAAAAGCCCCATCTCCGCGCTTGGAGTTGGGGTTTTTCATTATGCAGCCTCATTGTTGGGATCGGTGCGTCGGGCCGCCAGCCAGGCGTTCAGATCGGCGCCATGATAGGCGATCCGCCGACCAATGCGAATAAAGGCCGGACCGCACATGCGGTGGCGCCATTGAGCCAGCTTCTCACGGTTTCCCAGCAATTGCATTTCAGGGTCTTCTGGGAAATAGACCCGGTCTTCATTAAAGACGTTTGCCATCGTTGAAATCCTCTTGGATCAGTTGCGATGGCTCCCAATTATCGGCAGCTTTCCCGAAGTGTCACCAGACTTTTTCTTGCGCTTAAGCGGCTTCCCGAAGTGAGAAAATGCTTAAGCGTTTTTCCTGAACACCGCTTCGTACCTTGATTTGAAAGGCTCTTCTGAACGCAACGCCGTTCCATAGTCCGCATGAGTTTTTCGCGATTTTGGGAAGTCCAGTTGTTTCTCAACTGACTTCTCCAAGGCTTGCTCGATTATTCGTTCTTCGCTGATCAAACCAACCGCGCCAGATAGTTGCTCGATTTCTTGCATCAGCAGTTCCAAGTTCTGAAGTCTGCGATCTCGGGATGCACGTGCCCCGGCTTCGCCAGCCTTTATTCGGGTGTTTGCTGCCAGAAATGCTGCAGCTTCAGTGCCTCCTGAGATAGCCTCAATTTCCTTGGTTACATAACCCGCTGTAAAGTCGTCGTTTGTCACGAACTGCGACAAGAATAGTTTCGCTGATAGACTAGCCAGAGACGAGTCAGGGAAGTGATTTAGACAAAACTCAAACTGTGCAACTGCTGACCAATTTTCACCGAAGGTATTTCTCATCCAAGCAACATGATCGTCGCCCAACCAATCGAGGACACTTGGTAGAGTAGTGTAGTCCTTTTTTGATATGACCCCCGCTTCGGCTAGCGCTTCGTAACAAACAAAATGAACTGCGTCGTGATCGCCAGATCCAAACATATATGACAGCATAGCGGCGGGGTCTAAGCCTCCAGTTCCAACTATTTCTTTAATTCTCTTAGGAAAGCCAAAGTGGTCTCCGTAGGTCATCCCAACCGGCATAGAAGCTACAGCAGCTTCCGCTGCTTCCTCTGTTGCGAAATAGCTTAAACCCACGACCTCTTTGTCTAGTCCTGTCCTAGTCGTTATCCAAACTTCCCAAACGGTGTCTCCGTCCCTTGTTTCGCTGAAATCATCGGTAAATGTGTTTCGAAGAGAGACTAGAGACGGCCCTGGGACCGCACCCACCACGACGGGGGATGCCTTGTGGCGTATAACCTCTGTAAACCGATTAGGTTTTGTCCATTTGCTATGCGTCATCAAATCATATCCATCTAAATTGCTAACTCGAAACAGACTTGCACCACCGCTCGATCAAATCGCGGCGGCGTTCCAACAAATCCGACCGCGCATAGGCGCGCTCAACATCCGAACCAACCTGATGGGCCAAGGCCGCCTCTGCCAGCTCGCGCGGTGCGTTTGCAGCCTCCGCCGCCCAATCCCGAAACGAACTGCGAAAGCCATGCACGGTGACGCCATCCTGACGCATCCGGCGCAGCAACATTAGCATGGACATGTTTGACAGGGGCTGATGCCGCTTTTGACCCTCGAACACATAGTCAGAGGCCAACGCGCGCAGCGGTTCCAGAATGGCCAGCATTTCGTCGGTGAGAGGAACACGATGGACCTGCCCGCCTTTCATGCGCTCCGCAGGTATGATCCAAAGTCTCGCATCGACATCGACCTCGGGCCATTTCATCTCCAGCACCTCTGAGGTCCGGCAAGCGGTCAGGATGGTGAACTGCAGCGCCTTGGCTGCCATGGCTGAACGGGTCTGTAGCTCGGCAAAGAACGCGGGCACCTCTTGCCACGGCATTGCGTCATGGTGCTGTACCTTTGCTTTGACGGTGGGCAGCACCTTGCCTTCACGGATAGCGGTCACCGGGTTCTCGCCTGAGCGGAAACCCTTGGATTTTGCCACGTCGAGTACCGTCTTGATCCGCTGAGACAGTCGCTTTGCGGTTTCGTGTTTCTCAGTCCAGATGGGGGACAGGCACATCAGCACTTCGGGCTGATCAATACTGTCGACTGGCATGCGTCCGATCTTTGGAAACGCATAGTCGCGCAAGGTATTTAGCCACTGCTGGCCGTGCTTGGCGTTCTTCCATGTGGGCAGCCGGTCGATGTGAACCTGTCGGCTGAGTTCTTCGAAGGTCGGGATTTCACGCTGGGCATTGAATCGAGGGTTTAACCCGGCTTTCGCCATGCGTCGATATTCGAGGGCTCTTTCTCGAGCCTGGTTTAGTGTGACGACATCAGCGCCACCTAACCCGAAATCCGTGCGCAGCGGAGCGCCCTTGCGGTTCTTCTGCCCTTTGACCGTCACGCGCACGATCCAGCGCCGGGCGCCCGAGGGATCAACAACAAGGTACAGGCCAGAACCGTCGCCATGTCGACCCGGGCCAAGATTCTCTACCAGTTTCTTTGTCAGCTTCCCGCTGAGCGCAGCCATGAAAATACCACAAAATATACCACTCAACGAAAGTATAGTGGTGTAATTGGATAAAATCCAATGAAACACGCCAGTGAGACTACAGCCATAAAACACAATGGTTTTAGCAGCCTAATATGGTTCGGCAAAATTGGAGAAAATTACCAAGTGGCGGACCGAGGAGGATTCGAACCCCCGACCCCTTGATTCGTAGTCAAGTACTCTATCCAGCTGAGCTATCGGTCCGCGTTGGTGAGGCGGTATTTAGACCTGAGGCCGAGGGCGCGCAAGTCGATTCTTCAAAAAAACTTCAAAAAGTCATATCACCGCGTGGAAGCCTTATTTCAAAGGTGGTTCCATCAGGCCCTGTGTCTTTCAGAAACAGATCTCCGCCGTGACCCCGCACCAATTCTTGCGAAATCGCGAGCCCAAGTCCCGAGCCGCCTTTGCGAACACCACCCTGAAATGGTGTAAACAGATTCTCTCGGGCCTTAGGAGGCAGGCCTGGACCTGTATCGCTGATTTCGATGCACCAGTCGGCTTCAAGCTCAGATGCAGACACTGTTACGCGCCCCGCCTTACCAGAGACCAAAAGCGCCTGACGGGCGTTGCGCACAAGATTCATGACAACCCTGAAAATCTGTTCCGGGTCGGCACGGATAACAAGATCTTCGGGTACGTCGTTCACAATCTCAACGCAGGCATCGGCAATGGCGAGTTGCTCGCTGGCGACAACATCTGCGGTAACGTCCCGCAAGCGCACCATGGTCAGGGTTGGGGCTGGTTCTTCGGCGCGTCCGAACGCCAAGGTGCTTTCGCACAAGGAAACCGCCCGCGTGATCGAATTGACAAGTTTGGGTGCCATTCGCGCCACCAGGGGGTCATTGCTTGCCTCAATTCGATCGGTAAACAGCTGAGCAGACGTCAGAATGTTGCGCAAATCGTGGCTGACCTTGGCCACCGCCCCGCCCAACTGGGCCAGACGTTCACGTTGTTTCAGGGCCTGGGTCAGATCGGTTTGAAGCATCTGCAGGGCCTCTTCGGCCTCGCGCAGTTCGGTCACCTTGGAATTGGGGGAGATGATGCCGCGCGCATCCTCAGGTGCGCTGGCATAGCGCTGCATGTAGCCCACAACGCTTTTGATCGGACGCACCAGTACCACGCGCACAGCCAGAAACAGGAACGAGGCCGTTATGATTGAGATCACAAAGGACAGCCCAAGGATGCGGAGACCATAATCCGTCATGGCCATGCGCAAGGGCTCACTGTCCATTGTCACCTCGATCAACAGTCCTGCGTCTTTGACCGGCGCGCCAATCACACGAATGACCTCGTTTTCGGGGGTAAACAGCCTCGAGACCGCATCACGGATCAGCACCCAAGCCCTGGCATTACGCAAATCAAAGGTTTTGGTGATCTGGGTCGGGATCGGTGAAGACAGCATGAGCTGACGCACCTCGTCGCGGCGCAATACGACGTTATAGACCCCCGCATTTGACAGCAATTCCGCTTCAAGCTCATCAGCCAGCATATCGTCGGCCAACAAAGCAAGCGAGGCGATCTGGGCGCGTTCCAGCCGGTTCAGCAGAAAATCTTCACGGAAGCGCGCGATCGAGGGCACAAAGATCAGTACTTCGGCCAACATGACGAAGACCGTCGTCAGGATCAGAAATCGGCCCGACAGCGAGTTCACTTTGCGCTCCTCCTTGGGTCAGGGAATCCAGCGCTGGACGAACCTGACCACTCTTTTAACCATTTGATTCTCAAACAGCCTTGGAGAGAAATAGGCCCCTGCCACACGTTTGTTAAGCTCTCCGACCGTTGGGTAAGGCGAAACCATCGCTGCGATCTGACCCATCTTGAGATTATTGGCCAGCGCCAGCGACCACAAGTTGATCAATTCTCCGGCCTGATATCCGACGATTGTCGCGCCCACTGGTCGGCCCTTTACGACCATCACCTTGATGAACCCCTTGGTCTTGCGCTCGGAAACTGCACGGTCATTGTGGTGATAGTCGAACCGGGCAACCTCCACCGCGTCGCCATGCTGTTCACGGGCTTGTGCCTCGGTCAGGCCGACCTGTGCCAGTTCGGGATCTGTATAGGTGGCCCATGGGATATGAGCGGTCTTCGCTTTCGACGGAAGCCCAAATAAGGCAGAGCGGATGATGATCCCCGCATGATATCCGGCGACATGGGTAAATTGCAGCCCACCTGCAACATCACCAATGGCATAGACCTTGCGATTGCTCGTGCGTAAAGAGTCGTCCACCTTGATGCCTGCCCGCGTGCTGTCGATCCCGGCAGCGTCGAGGTTCAGACGGTCGATATTGGCCTTGCGTCCGACGGCCAGCAACAGATGAGAGCCCGCGTAGACCTCATCATTCTCAGTGACCACCTCAATGGTGCCTGCATTTTCTCGGATCTGGGACACCATGGCGTTTTCATGGATTTCGACACCTTCAGTCCGAAGGCTGTCCAGCACGACGGCTGCAGCTTCAGGGTCGTCTTTGCCCAGCGCACTAAGGCCCTCGATCACGGTCACTTTGCAGCCCAGCCGGATATGCGCCTGCGCCATTTCCATGCCGATGGGACCTCCGCCAATGATCAGCAGGTGCTCGGGCTTATCGCGCAGGTCGAATATGGTCTCGTTGGTGTAATACGGCACTTGATCCAGCCCGGGCAGCGGCGGCACCAAGGGCGATGAACCTGTGGCCACCACGACGCGACGGGCGGTGATCAGATGATCTCCGGCCTGTACCTGCGTGGGTGAGATGAAGCGACCGTACTCCCGGATTACCTTGACGCCAAAGCCTTCAAAACGCTCCTGACTATCCATGGGTTCGATCTGGGCGATAACACTCTGCACATGATCCTTGGCAGCTGCGTAATCCACTTGTGGCATCGCATCCGCGACGCCAAAAGCCGACGCGTGGGCCTGAGCATATGCAGCCTTGCCGCTGGCGATCAGAGCTTTGGATGGGACACAGCCGAAGTTTAGGCAATCCCCACCCATCTTGTGGCCTTCCAGCAGGATGACATCCGCACCCATCTGGCTGGCCCCGGCGGCTACAGACAACCCGCCTGACCCGGCCCCGATCACCAGGATATCGGTTTTCAACTCTTGCATGGATCAGGAGCCCTTTCGACCACGGAGGGATTTGATGACAATCGGCAGCGCTGCCAGCGCGCACAAGCCAATAATTGGCCCGATCACGAAGGGTTCCCATAACAGCGAGACATCAGGGGTCTCGCCGCGATCAAAGACACCACCCAGCCCAACACCGATCCAGGTATAGACAATCCCACCAGGGATGATGCCCAGCGCCGTCGTGATCAGGAAGTTTCGGAACTTTACCCCAACCAATGCGGGCACCAGATTGGCAACGAAGAAGGGCACCACAGGTACAAGACGCAGCAGGAACAAAACCGAGATTTCATTCTCACGCAGCCCGTCCTTCAGTTTCTTGACCGTCCCTTCCGAGGCTTCAAGCTTGGCGGTCAGAGATTCACCCAAACCCCAGCGTGCGGCCAGAAAGATCGTCGAAGCGCCTATGGTTGCGGCAAAAACATTAAAAGCCGTTCCTGCAAGCAACCCGAATAGGAACCCACCGGTCATCGAAGCGACCGCAGCGCCAGGCAGCGAGAAGGCAACAATAATGATGTAAATCCCTACGAAAGCCGCAGCCATCGCCCAGTAGTTTGAATCGCGCCAGGCCAGCAGGGCCTCGCGATTGTCGCGCAGGGTTTCAAAGGTCAGATAGTCGCCCAGCGCAAAGAACCCCACAGCGGCAACGGCGAGAATCACCGCCAATGGGATATGACGTGCCAGCCCGTTGCGCTGGATCTTGGTGGTTTCGTTCATCTGGGTAGCAGGTTCTTGTTCATTCATCTTGCCCACAACATGCGCCGCCCGCGCGCGCTGCAACAGAGGCCTCACGGGGCCTTGATGTTTATGGCACTTAATGTGAGGGATACGCGCTCTGAACCCGGTTTTTGAAATCTTTTGCCCGGACAGATTACAGATTTGTTGCAAAACGCACCAAAACCCCCACCTAGGGGTTTGACTTACCCCCCGCTACCCAGTAGAGGACGGGCTTCGAACACTAGGGCCAGGCGAATCCGCGCCGCACCCACCGCTATAGATTGGAGACGGAGCGATGAAACGCACCTATCAGCCTTCGAACCTGGTTCGCAAACGCCGCCACGGTTTCCGCGCGCGCATGGCCACCAAAGCCGGCCGCAAAATCCTGAACGCACGTCGCGCACGCGGCCGCAAGTCGCTGAGCGCATAAACCGCTCGACCTTTCGGGTTATGAACATGACGCCGCCGGAGGCCCCTGAGGATGGTAATAACCAGCCGCGGGTGATGCCCCCGGCGGCGTCCGTTTGCGCATCTGAATCATTGACCGTACTGCAGAATCGCTCGGACTTTCTGAAAGCCGCGCGGGCCAAACGGCAAGGCACTGCATCGATGATGGTGCAGGCGCGTAAACGTGGCGCTGATGAGGCTGCGGGCATTCGCATCGGGTTCACCTGCTCAAAGAAGGTCGGCAATGCCGTCGCCCGCAACCGCGCCAAACGCCGCCTGCGTGAAGCCGCGCGAGCCGTATTAACTATTCATGGGCATGCGGGCTGGGACTACGTGTTGATCGGCCGCGCCGAGGTTACCGCTGCACGGCCCTTTGATGCGCTGAAAGACGATTTGCGCTATGCGCTGCGCAAAATTCATGGGGGTGGCAAGTGAACATATTTGCCCATCTCCTCGCCCTGCCCGTCCGGGCCTACCGGTTGATCTTCAGCCCCTGGGTCGGATTCAACTGCCGCTATCAGCCGACTTGTTCGGCCTATGCGCTGGAAGCGCTTGAAAAACACGGCGCCATCAAGGGCGCATGGCTGGCGGCGCGCCGGATCGGGCGCTGTCATCCGTGGGGTGGCGACGGTTATGACCCTGTGCCCGAAGACGAACGACCCTGACCCTTGCCCGGCTCACCCAACTGCGATAGGCCCCGCCCATGTTTGATGAAGCCGACGATATCCATCCGCTTTTTGCCGGTGCGCCTTCAACCACCGAGTTCAAGAAGCTGCGCAAGCGCATCGTGCGCCAGACGCGCGAGGCCATTGAGCAGTACGGCATGGTGGACCGCACCGCCGAAGGTAAAACACCCCGCTGGTTGGTCTGCCTATCGGGCGGTAAGGACAGCTATACCCTTCTGGCGGTGCTCTACGAACTGAAATGGCGCGGTCTGCTGCCCGTGGATCTTCTGGCCTGCAATCTGGATCAGGGGCAACCGGGGTTCCCGGCAACAGTCCTGCCAGAATTCCTAGACCGTATGGGGGTGCCACATCGGATTGAGTATCAGGACACCTATTCCGTTGTGATGGACAAAGTTCCGCAGGGCCGCACCTATTGTGCGCTGTGTTCACGCCTGCGTCGTGGCAACCTCTATCGTATCGCGCGCGAGGAAGGCTGTTCCGCAGTTGTGCTTGGCCATCACCGCGATGACATCCTTGAAACCTTTTTCATGAACCTGTTCCATGGCGGTCGTCTTGCAACCATGCCACCAAAACTGGTGAATGAAGAAGGTGATCTGTTCGTCTATCGCCCGCTGGCCCATGTGGCCGAGGCGGATTGCGAGAAATTCGCCAAAGCGATGAACTATCCCATCATACCCTGCGATCTGTGCGGCAGTCAGGACGGGCTGCAGCGCCAACAGGTCAAGCAGATCCTCGATCAGTGGGAAAAGAACAGCCCCGGCCGGCGGCAAGTGATGTTTCGGGCATTGACCAATGCGCGGCCTTCGCATCTTCTGGACCCAAAACTGTTTGATTTCGCAAATCTTTCGATCGATCCGATTCAAAAAGACGAAAATTCAGACGATATTCCCCAGTTACGTTAACGCCTGACTCAGATTGATTTCCTACGGTTGGCTTGCGCGATCCTAGCCCAAGCTGAAGGCCCTAAAACCTATGCGGAAATTCCTCTTTGTCGACCGTTGTTCCGAAACGCTGCGGATATTTCTCACCGGACCGCAGGTTCTGGCATTTATTCCCGCGGCGTGTTTAGCCGCCTTCTGGTTGGGCGGTGAACGTGCACTTGTTACCACGGCTTTGGGTTTGCCCCTTGCTTTTGCCGTCATCGGAAATTGGGGAAGCCGTTCTTATACAGCCCGCAGTTCAGGTATGCGCCCCAGCGGCCTGGTTCCCTATGACGTTTTTCAATCAGAGTTGGAGGCGTTGAGTGAATCGGTCAGCAAATCAGGTGAGAATGCCGCCTGTATTGCAATTGCTTTGGACGGCTATGCCGAGCTTCAGGATCTGCACGGTCAGGCTGCCGCCACTCATGTAAAGCAGCAATTCAGTGATCGTATCCTGTCGATCATCCGAAATCAGGACATCTTTTCGCAGATCGATCAGAACCGGTTTCTCATTGGCCTGCATCCCTCCCCACATCTTGATCTGGAAGCTTGCATTCAAATGTCCGGCCGCATCCAAAGCGCAGTCGAAGAGCCGCTTTTGTTGAATGGCACAGGAGTTTACCAATCCTGCTCGATCGGGTTCTGCCTGCATTCAGACCTGCGACAGGCCGAGGCTGATGAGTGGATTGGCGCCGCCACCGCTGCACTGTCCGAGGCGCAAAGAAGCGGTCCCTCGACCATACGCGCCTATTCAACCGCGACCCGTCGGCGATCCCTGGTCCGAGCCAATTTGAGAAAAGAGTTCGAGGCGGCATTGGACAATGGAGAGATTCGGCCCTGGTTTC
This sequence comes from Ruegeria sp. SCSIO 43209, assembly GCF_019904295.1. Lineage (NCBI taxonomy): Bacteria > Pseudomonadati > Pseudomonadota > Alphaproteobacteria > Rhodobacterales > Roseobacteraceae > Ruegeria > Ruegeria sp. SCSIO 43209. The sequence goes on from NZ_CP065359.1 coordinate 2,745,543, forward strand.
AGCCTCAGGTTTCAACGGATAATGGGAACATCACAGGGTTCGAGGCTTTGGCAAGGTGGGAGCATCCAATAAAAGGTGTTCTCAGCCCGCAGGTATTCCTGCCCTTCGCCGAGCAAGCCGAACTGATGGAGCGGCTAGGTCAAATCATGCGTCACCATGCTTTTGAAGCGATGCAAGCTTGGGATCGTGCAGCATGCGTTGTGCCCCGGATCGGTATCAATTTCTCATCCGATGAGTTGCGCAATCCCGGCTTGATCGACCGCCTGAAATGGGAGTTGGATCAGTTTGATTTGACACCGGATCGGCTGGCGGTTGAGATTCTGGAAACCGTGTTCTCTCGCAGGCCGGATGACGTGATCACCCGGAATGTAACCGGCATGGCTGCGCTTGGATGTTGTATCGACCTGGATGACTTTGGCACCGGACATGCTTCAATCGCCTCTATCAAGCGGTTTGACGTCTCGCGGATTAAAATTGATCGGACGTTTGTCACCAAATCCGATCAGGATCCCAGCCAGCAGCAACTGGTCAGCGCCATTCTGACCATGGCTGAACGTCTGAACCTCGAGACGCTCGCCGAAGGCGTGGAAACGCCCGGCGAGCACGCGCTGATGGCGCAATTGGGCAGTAACCACGTTCAGGGGTTCGGAATTGCAGAGCCAATGCCATTTGAGCAGACCCTGGATTGGATCGCGGCGCATCGTGCCAAGATCAGGGGTGCATCCAAGATCGGTCGCAAAATGGGATGAAATCTGCAATTACGGTGCGCCAAATCCAGCGCTGGAGCGATTTGATGGGCGATTCCGCTTGACCTTTGGGGCTGCACTCTGTTGAACCCACCGGGTGTGTTTCACTGCTCAAGGTGGCTGTCCCCGATGGACGATCAGAACAAAAATCTCATCCTTGCAACCGCGCTCAGCTTTCTGGTGATCCTTGTCTGGTTCGTGCTGTTCCCACCGCCGGAATCAACCACGACGCAGGACGCTGCAGAAATTGCAGCTCTGGAAGGCGACGAGGTGCAAACACCCAGCGCGACCAGCACCGTGGGTGAAGCCACAGCGACCGCCGAGGAAACACTGCCAGAGGAACAGGCCCCGCGCGTCAACATCGACACCCCCCGTCTGAAAGGCAGCCTGTCCCTGTCCGGCGGGCGGATCGATGAGCTGTTTCTGAAAGATTATAAAGTCTCGATCGAAGAAGGCGCGCCTATTGTTGAGCTGCTGTCTCCGGTTGGTTCGGAATCGGCTTATTATGCCCTTTACGGCTGGGCACCGGGTACAGGAGTTGCAGGTGCGGATGTCCCGGGCCCCAACACGCTCTGGACATTGGAAGAGGGTGAGACGCTTGGCGTAGACAGCCCCATCACGCTGGCCTGGGACAATGGCAATGGCCTGACTTTCCGCCGCACCATCGCGGTCGACCAGGATTACATGTTCACAGTTACCCAATCGCTTGAAAACGCGACCCAATCCGAGGTGGGCATGGCCCCCTATGGCATTCTTGCACGCCACGGTATTGGTGAAGATGGCGACCTTCCGGGCCTGAAAAACTTCTTCATCCTGCATGAGGGTGTGATCGGCATGGCTGACGGCACGCTGTCCGAAGTTGACTATGGTGATGTCCGCGATTTTGACATCGACCCGAACGAACGGGCGCAGGCCGAGGTCTATCAGGTCAAGGAAGATGGCTGGATCGGCTTCACGGATCACTACTGGATGACCACGCTGATCCCAGAGCCGGGCTCGACCTTCAAAGCAGCCGCAAAATATGACTCGCGCCGCAAAATCTATCAAACCGAAACGGTGCTGCCGACGCTGACCGTAGCGCCGGGTGAGACTGCCGAAGTGACCACACGCCTGTTCGCTGGTGCCAAGGAATGGGAAGCCATTCGGGAATACCAGGCGGAAGGCGTACAGAAATTCATCGACAGCATCGACTGGGGCTGGTTCTTCTTCCTGACCAAGCCGATCTTCTGGCTGCTGCACAACATCAATCTGCTGATCGGCAACATGGGCTGGTCCATCATCGGCCTGACCCTAATCATCAAGGCGATCCTGTTCCCGCTGGCGTTCAAATCCTACGTTTCGATGGCCAAGATGAAGGAACTGCAGCCCCAGATGGAGGCCTTGAAAGAGGCCGCAGGGGATGACCGCCAGAAGATGCAGCAAGGCATGATGGAGCTGTACAAGAAGGAAAAGGTTAACCCGGCCGCAGGCTGTTTGCCGATCCTGATGCAGATCCCCATCTTCTTCTCGCTGTACAAGGTGATTTTTGTCACCATCGAACTGCGTCAAGCCCCATGGTTTGGCCCGTTCCAGGACCTCAGCGCTCCGGATCCGACCTCAATCTTCAACTTCTTTGGCTGGCTGCCTTGGGCGGCACCGCAGCCTGAAAGCTTCATGGCGCTGATCTTTATCGGTATCCTGCCACTGCTGCTGGGTATCTCGATGTGGCTGCAGCAGAAACTGAACCCGGCACCGACCGATGCAACACAGGCGATGATCTTTGCCTGGATGCCATGGGTGTTTATGTTCATGCTGGGCGGATTTGCCAGCGGTTTGGTGGTCTACTGGATCGCGAACAACACGATCACATTTACCCAGCAATACCTGATAATGCGGAGCCAGGGCTATACGCCCGATGTATTCGGCAACATCAAATCAGGCTTCAAACGCACGCCAAAGACGGACGACAAATGAGCGGTTCGGTCACCAGCATTTGGCGGCACCCGATCAAAAGTCACGGGCGTGAACGCCTTGATCGCATTACCATGATCCCCGGGCATACCATGCCCGGGGATCGTGTTTGGGCGGTTGCACATGAGGCGTCGAAAGCGGATGGATCGGAATGGGCACCCTGCGCCAATTTCAGCCGAGGCGCGAAGGCCCCTCAGTTGATGGCAATCTCGGCGCAGCTGCAAGGCGACTCGGTCACGCTGAGCCATCCCAATCGCCCCGATCTAAGCTTTGAGCCCGACGTGCATCAGGATACCTTTCTGGACTGGGTCAAACCGCTGATGCCTGCAGATCGTGCTGCGTCTGCCCGCATTGTCCGCGCCGCTAATCGCGGCATGACGGACAGCGATTTTCCTTCGATCAGTTTGTGCAATATGTCGTCGCATCGGGCGGTCGAGCAGAAGCTAGGCAGGGATCTTTCTATCGCTCGCTGGCGCGGAAATATCTGGTTCGATGGCCTGCCGCTGTGGAATGAGTTCGACTGGATTGGCCGCGACATCCGGATCGGCGAGGCCGTTTTTCATGTGCGCGAACGCATCACGCGGTGTTTGGCGACAACCGCCAACCCTGAAACGGGTGAGCGGGATGCCGACACACTGGGTGCGCTGAGCAGCTGGGATCATCAGGATTTTGGCGTTTATGCCGAAGTTCTGGAAGGCGGCACCATTCACACCGGTGACGAGGTTCAGGTTCTATGACCACACTTCCCTTTCCACTAGCTGAAACTCCAGATGAATTCGCAACGGAAACCGGTCGAAAGCTGTTTGCCGGGCCATCCGAATTCGTCAAAGGCGTCGTTGCGATGGATGGCCTGCCTGCGCCCGATCGGTTGGAGGTATGTTTCGCCGGGCGTTCGAATGTCGGTAAATCCAGCTTGATCAACGCGCTAACGGGCACCAAGGGGTTAGCACGTGCCTCGAACACGCCGGGGCGTACACAAGAGATCAACTTTTTCACGCAAGGGCCTGAACTCTATTTGGTCGACCTGCCAGGGTACGGCTATGCGAACGCGCCGGTGAAGGTCGTGGAAAAATGGCAACGTCTGCTGAAACAGTATCTGAGTGGACGTCAGACCCTGCGCCGTGCCTTCGTCCTGATCGACTCGCGCCATGGGGTGAAACCTGTGGACGCCGAGATCATGAAGCTGCTGGATACCAGCGCAGTGACCTTTCAGTGCGTTCTGACAAAGGCCGACAAGGTCAAAGCAAAAGACCGGGAAAAAGTGCTGGACCAGGTGCGCGCCGCGCTTTCGAAACATCCTGCAGCCTTCCCCGAGATCGTGTTGACCTCATCCGAGAAGGGCGACGGCATTCCGACCCTGCGTTCGATCATTGCGCATCTGGAGTGACGCTGTTCAGCAATATACAAGTCATGAGCTAAGGAAACCGGGTCGCGCCCATCGGGTACGGCCCGTTCAGATTGGCTGTTTCCGCGATCCGGTCTTGGCACCATCCTCCAAACGCCCTAACACAGGGTCCCAGAGGGACAATCAGCCATGAAGACACGAGATATGAACCGGGATTGGATCGCCACCGCCGCCACATTGAACAGCGCCCTGCCCTATCTGCAGCGATACGACGGTGCGATTGTCGTCATCAAGCTAGGTGGCCACGCCATGGGCAGCGACGAAGCCATGGAAAGCTTTGCGCGCGATGTGGTGCTTATGCGTCAGGTTGGCGTAAACCCGGTCGTCGTGCACGGCGGTGGCCCAATGATCAATGCGATGCTCGACAAACTGGATATCCAGTCCGAGTTTGTGGGTGGTAAACGCGTGACGGACAAAGCCACAGTCGAAGTGGTCGAAATGGTCCTGTCGGGCCTTGTGAACAAGCGGATCGTGCAGGCGATCAATGCGCAGGGTGGCATGGCTGTGGGTCTGTCGGGCAAGGATGCCCATTTGATGATGTGCGAACAGACCGACGCCTCGCTCGGGTTTGTCGGCACACCGTCCGAGATGAACCCCAAAGTCCTGCATGACCTGTTTGCGCATGATGTTATCCCTGTGATCGCGCCGCTGGGCGCAGGTCGGAATGGCGAAACCTTCAATGTGAATGGCGACACTGCAGCCGGGGCGATCGCCTCAGCTCTTAAGGCAGACCGCCTGCTGCTGCTGACCGATGTAGCGGGCGTCAAGAACGCAGCGGGCGATGTCGTGACCGAGCTCAAGGCTGGCCAAATTCGTGAGATGACGCGTGAAGGCACTATTGCGGGTGGGATGATTCCAAAGACCGAAACTGCGCTGGACGCGCTGCATAATGGCGTTCGGGCGGTCGTTATTCTGGACGGGCGCGCGCCAAATGCGGTGTTGCTCGAACTGTTTACGGAACACGGTGCCGGATCCTTGATCCGTCCTGATTAACGCCATAGTGATCTTCAACATCTTGCACCGGGCATTAACATGCCCGATTGTGAATGTATGGAGAACGAGCCCCTATTTCGCCTAAGCGTGTTTTTGATCCTGTTTGTTGTGTTTGCGGCGGCAGAGACTATTGCGCCAAAACGCTTACGAACCTGTCCGCGAAAAAATCGGTGGCTAACCAATCTATCAATCACTGTTTTGAACACACTGATGCTCAGGACTATGGCGATTGGGTTGCCCTTATTGGCAGTTGGCGCTGCCATTGATGCCGGGAAAAATGGATTGGGCGTTTTTAATTGGCTCGCCTGGCCAGGGTGGGTTGAGCTTATTCTATGTGTGCTGATTCTGGACTTTGCAATCTGGCTACAGCATCTGATTACCCACAAGGTGCCAATCCTTTGGCGGCTACATCGTGTGCATCACGCCGACCGAGACATGGACGTCACTACTGCAGTCCGCTTTCACCCTGTTGAAATCGCGTTGTCCATGATCCTGAAAATCGGGCTAATCTATCTGCTCGGCGCCAGCGCCCTGGCTGTGATCCTGTTCGAGATCCTTCTTAATGGCACAGCGTTGTTCAATCATTCAAACTTGAAGCTCCCCCTTGCCGTTGACGCTGTTGTACGTAGGATTCTTGTGACACCCGATATGCATCGCGTACATCATTCGGTATTCCGAACAGAGCATGACAGCAATTATGGCTTTGCACTGTCTATCTGGGACCGAATGCTGGGGACTTACATTGCACAACCTCGGGACGGGCACGAACAAATGAGCGTGGGATTGGAATGGCAGGACGATCGACCAACAAAACTGGGCTGGAGCCTGGCTCTGCCCTTCCGCCGTTGATGACCTACGCCAATGTCGAACGAGCAGCCACTCAGGTTGGGCTGATAGTTATGGGTGCACTTCATCCAAGGCCCAGTGAAGCAAAGCAACTTAATGACGGAACCCTAATCCTTCTGGGGGCTGCGGGGGCATTCTGGCCTGCTCTGAAGGCCTCGGCTGAGTGGCAGGATGGCCAACCCGACCCGGTTGATCGCTGGTCCAGACGGGTGATCGGCCAGCTTGCGCGGGACATGAGGGGCACCGCCTACTATCCGTTCGGCGACCCACCATACGCACCCTTCATTGACTGGGCACTTAAGTCCGGTCGCACCTTCAGCAGTCCGGTCGGGGCCCTGGTGCACGATACGGTAGGGATGATGATGTCATTCCGTGGTGCGTTGCATTTTGCGGATGAGTTCTCAATTCCATCCGTTTCTCAATCGTCACCCTGCACAGAATGCCCCGCGCCATGTGCAACAACCTGTCCGGTTGGGGCATTGAACACCCACAGCTTCTATGACGTAGCAGCCTGTCATGATCATCTCGATACCAAGACGGGACACAGCTGCATGAATAAAGGCTGCCTTGCCCGGCTCGCCTGCCCTCTCAGCGCCGGCGCAGAGCGCCAGCCAGAGCAATCTGCGCATCACATGAAAGCATTTCACCGATCATGACCCGCACACTGATCCTAATGCGCCATGCCAAGTCCAGTTGGGGCGATCCCTTTGCCGAAGATCACGACCGCCCGTTGAACAATCGAGGACGCAAATCGGCTCCCGCGATTGGGGCGTGGCTGCAAAGCAATGACTGGCTACCGGATGACGTTATCTGCTCAAGCGCCAAACGCACCCGGGAAACGTGGGACAGGCTGGGGCTGAGCACCCCGGAAATCCGCTTTACCCCCGCCTTGTATCTGACAGGCCCCGATGAGATGTTCGCCGAATTGGCCACAGCCACCGGCAATACCGTACTAATGCTGGGGCATAATCCCGGCATCGCTGCATTTGCAAATCGGCTGGTACGCAACCAGCCCGATCATTCGAGATTCTACGACTATCCGACTTGTGCAACGACTGTAATCCGGTTCGATATCCCCGACTGGAATACACTCGAATGGCATCAGGGTGAGGTTCTGGGCTTCACGATCCCACGCGAGCTGCTGGAATAGAAAAAGGCGAGGTCGACACCCCGCCTTCTTGGTTTTCTGATCCGAATTTAGTGTCCCAGAATCTGGCTGAGGAACAACTTGGTCCGTTCGCTCTGCGGGTTGTTGAAGAACTCTTCCGGTTCGTTCTGCTCCACAATCTGACCGGCATCCATAAAGATCACGCGGTTGGCGACCTGGCGGGCAAAGCCCATCTCGTGGGTCACACACAGCATGGTCATGCCTTCCTCGGCCAGCTCGATCATGGTGTCGAGCACCTCTTTGATCATCTCAGGGTCCAGCGCCGAGGTTGGCTCATCGAACAACATGATCCGCGGCATCATGCACAGCGAGCGGGCAATCGCCACACGCTGCTGCTGACCACCCGATAGCTGACCGGGATACTTGTCGGCCTGCTCAGGGATCTTCACCTTTTCCAGGAAATGCATCGCGCGCTCTTCGGCCTCTTTCTTGGGCGTCTTGCGCACCCAGATCGGGGCCAGCGTGCAGTTTTCCAGAATGGTCAGGTGCGGGAACAGGTTGAAGTGCTGGAACACCATGCCAACCTCAGACCGGATCTTGTCGATGTTTTTCAGGTCATTCGACAGCTCGGTCCCATCCACAATGATCGTGCCCTGCTGGTGTTCCTCCAGCGCGTTCAGGCAGCGGATCAGGGTAGACTTGCCCGACCCCGACGGCCCCGCGATCACGATCCGCTCGCCTTGATTGACGGTCAGATTGATATCGCGCAGCACGTGGAAGGCCCCGTACCACTTGTTCATATTGGTGATTTCGATGGCGATTTCGTCGCTCACCTGCATTTTGGAGCGGTCGATTTCGCGTTCAATTGCAAGTTCAGACATGTGTTGAACTCCTTAACGGTGGCCAGTCTGAAGCTTGCGCTCCAGGTACATGGAATAACGGGACATGGAGAAGCAAACCACGAAGAACAGAACGCCGATAAAGGCAAACAGTTCCCAGTAGACGCCGTTCCAGGCGGTATCGGCGCGGATGCCGTTGGTCAGGCCAATCACGTCGAACAGACCGATGATCGAGACCAAAGTCGTATCCTTGAAGATACCGATGAACGTGCTCACGATGCCCGGGATCGAGATTTTCAGCGCCTGTGGCATGATGATCAGCCGCTGCGCCTGCCAGTAGTTCAGGCCCAGACTGTCTGCGCCTTCGTACTGACCACGCGGCAGGGCAGCCAGACCACCCCGGATCACCTCGGCCATATAGGCAGCCGAAAACAGGGTCATCATGATCATCACCCGCAGGATGATGTCAAAATTAGTGCCCGGCGGCAGGAACAGGTTCAGCAGCAGCGATGCCACGAACAGCAGCGTGATCAGTGGCACACCCCGGATGAACTCGATAAAGCCCACGCACAGGTATTTGACGATCATCAGATCGGACTGACGACCCAGCGCCAGCACGATACCGATAGGAAGCGAAACACCAATGGCCACGACACCCAACAGGATCGCTAGCATAAAGCCACCAAAGTCGCGGCTTTCCACCGGCGCGATACCGATCGGAATGATTGCATTGATTGCGTCAGCCACGGAACCGGCAGCAAACAGCCACCATAGTATGGGCAGCGCAATCGCAAGGATAATCGCGGCAAGAGACCCGGCAACCGGAAGCGCAAACTTGTACGCGAAATACCCGATGGCAAATCCAGCGGCGACCATGAGCGGCCCCCAGATCGACCCACCCCACATCAGCCAAGGCAGCAGGAACGGATAAGCCGCCGTTACAATCAACAGCTTACGCGGCACCTTGGTGAACAACACCGGCGCAATAGCAACCAACAACAGGATGAAGGTCAGGTTCGGTCGGAAATAGGCCGGCCAGCCGCCAGTTTCGGGCGGGTTAGACCACGTCGCGTCCGGATGGGCCGGATACGGCGGATAGAACCCATATAGCAGCTGTAGCCACCGGTCCTTGATCACACCCCAGCAGGCATGACCATGCGTATCGCCCCAGGTCGCCATCATGATCTCACGACATTCCGACAGCGAATTGGCGTTCCAAACGGATTCGAACGTCCAGGACAGGATGTTGGAGAGCACATAGTAGATGAAGACCAGCGAGACGATTGTCAGGATGGCGTTCAGCCAGCTTGAAAACAGGTTATGCTTGATCCAGCCCAGTACACCGACCTCGGAGGCGGGTGGTGCCTGTTCCGGCAACATTTCCGTGCGGACAAATGAAACATCACTCATATTACCGCTCCACCAGTTTGACACGGTTGTTGTACCAGTTCATCACCGCCGAAATGCTCAGCGAGATGGACAGGTAGACCAGCATCAGCAGCAGAACGCATTCCAGCTCGCGACCGGTCTGGTTCATGGTGATGCCACCCAGCGTACCCGTGATGTCCATATATCCGACCGCGATCGCCAGCGACGAGTTCTTGGTCAGGTTCAGATAGTTCGAGATCATTGGCGGGATGATCACCCGCAACGCCTGCGGCAAGATCACCAGACGCATGGTCCGGCCCGGGCGCAGGCCCAGTGCGGATGCGGCCTCGGTCTGACCCTTGGAAATGGCCAGAATACCGGCGCGCACGATCTCGGCGATGAATGCCGCAGTGTACAGCGACAGGGCCAGCCACAAGGCAATCAGCGAGTTACGAAGGTGGGTACCGCCGCTGAAGTTGAAGCCTTTCAGCTCAGGGTAGCCCAGGTGAAAACCCAGAACGCCCAGCAGGATGGCTGATGGCACGAACAAAAGGCCCAGTTGGATGTGCCAGATGGCCGGGCGATCGCCGGTCTTTTCTTGCGTTGAATTGGCCCAGGCCGAAACCTTACGCATCGCAAAGATGCTGCCGCCAAACACGATCAGGAAGGCGATCAGGTCAAGCGAAACATCAAAGCGCAGGCTTGATGTACCGAAAAGGTGGATATCGCCCAATCCGCGCGAGAACAGAAACTCGGGGATATAGACCCCGCGATTTGTGACCGCGACCGTGCCAAAAAGATCCATCGTGGCTTCTGGGTTTTCACCTCGGAAGGCGCGCGGTGCTGGCAGGCTTTCAATCAGGATCGCCATGGCGAACACGATCCAAAGCAGCACTGGAACGTTACGGAACATCTCGACATAGACTGTCATGATCCGCGCGATCAGCCAGTTATTCGACAGGCGCAAAACACCGACCATGACACCGATGATCGTTGCTGTGATACAGCCCAGAACTGCAACAACCAGAGTGTTTAGCAGGCCTATAAACGCTGCGCGCAGATGGGTATCGCGCGAGTCGTATTCCAGCAGGCGTTGGTTGATGTCATAGCTGGCCGGTTCGGCAAAAAAGTCGAACCCGACTGTTCTGCCCAGCGTTTCAAGGTTCTGAATGGTGTTGTTGATAATCCAGGCTGCCAGAAGCATGAAACCGATCATCGCTATGACCTGAATGGTCGCAGATCGGTACCGCGTATCATAAAGGAGCATGGACAGCCGGAAGTGCTCCTTCGGCGGGTCAGTGAGTGTCGTCATGACCTATGTATATCCCCGTGCATCCCGGATGTTGGCAGAGTTTGCCTCTGCTCAGATCGTTCCGGGCGTGTTTCTTATGGAAGGAAAAAGGGCGCGGGTTCCCCCGCGCCCTTTTCCGTGGATCTTAGCGGAAAGGCGGTGCGTACAGCAGGCCACCATCGGTCCACTGTGCGTTCAGGCCGCGTGCCAGACCGATCGGAGTTTCCTCCCCGATGTTCTTGGCAAACACTTCGCCGTAGTTACCGCCGACTTTGATCGCGCGCTGTGCCCAGTTCGCGTCCAGACCCAGCATCTCACCCAGCGTACCTTCGGTACCCAACAGGCGGTTTACCTCTGGGTTGTCGGTGGCGCCACTGGACATCTCGTCGATGTTCGCCGAGGTTACACCCAGCTCTTCCGCTGCGATCAGTGCGTTCAGGGTCCAGCGGACCACATCGCCCCACTCGTGATCGCCGTGACGGACCAGCGGGCCCAGCGGCTCTTTCGAGATGATTTCGGGCAGGATCACGTGGTCGCCTGCGTTTTCAAAGGTGGCGCGCGTAGCAGCCAGACCCGATGCGTCGGTAGTGTAAACGTCACAGGCACCAGCCAGATACTGCTGCTGCGCTTCGGCGTTGGTTTCGATCGGAACCGGCTCGTAGCTCATGTTGTTGATGCGGAAGAAATCCGCCAGGTTAAGCTCGGTGGTGGTGCCGGTCTGGATACAAACGGTTGCACCGTCCAGTTCCTTGGCCGAGCTGACGCCCAGTGCCTTGGGAACCATGAAACCCTGACCATCGTAGTAGTTGATGCCGACGAATTCGAACTTCAGGTCGACGTCGCGGCTGAAGGTCCACGTGGTGTTACGGGCCAGCATGTCAATCTCGCCCGAAGCCAGCGCGGTGAAACGTGTTTTACCGGTGGTCGGGATGAACTCAACGGCGCTTGGGTCGTCCAGAACGGCAGCGGCTACCGCGCGGCATACGGCCACGTCAAAACCCTGCCACTCACCATTGGCATCGGGGCTGGCAAAGCCGGGTACGCCGGTTGCAACGCCGCAGTTCAGCTTGCCGCGGGCTTTCACGTCGTCAACGGTACCCGCTGCAGCTGCGCCAGCAGCCAGGCCGGCAATGGTTGCCACGCCCAAAATTACGGATTTTTTCATTTTTACCTCTTCCTGATTTTCCATCCCTGAATGGAACGGTTCGATCCGGCGCATAGGCGCCAGAAAGGTTACCCAAAAGGTGTCTCCCCTTTAGTGGCCCGAGTTTGGGCGTATTCATCAACAAACGTCAAGGGCTGGATCAGGGAAAACGATAGGTCTTTTCTGCCAGAATCGGACACAAATTCACGATTTGACGAGAATCCGTCTCAGAACGAGAGGTCAAAGAACTGCTTTGCGTGCAGAAAGGCGGCCCGTTTCACTTCGGCGGCAGCATGCGCCTCATCGTCGTGGCCCCATTGTTCGATCTGCCAAAGCTCGTCCAGCCGAGAAATGCGCCATATCTCGTCCGGTTTGCGCCAATTCTGGGCTGCCGCAAAACCAAGAATCAATGACCCCGACAGGCTGACGAGGTCATGAAACGCCGCCAGCTGGAACGCATTCAGTCCATGCACCCGGTCACGCAGGCCTTGCAGCACCTCGGCAGCTTGCGGTTGATGCACCACCCCTGCACGCGGGATCAACCGCGCGCCCAGGGCGTCCGCAGCCCAATCCAATGCAGGATCCCAGGCCTCGGACTGCCGCTGCTGCAACGTTTCGGGATGGGTCGCCCGATAACACAGCAGATCCGAGTCGCCGTAATCGGCCAGCATATCGGCAACCTCACCATGCTGGTGCCGCACCTTGTCGATCGCCGCATTGGCCGAACGGGTGAATGGCATCGTGGTCGGATCGATTTTCTTTTCCTGCGCATCCCATTCCCGTGCAACGGCCTCGGCCATGGCACGCGTGGGCAGGTCCAGCGCAGCCTTGGCGGGCGTTTTGACCCGCCGACCATCCAGTTCAACCGTATAGCCCCCGTCGGTCTCAACGACCGTGCTTGTCGTCCAGAAGCGTTTGGGTTTCCAGTCGCTCATCTCATTAGCCCCAGATCTTGGCCAGTGCGCCTGGCAATTCTTCGAATGTTTCGATCACATGTGTCGCAGCCGTCAGTACCCGACGATCGTGATAACCCCAGCTGACACCGATCCCGGCAACCTGCGCGGCTGCGGCCATATCCATGTCAAAGCTGGTGTCGCCCACCATGACGGCTTGCGCAGCCGGCACGCCCGTTTCAGCCAAAGCTGTTTCTATCATCGACGGGTGCGGCTTGGACGGGTGGTGATCTGCAACCTGACGAGTAATGAAATGCTGCTGCAACCCATGCCCTTCAAGCAGCGCATCAAGCCCGCGCTGAGATTTGCCTGTGGCCACTCCCAAAAGAACCTCGGGTTGAGCGTGAAGAGCCTCAATCACTTGGCGCGCACCGGGATAAAGCGGCGAGCTTGCGGCGCCCTGCTCCAACCTTTGCGCGTGATAGGCCTGCTTATATCCGTCAACCAATGCGCTTTGTATCCGCTCGGACTGATCTGCTGCCAGACGCGCCATTGCATGGGGCAGAGATAAACCGACGATGGACAGGATGGCGTCACGATCCGGGACCGGCAGTGACTGCGCCTGAAAACAGGCGGTCATTGCCGAAACAATGGCACCCTGACTATCGACCAGAGTGCCATCCACATCAAACAGGACCAGCCGCAATGGAGCGTTCATCGCAACTCCTCAAACGGATCATCTGCAGCGAGGTCTTCGGTCCAGCCCAGCGTATCCCAGCTGTGTTTCATATGATCCGGTAAAGGCGCCGTAAGCGAGATGGGTTTGCGGGTCATCGGGTGTTCAAAGGACAGGCTGCGGGCGTGGAGATGCAGCTTTTTGCTGATGATACCTCCCAACTGCGCGCCCCAGCCATCGCCGAGGTTTTCCTGCCCCGAGCCGCCATATTTCCCATCGCCAATGATCGGGTGGCCGATCGCCGCCATATGTGCGCGCAGCTGATGGGTCCGCCCGGTCACCGGCTCCATCGCGACCCAGGCGGCTCGCCCTGCAACGCGATAGAGCGTTGCATAGAGCGTATGTGCGCGTTTTGCGCCGGGCGTATCGTTCACCTCGCTCGGATGAACAGCGATCATCTTCTCGCCTTCGCCATGCTTACCATGCCCCGGTGCCTTGACCAGCCCGGTCTTGATTTCGCCCAGGTACGGAGTTGGAACACCAGCTACCAGCGCCCAATAGATCTTTTGGGTGTTACGATGCCGGAACGCAGCGGTCAGCCCCTTGGCAGCCTCGCGCGTGCGGGCCAACAGCAGTACGCCCGAGGTGTCTTTGTCCAGCCGATGCACAAGGCGCGGGTTCTCGTCATACCCAAAGCGCAATGCCTCAGACAGGCTATCCACATGGCGGGTCTGACCACTGCCACCTTGAACCGGCAGCCCATGCGGCTTGTTCAGCGCCAGCACGTGATCGTCTTTATAAATCACGCAAGACTGGATCATCTTTGAGTCAGCGTCCGAAACACGATGCTTTACGACAGCGGGCTTATGGTCGGCGTCTGGCAGCGGCGGCACACGCACGGACTGCCCGACCTCTAGCCGCGTCGAGGCCTTGACCCGACCGCCATCTACGCGCAGTTCACCCTTGCGGCACATCTTCTCGATCCGGCCCTGGCTGACATGAGGAAACAGGCGGCGCAGCCAACGATCCAGCCGCTGGTCGCCATCGCCCTCTGCTACGGTGATCACCTGTACGCCGCTCATGCCATTGCCCCTTGTTCCGCACGGCTGATCCGCCCGGATTGTGCTTGTTTCAGTGCCTTAGAAATCATGCGCGTCTGTCGCGCGCATCGGGTGCAGAGTCAAGTCTAGCCCTGATTGCGTTGCGTTCTCAGCTTGGCGAAGTATTCCAGCCGTTTTTTCAGCTCGCGCTCAAAACCACGCTCTACCGGCTGATAGAGAACCGGGCGCTTCATATCATCCGGGAAATAGTTCTGACCCGAGAACCCATCTTCGGCATCGTGGTCATAGGCATACCCTGCACCATATCCCTGATCCTTCATCAGCGATGTCGGAGCGTTCAGGATATGTTTGGGTGGCGGTTCACTGCCCGATTGCTTGGCCAGCCGCATCGCCGCCTTATACCCCACATAGGCCCCGTTCGATTTCGGAGCGAGTGCCAGATACACCAACGCCTGCGCCAGCGCCAACTCGCCCTCGGGCGAGCCCAGCCGTTCATAGGTTTCCCAACTGTGCAGGCAGATCGATTGCGCCTGAGGATCGGCCAAACCGATATCTTCAACCGCCATCCGCGTGATCCTCCGCGCCAGATAGCGCGGGTCTTCGCCGCCGATCAGCATCCGCGCAAACCAATACAGCGCCGCGTCAGGGTCCGATCCGCGCACCGATTTGTGCAGGGCCGAGATCAGATTGTAATGCTCATCCCCCGATTTGTCGTATTTTGCGGCCCGTCGCATCAGGCGCGTCGACAATGCATCCGGATCCAGATCGGCGTCCACCTTCCAAGCAGCAACCTGTTCAATCAGGTTCAGTAGTGCGCGACCGTCGCCATCTGCCATCTCCTGCAGCGCTTCGCGGGCGGCAGACGTTAGCGGCAAGGCGCGGTCAAGCTCATTCTCGGCGCGTTGTGTCAAACGCTCAAGATCAGCAAGGCTAAGGCGTTCCAGAACCAGCACCTGAGACCGGCTGAGTACCGCCGCGTTCAACTCGAAGGAAGGGTTTTCGGTCGTCGCGCCAACCAGGAGGATCGTGCCGTCCTCCATATGCGGCAGAAACCCGTCCTGTTGCGCTTTGTTAAAACGATGGATTTCGTCAACAAATAACAAGGTGCCCTGCCCGTTCTGACGACGGATTTTAGCAGCCTCAAATACCTTCTTCAGATCCGGCACACCGGTAAAAATCGCGCTGATCTGCACGAAATGCAGATCGGTTTCCTGCGCCAGCAACCGGGCAATGGTTGTCTTTCCCACACCCGGCGGGCCCCAGAAGATCAGGCTGGACAGGCTACCTGACGCGAGCATCACCCCCAATGGCGCATCTAGTCCCAAAACCTGCTCTTGCCCGATCACCTCAGACAGGGATTGTGGGCGCAAGCGATCCGCAAGCGGCCTGTGCGGCGAAGCGGTTGGTTCCGCAGAACCGGTATCGAACAAATCACTCACGGATCACAACCGAAACCGCAATGAGATTAACCGGCTTCCCCGCTCAATCTCCATCTGTACCCGGCGACCCGGATCGGTCAGGGCCTGAATGATATCCTCCGGTGTCTCGGTTCTGGTTCCGTTGATACCTTTTACGACATCGCCCACACGCAATCCTGCGCGGCCGCCATAGCGGCTCGGATCAACCACCACGACGCCGGTCTGAGACAGCGACAAGCCAAGCTTTACGATCACTGCCGGATTTACACCCGAAACGATTAGACCTGGCATGACCGTATCCTCGTCCAGCGTAGTCTCATCCGCCGCAGGCGTTTCAGGCGGTTTGATCAGCGCCACTTCAATATCCGAGCGGTCTTCGCCCCGCAGCCGAGTCAGGACCGACTTTCCACCTACCCCGGCAACAGCCATGCGAAATTTCATCTCGGCCGGAGAATTCACCTCGTCTCCGTCGACATGAGTGACAACGTCACCGACCCGCAGACCCGCTTCTGCCAGCGGACTCAGTTCATGCAAGTCAGAAATCACCACACCGAGAGGGATGGCCATACCCAGAGACTCGGCTATGTCCGCGCTCATGTGTTGACCGGCCATTCCTGCCCAAGGACTTACGAAGCTTTCGTTTCCAGACTGCGCCTGCCGCAGGAATTCGGCTACCAAATTGGCCGGAATGGCAAAGCCGATACCGTTCGACCCGCCCGAGCGGGTCAGGATTGAAGTATTGATACCAATCAGATCACCATTCACATCGATCAGCGCGCCACCGGAATTGCCCGGGTTTATCGCCGCATCGGTTTGAATGAAATACCCTCGTGCGTTTCCGGTTGCGGTTCCTGTGCGCGCCAGCCCTGAAATAATACCTGACGAAACAGTTTGGCCAACGCCGAAGGGGTTGCCAATCGCCAGCGTCAGCTCTCCTACTTCAACCTGATCGGAATCGCGCATCTGCAGGAAAGGCAGATCGTTTGCCTCTTCCAACCGCAAGATTGCAATGTCGCTTTCTTTGTCACCCAGAACGACTTCGGCAGTGAATTCACGACGGTCGGTAGTCACGACCTGAATTTCCGATGCCATCCCCACAACGTGGTAGTTTGACACCACATACCCATCACCAGTGAGGATCACGCCAGAGCCGAGCGAATTCTGCACACGGGGGCGTGACGTCCCAAATCCACGGCCAAAGAAGTCCTGAAAGAACGGGTCAGAAAATAGCGGATTTGCCCGCCCTTCGCGCACAATCTTGGCGTAGATGTTCACAACCGCCGGGGCAGCCTGCTTTACGACAGGGGCGAACCCGAGGCTGATTTCGGTCTGGCTTTTTGGTACCTGCGTCTCTGCGGCTGCCGGTAATGCACCCATCAGCAATACTAGGGAACACAATAGTCTTAGCATCATCGGCCCTCCGGCAATATCGCCAACCGGATATGCGGGGCCGATGCAAAGATTGCAAGCTACATAACCCGCTGCCTTCGACAATGCTGAGGACCTACCGTTTTCTTTTGAGCTATTCGTACAAATACCCAGCTTCAGAATTATGGCTTCGCAAAGCGTTGCAAAAGTTTCACAGGGAGTTGTGTTATGTGTTGGACTTGGCGCTGAATCCAATCAGAGGGAACGACCATGCACAAAGACCGGGAATTGACCTTTGCAACGGCCCTTGCCTCTCATCATCGAAATAAGAGCTTTGTGCGGGAAGAGCACGCCCACGAGTATTACCAGGCCTCACTACTGAGTGCCGTCATGCAGGGGGTCTATGATGGGACTGTTTCCATCGGTCAGCTGCTGGAACACGGAGATTTCGGTCTCGGTACCTTCAACGCCCTGGACGGAGAAATGGTGGTGCTGGATGGTGTCGCTTATCGCCTGGATGGGGAAGGCAAAGCGACAATTGCGGATAACGGCGCGCTGACACCATACGCAGCCGTCATTGACTTTGAACCGACGATTTCGCTTGCGTTGGATTCTCCTGTTAACAAATCCGGTTTCGAGGAGGGTTTGGATGACATGGCCGATGCAAAGAACTTGTTTTATGCGGTTCGTTTCACCGGATTGATCAAACACATTAGGTATCGAAACGTTTTGAAACAGGAACGGCCATACAAACCTTTGCTGGAAGTGGTCAAAACGCAGGCCGAGTTTGAATTGGAAAACGTGGAGGGAACTATTCTCGGGTTCCGCTGCCCTGACTACGCAGTCGGGATCGGCGTACCGGGTTACCACTTGCATTTCATCTCTGACGACCGGACCACCGGTGGGCACGTACTTGATTACACATTGACCCGGGGAAAGATCGAAATCGATCACACGTCGTCTCTTCATCTGGAACTGCCAGAGACAGAGGATTTCTCTGACGCCAATTTGTCCGCGGGAGCGTCGGCGGATGGTATTCTGAAAGCCGAAAGCAATTAAATTTAGGCCGACTTGAATTTTCACACAGAGCAAAAAGAAAACCCCCGCGTCTGCGACGCGGGGGCTGAAACTCAGATATAGCCAAGGCTTATTCTTCGTCTGCGGCCTCTTCGGCGGCAACACGAGCTTTGTCGGCCGCGCCTTTGGCGTCGATGTCGCGGTCAACGAATTCGATGATCGCCATCGGAGCCATGTCGCCATAGCGGAAGCCTGCTTTTAGGATACGGACATAACCGCCCTGACGCTCGGCGTAACGAGGGCCCAGAACTTCGAACAGCTTGGCGACGTCTTTGTCTTCTTTCAGCTGTGCTGCGGCCTGACGGCGGGCGTGCAGGTCGCCGCGCTTGCCCAGAGTGATCAGTTTTTCAACGATCGGGCGCAGTTCTTTTGCCTTGGGCAGAGTTGTTTTGATTTGCTCATGCTCGATGAGCGAGCCAGCCATGTTTGCAAACAGAGCTTTGCGGTGCTCATGAGTACGGTTCAGGCGGCGATAACCACGTGCGTGACGCATTTTCTAGTTCCTTCTTTCGCGTTTTGCTTTGTCTGGCCGGCGATGCGTGTCACCGGCTCTCCTTGGGGCGGAAGTGCCCATATGGTCCCCGGCAGCCCGGGCATTTGTGAAGACGCGCTTAGAACGCGTCTTCGAATTTCTTGGCCAGATCTTCGATGTTGTCAGGCGGCCAGTCCTCGACATCCATGCCGAGGTGCAGACCCATGCCGGACAGCACTTCCTTGATCTCGTTCAGCGACTTGCGGCCGAAGTTCGGAGTGCGCAGCATCTCGGCTTCGGTCTTCTGAATCAGATCGCCGATGTAAACGATGTTGTCGTTCTTCAGGCAGTTTGCCGAACGGACCGACAGTTCCAGCTCGTCCACTTTCTTCAGCAGCAGCGGGTTGAACTCCAGACCATCGTCTTCGTCCTGGCGGCCAGCCGATTCTGGCTCATCGAAGTTGACGAAGATCGACAGCTGATCCTGCAAGATGCGAGCAGCAAAGGCCAGCGCATCCTCGGGCGTGATCGAACCGTCGGTGTCGATTTTCAGGGTCAGCTTGTCATAGTCCAGAACCTGACCTTCACGGGTCGGCTGAACGTCATAGGCAACCTTTTTGACCGGCGAATAGATCGCGTCGATCGGGATCAGGCCAATGGGTGCGTCTTCGGGCTTGTTCTTCTCAGCCGAGACGTAACCTTTGCCGGTGTTGACGGTCAGTTCCATGAACAGGTCCGCGCCATCGTCCAGGTGGCAGATGACGTGATCGCGGTTCAGAACCTCGATGCCAGCGCTTTCGCTGATGTCGCCAGCGGTGACAACTGCGGGGCCTTTGGCATTGATCGACAGGCGCTTGGGGCCTTCGACTTCCATGCGCAGCGAAACGCCTTTGAGGTTCAGGATGATGTCGGTGACGTCTTCACGTACGCCCGCGACCGAGGAGAACTCGTGCAGTACGTTATCGATCTGAACGCTGGTGATGGCCGCGCCTTGCAGCGAGCTCATCAGAACGCGGCGCAGCGCGTTACCCAGGGTCAGACCAAAGCCACGCTCCAGCGGCTCGGCAACCAGGGTTGCCTGACGTGCAGGGTCGTTGCCCGGCTTGCCGTCAAGCTGGGTCGGCTTGATCAATTCTGCCCAATTCTTATGGATCATGTAATCCCTCCATTCCTGTCCGCGCCCCATGACCAACAAGGTGCAGACGCCCGAGGTTCAAAATGACGTGCTGGGGCCGTGCAAAAACACAGCCCCAGCTTAATTCAAAATCGCTTAGACGCGACGACGCTTCGGCGGACGGCAGCCGTTGTGAGCGATCGGGGTCACGTCGCGGATCGACGTGATGTTGAAGCCCACTGCAGCCAGCGCACGCAGAGCCGATTCACGACCCGAACCGGGGCCCTGAACTTCGACTTCCAGCGTCTTGACGCCATGTTCCTGCGCCTTTTTGCCTGCATCTTCTGCAGCCATCTGAGCGGCGTAGGGGGTCGATTTCCGCGATCCCTTGAAGCCCATGGTACCGGCAGACGACCACGAGATGGCGTTGCCCTGTACGTCCGAGATCAGGATCTTGGTGTTGTTGAAGGTCGAGTTCACATGGGCAACGCCCGATGCGATGTTCTTACGCTCTTTGCGCTTAACGCGAGTCTTATCACGTGCCATCGGTCAGACCCTCCCTTATTTCTTCTTACCGGCAATGGCCTTTGCGGGGCCTTTGCGGGTACGAGCATTGGTGTGGGTACGCTGACCGCGAACCGGCAGGTTGCGGCGGTGACGCAGACCGCGATAGCAGCCCAGGTCCATCAGGCGCTTGACGTTCATCTGAACTTCACGACGCAGGTCACCTTCGACGGTGAAGTTTGCATCGATGTGCTCGCGGATGGCCAGAACTTCGGCGTCGGACAGTTCATTGACGCGACGGTGCGCTTCGATGCCTACGGCTTCGCAGATCGCTTTGGCCGAGGTGTTTCCGATACCGGTGATATATGTGAGGGCGATTGGTACCCGCTTTGCAGTCGGGATGTTTACGCCGGCAATACGTGCCACGTGTCACTTTCCTTTTTGTTGCGGTTCCGTAACTCCGGAACCTTTTTTCACAACACTTGACCGTGGCAGTGACGCCAGAGGGTCCAGTATTATTCGAGGTGGTCGGGGCAATTGGGACGAATCCCGCATGCGGTCTTGATTCCCTTTAGGGATGGGGGTGCGTAGAGACTTTTAAGAGGATCGTCAAGCCATACAAAGTGAGGTTGGAATTTCATTCCCTCACCACATCGACCCGATGCGACATATCGTGGCAAATCCGGAGGCCTTGATCCGAAAATTTACACTGTATCTCTTCACGCTCTGCACTGAGTTTCCCTCCAAAAAATCTAAAAGCAAGGAATGGAAGAGAAAATAAGATGGCAACCGATATTGTCGATTTGAGCGGTGGAAAGAAACCGAGTATCGGACCAAACATAAAGATAGCCGTAAACACACAAATAGCAGGCAAGGTTCGTTGCCTGAACGTAGTGCTTTCCGCCTTTATAAGCTCTCCATATCTTTCGAATGCTTCTTCAAGATCTTCAGGAACCGGAACAGTCGTCGACTGCATCACCCCAAAACAGCTTCAATCGACGCCGTAACTTCCTTGATATCCGCCAGCCCGTTCACCGGACGCAGATCGCCTTTGGCGTAGTAGTAACCAATCAGCGGAGAGGTCTTTTTATAGTATTCCATCAACCGCGTGCGCAGGCTGTCTTCGTTGTCGTCGGCGCGACGGACAAAGTCATTTTCCTTGCCGCAATTGGTGCATTTGCCATCCGCAGGAATCGGCTTGGTGTTGTCGTTATAGACCTCACCACATCCGCCGCAGGTTGACCGCGCCGTGATCCGGTCCACCAGCGCGTCATCGTCCACACGCATCTCGATCACCGTATGCAGCGACTGGCCCAGCTTGGTCAGCAGAGCCGACAACGCGTCGGCCTGCGCCAGCGTCCGGGGGAAGCCGTCAAAGATGAAACCGGCGCCTTTTTCGGTGGTCAGTTTCTCTTCGATCAAGCCGATCACGATCTCATCGGTGACCAGCTTGCCCGCGTCCATGATCGCAGCAACCTTCTGGCCCATTTCCGTGCCCGAGGTTTTCGCCTCGCGCAGCATGTCTCCGGTGCTGAGTTGCACCATACCGCGGGTTTCAACCAGGTGACGCGCCTGCGTTCCTTTGCCTGCCCCCGGGGGGCCGAGAAGAATGATGTTCATCGACGAGCAGCTCCCTTTCTGCCGCGTTTCTTGCCTTTGCCGCGCAGCTGGGACTTTTCAATCAGCCCTTCGTATTGATGCGCCAGTAGATGGCTCTGGACCTGTTGGATCGTGTCCATGGTCACGGAAACGATAATCAGAACCGAGGTGCCGCCGAAATAGAACGGGATGGCAAACTGGCCCCGCAGGATTTCAGGCAGCAGACAAACGGCCGCCAGATAGGCCGAACCCAGCACCAGCACGCGGTTGACCACGTATTCCAGATACTCGGCGGTTTTCTTGCCCGGACGGATACCCGGTACAAAACCGTTCTGCTTTTTCAGGTTGTCCGCCACATCGTCCGGCTTGAACGACACGTTGAACGTGTAGAAATAGGCGAAGAACACGATCATCGACGCGAAGAACAGCAGATAAAGCGGCTGTCCGGGGCCGAAGTTGGCCAGCAGCCACGACATCACCGGGCCATTTGTGGCGCCCGACGAGAAGGTCGAGATCGTTACCGGCAGCAACAGCAGCGAGCTTGCAAAGATCGCAGGGATCACACCCGCCGGGTTCACTTTGACCGGCAGGTGGCTGGAGCCGCCTTCGTAGACTTTCATACCAGCCTGACGGCGCGGGTATTGGATATGGATCTTGCGCAGGGCCCGCTCCATGAACACCACAAAGGTGATCACGGCGATGACCATGATGATCACACCCACGATCACGGCGGGGCTGATCGCACCGCTGCGGCCCGAAGCGAAGAACTGCGCCAGAGCTGCGGGAACCTCGGCGATGATGCCGACGAAGATGATCAGAGAGATACCGTTGCCGATGCCGCGTGCGGTGATCTGCTCGCCCAGCCACATCAGGAACATGGTGCCGCCGACCAAAGTGATCATGGTCGACATACGGAAGAACATGCCCGGATCGGTCGCAAGATCGCCCGATTCCAACGAAACCGCCAGACCATAAGCCTGAACGGTGGCCAGAGCCACGGTACCGAAACGGGTGTATTGGTTGATCTTCTTGCGCCCTTGCTCGCCCTCTTTCTTGAGTTGCTCAAGCGCGGGAACCATCGAGGTCAGCAGCTGCACGATGATCGAGGCCGAGATATAGGGCATGATGCCGAGGGCAAAAATACCCATCCGCCCCAGCGCCCCGCCGGTGAACATCGAAACCATGCCGCCGATGCCCTGCCCCGCTTGCTCCATGAACTCACGCAGCGCTTGCCCGTCGATCCCCGGCACCGGGATAAAGGTGCCCAGACGATAGACGATCAGCAAACCCAATGTGAACAGGATGCGGTTGCGCAGATCGGTGGCTTTGCCAAGAGCAGCCCAGCTTGTGTTGGCTGCCATTTGTTCTGCTGCTGATACCATAAATCGGTCTCTCTTATGTAAACGCCGCCCGGAACCGTTTTCCGGCTCGGGCGGCGTCTGGGAAAACTTAGTGCTCTATGTAAGCGCGTCTTTGCCCGCTCACAAGCGCTTACTCTGCCGCAGCAGCTTTTGTGACCTGAAGTGAACCGCCCGCTTTTTCAACTGCTTCAACCGCAGCTTTCGAAGCGCCGGTGACTTCCAGGTTCAGCTTGGCGGTGATTTCACCTTTGGCCAGAACGCGGACACCGTCCAGCTTGCGGCGGACCAGACCGGATGCAACCAGCGCATCCTCGGTGATCGCAGCCTTGGCGTCCAGCTTGCCGGCGTCGACGAACTTCTGGATCAGGCCCAGATTGATAACCGCGAATTCCTTGCGGTTCGGCTTGTTAAAGCCACGCTTAGGCAGACGTTGGTACAGCGGCATCTGGCCGCCTTCATAGCCATTGATGGCCACACCCGAACGGGATTTCTGGCCTTTGATACCACGGCCACCCATTTTACCTTTGCCGGAACCGGGACCACGGCCAACGCGGGTGCGTTTCGGGCTAGCGCCAGGATTGTCGCGCAATTCATGCAGTTTCATATCGCTTCTCCTAAGCCGGATGTGACCCCCGAAGCGTGATGGGCCAACCACGGCGTTTCTTGGTTTTGATTCTCGTGGATGGAAATCCACCGGAGCGCTCTACAGCGTTGCGGCTTTGGTTGCAAGGTTTGATCCATCACAATTGCCAAAACCAAAAGAGGCGCCGAAATGGCGCCCCTTCAACGGTGAGTGTTGGGGTGTTACGCGCAATATGCGTGGTCGCGTGCAATATCTGCGATATCACAACGGCGAACGCCGATATCGTCCAGCTCGCGGTTGCTCAGGCTTTGCAATTCGCGATAAGTGCGGCTGTATTCCGCAGCGCGGGCGCGGTTCTCTTTTACGCGCTCAACAAAGCTCTCGATACGAGCGCTCAGGTTGAAGCCGCCATGAGTCAGTGTAGCTGTATGTGCCATATCTAATTTCCTTTCTGTTCCAGGGCGTATTCCCTGGGCGTTTCCATTTGTTCCTTTGTGGACCAGGCTCAGATAGGAGCATTAGATACCGCTAACAACGCGTGTTTTGGTCTAGCCGGTATGCGTTTGGTGAATGGCGGTGAAACCTTAGCAGCGCATTTTCAAACGCTTTCGAATGATGATATTGATGTTTGATATTGGGGGATCGCCTTATGATACGCAGAGATTTTCTGGTTTTTGGCGGCGCAACCTGCCTGGCTTTACGAGGCCAAACCGTATCTTCCCAAACTTGGAGTGAACGGTATGGACGTTCTCAACCCATTGAGATTACCAAAGTTGATCTAAATGGGCTAACTCCGGGTCAGCAAATGCTCATCAAGTTTCGGGACGGTCCGGTTACTGTCAGATATCGGACCCAAAAAGAAGTCGACGCTGCACGCTCAACACCACTGAGTGAGTTGCCTGACAAATTTGCACGAAATGCAAATCTTCGTGCAGATGCCCCAGCGACAGATGAAAATCGATCATTCGGAGAAGATGGGCGCTGGTTGGTATATCGTCCCATTTGCACGCATTTGAATTTCATAACCTTCCCGGCAACTCAGCCCTTTGGAGACGAACCTTATTGGATTAACTGCCCATCACATGGAGGCAGATACGACTCGGCAGGGCGCGTCAGAGCCGGCCCAGCACCTGAGAACCTGCCAATCCCACCTGTGCGTTTTCTTTCTAATGGAGTTTTGGAAATCCGCTCTCGCGACAGCTTTAGTAACGAAAAGGCCGTGCGCGACTCACATCCGTCTGATTGGTAGAAAAAAAACGCCCCCGACATCGTCGAGGGCGCTTCAATTACTTCAAAGAACTCGCGCTTAGCCGCGCTCTTCGATGATCTCAACCAGATGCGGGATCTTGTTGACCATGCCGCGGATCGAAGGTGTGTCTTCCAGTTCGCGGGTGCGGTTCATCTTGTTCAGGCCCAGGCCGATCAGGGTTGCGCGCTGTTCGGCGGGGCGGCGGATCGGGGAGCCGATCTGCTTGACGACGATGGTTTTTGCCATGGGTCGCTCTCCTTATGCTTCTGCTTCAGCAGCAGCCGGTGCTTCGTCCCGCTTGGGCAGGATGTCAGCAACCTTTTTGCCACGACGTGCAGCAACCGAACGCGGGCTCTGCTCTTTCTGCAGGCCGTTGATGGTGGCGCGGATCATGTTGTACGGGTTCTGCGAGCCCAGCGATTTGGACACAACGTCCTTCACGCCCAGCATTTCGAACACGGCACGCATCGGACCACCGGCGATGATACCAGTACCTTCAGGTGCGGTGCGCATAACCACTTTACCGGCGCCGTGACGGCCTTCGATGTCGTGGTGCAGGGTCCGACCTTCGCGCAGTTGCACGCGGATCATCTGACGCTTGGCCTGTTCAGTCGCCTTGCGGATGGCCTCAGGTACTTCTTTCGCTTTACCTTTGCCAAAGCCGACGCGGCCTTTCTGATCACCGACAACCACCAGAGCGGCGAAGCCAAAGCGCTTACCACCTTTTACGGTTTTCGACACGCGGTTGATTGCGACCAGACGATCTGCAAATTCCGGCGCTTCTTCACGATCGCGGCCACGGCCCCGACGGTTTTCACGTTCTGCCATTTGGCATCCCTTTTCTCATGTGGCGCATGCGGCGCCGTTTAGTTCAATCCAAGTGAGCCCCGACTGTCGCCGAGGCCCCCGGATCATCGGGGCAGCCGCAAAGCTGCCCGCAAGTCTTAGATCTTCAGACCACCTTCACGCGCGGCGTCGGCCAGAGCCTTCACCTTGCCGTGGAACAGGAAGCCGCCACGATCGAAATAGGCCTCTTCGACGCCTGCCTTTTTGGCGCGCTCGGCGATGGCCGCGCCCACTTTGGTGGCCGCTTCGACGTTGTTCTTGCCCACAACGCCCAGATCCTTTTCCAGGGTCGAGGCTGCGGCCAGGGTCACGCCACGTACGTCGTCGATCAGCTGAACAGAGATGTTCTTGTTCGAACGGTGTACGGACAGACGCGGACGACCCGCGTTGACCTTGCGAAGTTTGTTCCGAACGCGCAGGCGGCGCTTCAGAAACAGGGTTCTTTTGCTGTTTGCCATTGTTTGCGTCCTTACTTCTTCTTGCCTTCTTTGCGGAAGATGAACTCGCCCTTATAGCGGATGCCCTTGCCTTTGTACGGCTCGGGACGGCGCCATTCGCGGATTTTGGCCGCGACTTCGCCCACCTGCTGCTGGTCGATACCTTCCACAACGATCTCGGTCTGCTTCGGCGCGGTGATGGTGACACCTTCCGGAGCAGTGAAATCAACATCGTGGCTGTAACCCAGGTTCAGCTTCAGGGTGTTGCCCTGCATCTGAGCCCGGTAGCCAACACCCTGGATCTCCAGCTCTTTTTTGAAGCCGTTTGTTACGCCTTCAACCAGATTGGCGACCATGGTGCGGCTCATGCCCCACTGCTGACGCGCACGCTTGGACATGCCACGGGGATCGATCTTGACCACGTTGTCTTCAACCGACAACGTAACGTCGTCGGTGGCGGTGAAGCTACGGGTGCCTTTCGGACCTTTCACTTCGATGGTCTGACCCGACACAGAGGCGGTAACGCCGCTGGGCAGCTCGACCGGTTTTTTACCAATACGAGACATTGCAGACCTCCTTAGAAGACGGTGCAGAGCACTTCGCCGCCAACATTGTTGGAGCGAGCGTTTGCATCCGACATCACACCTTTCGGAGTGCTGACAATCGACACACCCAGACCCTGACGGACCTGCGGGATGTCATTGACGCCCATGTAGACGCGACGGCCAGGCTTGGAAACCCGCTTGAGTTCGCGAATAACAGGGGTGCCTTCGTAGTATTTCAGGCTGATTTCGATGGCCGGATGACCGTTTTCACCGGTCGTCGCTTCGTAGCCACGGATATAACCTTCGTCCGCCAGCACGTCCAGAACCCAGCCGCGCAGCTTGGAAGCCGGGGTGGAAACGGTGGACTTGCCGCGCATTTGCGCGTTGCGGATACGGGTGAGCATATCGCCGATAGGATCATTCATATCTATGTCTCCCTTACCAGCTCGATTTCACCATGCCGGGGATCTGACCAGCAGAACCCAGCTCGCGCAGCGCGATACGGCTGACCTTCAGCTTACGGTAGTAAGCGTGGGGACGACCGGTCAGCTGACAACGGTTGTGCAGACGGGTAGCCGAGCTGTTGCGCGGCAGTTTCGCCAGTTTCAGACGCGCTTTGAAACGCTCTTCCATCGGCTTGCTCTCGTCATTCGCGATTTCTTTCAGCTCGGCACGCTTTGCGGCATATTTGGCCACCAGGCGTTCGCGCTTCTTCTCGCGTTCGATCATTGCTTTTTTAGCCATGTCTCAATCCTCCCGGCGCTTACGCGTTGAACGGCATGTTGAATGCTTTCAACAATGCCTTTGCTTCAGCGTCGGTTTTCGCTGTGGTGGCAATTACGATATCCAGGCCCCAGACCTCGTCGACCTTGTCGAAGTCGATTTCCGGGAACACGATGTGCTCTTTCATGCCCATGGCAAAGTTGCCACGACCATCGAAAGACGGCTTCACACCGCGGAAGTCACGAACGCGAGGCATCGCGATGGTGATCAGACGATCCAGGAATTCGTACATCCGGTCGCCGCGCAGGGTCACTTTCGCACCCAGCGGCATGTCTTCACGAACGCGGAAACCCGCGATCGACTTCTTCGCCTTGGTTGCAACGGCCTTCTGGCCAGCAATCGCAGTCAGATCTTCGACAGCAGCTTTCGCTTTTTTCGAGTCTTTGACGGCCTCAGCACCACAACCGATGTTCAGAACGATTTTTTCCAGCTTGGGCAGCTGCATGTCGTTCTTATAGCCGAACTCTTCTTTCAGAGCGGCACGGATGGTTTCGGCGTACTGAGCTTTCAGACGCGGGGTGTAGGTTGCGGTATCAAGCATCGATCAAGTCCCCTGTGGTCTTGGCGAAGCGCACTTTCTTGTCGCCTTCCATGCGGAAGCCAACGCGGGTTGCTTTGCCGTTTTTGTCCAGCAGTGCCAGGTTCGACAGCTCGATCGGGTTTGCCTGAGGCAGGCGACCACCTTGCGAGGTTTGCGACTGACGGGTGTGGCGGATGGCGATGTTGATGCCATCGACAACAGCTTTACCGGCTTTAGGGTCAACCGAGGTGATAGTCCCCTCTTTGCCCTTGTCCTTGCCGGCCAGCACGACGACCTTGTCGCCTTTGCGGAGTTTAGCAGCCATGATTACAGCACCTCCGGAGCCAGCGAGATGATTTTCATGAAGTTCTTGCCGCGCAGTTCGCGAACAACGGGGCCAAAGATACGGGTACCTACGGGCTCGTTGTTGTTGTTCAGGATGACGGCGGCGTTGCGATCGAAACGGATCGCGGTGCCGTCTTCGCGACGGACTTCCTTGGCGGTGCGTACGACGACGGCCTTACGGACGTCACCTTTCTTTACGCGGCCGCGCGGGATGGCTTCCTTCACCGAGACGACAATGATGTCGCCGACGGAGGCGTATTTACGCTTGGAACCACCCAGGACCTTGATGCACTGAACTCGGCGTGCGCCGGAGTTGTCAGCGACATCCAGATTGGTCTGCATCTGGATCATGTGGTTTCTCCCGACCTGTGGGGGCTGGTCTCGTTAAATCCCCCAGGGTTTCGACAAATGGAAAAATCCCGGAAGCTTACGCTTCCAGAACTTCCCAACGTTTCGTCTTCGATTTCGGCGCGCATTCGATGATGCGTACGGTGTCGCCGACCTTGAAGGCGTTCTTTTCATCGTGAGCCCTGTATTTCTTGGACTTACGGATGGTTTTCTTCAGAACCGGATGCGTAAAGCGGCGCTCGACGGATACGGTTACGGTCTGTTCGTTGGCGTCGCTGGTCACGGTGCCTTGCAGGATACGCTTGGGCATCTGATTACTCCTCGGATGCCGCAGCAGCGGCCTTTTCGTTCAGAATGGTTTTGACACGGGCAGCATTGCGGCGGGCCGCTTTGATGCCGGCTGTGTTTTCCAGCTGACCGGTTGCCTGTTGAAAGCGCAGGTTAAAGCTTTCTTTCTTCAGGTTGGCCAGTTCCTCGCGGAGCTGGTCCGGGGTCTTGTCACGCAGTTCTTGGGCGTTCATCGCCTTTTCCTTTGCTCAAAACACCAGAAGGCCCCGTACACGGGTCACCTTTGACCTGGTGGATGAATGATAGACATACGAATCGCCCGACAACGCCGGGAGATCGCAGGATGCCGCCGTATAAGGGTTTGGGGGGTGGGTGGCAAGGGAAAGTTTCAAACCGTGTTCGGGCAGATGAAACTACCTGTTTCCAAATTCCCGCCGCCCTCTGAATCCGGGCAGCAGATGACAACCGCGACCTTTCTTGATCCCGACAAACGCGGCCAAGTGCTCAGGCACCTTTCTCCTGCATTTTCCGAACCATTTTCAGGCGCGCGCGTCGCGGCAGCAACGGCATGACCCAACCCAGCACAAACGCGAGCGACTTATCGTTGATCACCGTGAGCTTCCCATCGATCATGGCGTCATAGCCGACTTTGGCCACGGCCTCAGCGGTCGCCCCTTTTTGGGCAACAAGCTTTGTGCCCTCAAGATTTGCCGCAGTAGCAAATTCGGTCGCGACATAGCCCGGCTCCAGTGCCGTCACAGTGACGCCCTTACCTTTCAGCTCCTCCGCGAGCGCCTGACTGAAACTCGAAACATAGGCCTTGGTGGCAAAATAGGTCGCCTGAAGTGGACCCGGCATATGCGCCGCAGTCGAACTGACATTCAGTATCTTTCCGCCACCGCCACTGACCATATCCGAGCCGAACAGATGACACAGAGAGACAAGGGCTTCGACGTTCAGCCGGATCATATCCAGATCGTCCGAAAGGCGGCGATCCAAAAAAGCCCCATGCCCTCCGAATCCAGCATTGTTGATCAGGTAGTCGACCGTCAGGTCTTTGCACTTGACGGCCTCATAAAGTTTTTCCGCGCCTCCAACAGCACCCAGATCAAGCGGAATGGCAGTGACAGTAACATCGTGGGCTGCCTCAAGCTCTGATCTGAGGGCATCTAACGCATCTCCGCGTCGCGCACTGATGATCAGATTGCCGCCTCGCGACGCATGATAACGTGCCAATTCCCGACCAATTCCGGCTGATGCGCCTGTGACGAGAGCTGTTTTGGTCATAGTATCCTCCGACGAAGTAGCTGGAGCGCTTTCACCTTGACGCTTTAAGACGCTTCACTCCCATTTATAGTTGAAGCTAACAGAAATCCGCTCGTCCTCGGCCATGTTCATCGGCACCTCGTGGCGCAGCCAGCTTTCCCACAGCAGGACGTCGCCCACCTGTGGCTTCATGTAGATGAAAGGCTGTAATTCCCGACGCCCGCCTTTCAGCCTCGTCGGGGCGGCCATCATACGGCCCGAACGTGGGTCTTCCAGTTTCAGTGCACTGGCCCCTTCCGGCATGGACACATAGGTCGTGCCCGAAATGACACTGTGAGGGTGCAGGTGACTGGCATGCATTCCGCCCTCGGGCAGGATATTGATCCACAGATCCTCAAGCTTCAACGCGCGGTCGTCCAGATCAAACTCCAAATCCTTGGCGAAAGCCGCGACGTGCTGATCCAGCACTTTGACAAGATCGGCAAATATCGGAAATCGCCAAGGCAAATCGGTCAGCGAAGCATAACTGGTGTAGCCGGGATACGCGTTCGCTTCACACCAGTCCTGCCCGGCCTCATCATCTTCAGCAATAACAAGGCATGAACTCTCCAATTCCTCCACGTCGATCCTGGGATCGAATTCGGACAAGTTTGCGCGATAGAGACGGGTGACGAAGAGTGATTCAATCTGTGCCATGGGCTGGGCATACCCCAGCCCTCTCGGCAAGACCAGCCGCTTAGGTCTTGATGGGCCCTTTGCCACAGCGTGGTATCGGGCGACCTCCGTCGGCATAGGCGAGGCACAGCACGATCTCATCCGGTTTCGGCGCATCTGGGATGTTCAGCGTCATCGTGTCGAAATGATCGAACGACCACGGATTGTCCTTGTGCCCCAGCGGAAGATCAATCGCGCAACCCGGCGCGCCCAGCTTGGCGTTGGACGGTATCACCGCCTCACCTCCGCCCACCGCAGCGCGCATGGGCGCACCGAGTTTGGGGTGGATCACCGCCCCGCCCTGCTCAAGATCGCCGTTCATGCCGACAATCGCGGCTTTGCCGTACGAAACCGGCGGCCCATCAAGCTGAGAAACTGCCTCAGCGGCGAGTTCCGAACCCAGAATGGCGCCGATCTCGAACAACTCTGAAAGATCGTCCGAGAAGTGCCCGGCCAAAGGGTTCTGCATCACCGCCAGCGCTGCAACCCGACTGATCGGATCACAAGGCTGGCCCAACTGGTCGGTGGTTATGACTTCCTTAATGAGCATCTTTTTGCGCAGCTGAACCATAGGACCCTCCCATTCCTGCAAGTTAGCCTAGGGGTGCGGCGGAGGGAGGTCGACGTTTTTCACGATCCACGATACACGGGCTGCCGAACCAAAAGAAAACCCCCGCCGGTTTCCCGACGAGGGTCATTCTTGTAACGAGTGGGGTCAAAGCCCCAATCGCTTACCAGTCTTCGCGGACCACAACGCGGGTCTTGATCGGCAGCTTCATCGCGGCCAGGCGCAGGGCCTCGCGGGCGATGTCGTCATTGACGCCATCGATCTCGAACATCACACGACCGGGCTTTACTTTCGCTGCCCAGAAGTCAACGGAGCCTTTACCTTTACCCATACGGACTTCGGTTGGCTTCGAGGTCACGGGGGTATCCGGGAAGATCCGGATCCAGACGCGGCCTTGACGTTTCATGTGACGGGTCATGGCACGACGTGCAGCTTCGATCTGACGCGCGGTGACGCGCTCGGGCTGCAGTGCTTTCAGACCGTAGGTGCCAAAGTTCAGATCGGAACCGCCTTTGGCGAGCCCCTTGATCCGGCCTTTGTGCATCTTGCGGAATTTAGTACGCTTTGGTTGAAGCATATCTTTCCCTCCTTAGCGACGACCGCCACCAGCACCACGAGGTGCAGGGCCGTCCTGGAGTTCTTGTGCTTTACGGTCACGTGCCTGCGGATCGTGCTCCATGATCTCACCTTTGAAGATCCAGACCTTGATCCCGATGATCCCGTAAGGAGTCATCGCTTCAGCATGTGCGTAATCGATGTCGGCACGCAGGGTGTGCAGAGGCACGCGGCCTTCGCGGTACCACTCGGTCCGTGCGATTTCGGCGCCGCCCAGACGACCAGCGACGTTCACCCGGATACCCAGGGCGCCCATGCGCATGGCGTTCTGAACCGACCGCTTCATCGCGCGGCGGAACGAGACGCGGCGCTCGAGCTGCTGAGCGATCGACTCGGCAACCAGCTGCGCGTCAAGCTCGGGCTTGCGCACTTCGACGATGTTCAGGTGCAGTTCGCTGTCAGTCATACGAGCAAGTTTTTTGCGCAGAACTTCGATGTCTGCACCTTTCTTGCCGATGATGACACCGGGACGTGCAGTGTGGATCGTAACGCGGCACTTCTTGTGCGGACGTTCGATGATCACACGGGCAACACCGGCCTGCTTGCACTCTTTGTTGATGAACTCACGGATTTTGAGGTCTTCCAGCAGAAGATCACCGTAGTCCTTGGTGTCGGCGTACCAGCGGCTGTCCCAGGTGCGGTTGACCTGAAGGCGCATGCCGATCGGATTGACTTTATGTCCCATTAGGCTTGCTCCTCAACTTGACGCACCTTGATGGTGATCTCCGAGAACGGCTTCATGATCTTGCCGAAACGGCCACGGGCACGCGGACGACCACGCTTCATGACCAGGTTCTTGCCAACCCAGGCTTCGGCGACGATCAGTTCGTCGACATCCAGGTTGTGGTTGTTCTCGGCGTTGGCGATTGCAGACTGCAGGCACTTCTTGACGTCCTGCGCGACACGCTTGTTCGAGAAAGTCAGGTCGGTCAGAGCCTTTTCGACTTTCTTGCCGCGGATCATTTGCGCAACCAGGTTCAGTTTCTGCGGGCTAGTACGGAGCATGCGCGTTTTCGCCATTGCTTCGTTTTCAGCCACGCGGCGGGGGTTCTTTTCCTTGCCCATGACTTACTTCCGCTTCGCTTTTTTGTCTGCGGCGTGGCCATAATAGGTGCGGGTCGGCGAGTACTCACCGAACTTCTGACCGATCATGTCTTCCGAGACGTTGACGGGGATATGCTTATGGCCGTTGTACACACCAAAGGTCAGACCCACGAACTGGGGCAGAATGGTGGAACGACGCGACCAAATCTTGATGACTTCGTTGCGGCCCGACTCGCGCGCTGCTTCGGCTTTTTTCAGCACGTAAGCATCGACGAAAGGACCCTTCCAAACAGAGCGAGACATAGATTAACGTCCCTTCTTCTTGGCGTGCCGCGAGCGGATGATCAGCTTCTGGGACGCTTTGTTCTTGTTGCGGGTACGCTTACCCTTGGTGTCCTTACCCCACGGTGTAACCGGCGTACGGCCACCCGAGGTACGACCTTCACCACCACCGTGCGGGTGATCGATCGGGTTCATTGCAACACCACGAACCGACGGACGAACGCCCTTGTGGCGCATACGACCGGCTTTACCTAGGTTTTGGTTCGAGTTGTCGGGGTTGGACACGGCACCAACGGTGGCCATGCATTCCTGACGGACCATGCGCAGCTCGCCCGAGCTCAGACGGATCTGAGCGTAGCCGCCATCGCGACCAACGAATTGCGCATAAGTACCGGCCGCACGTGCGATCTGACCGCCTTTACCAGGCTTCATCTCGATGTTGTGGACTATGGTACCAATGGGCATGCCCGAGAAGGGCATTGCGTTGCCCGGCTTGATGTCGGCCTTGGCGGATGCCACGACTTTGTCACCAACAGCCAGACGCTGCGGAGCCAGGATATATGCCTGCTCGCCGTCTTCATATTTTACCAGTGCGATGAATGCGGTCCGGTTCGGGTCATATTCGATCCGCTCGACGGTTGCCGCGACATCAAATTTGTTCCGTTTGAAGTCAACGATCCGGTAGAGACGCTTTGCGCCACCGCCGCGGCGGCGTGAAGTGATCCGTCCGGTGTTGTTCCGGCCGCCCGATTTGGTCAAACCCTCAGTGAGAGACTTGACCGGACGTCCTTTCCAAAGCTCCGAACGGTCGATCAGCACCAGCCCGCGCTGGCCCGGCGTCGTCGGCTTGTACGACTTGAGTGCCATGCTTTCTGTCTTCCGTTTAGCAAGTGCAGGGTGTTTCCCCGCTATGTGATAGGCCCCCGTAGGTGCCAAGGGTATAGGGCCCCGAAGGTCCCCGGTTACAAATATCAGAGGCCCCGGAACGAATCCGAGGCCGCAAGATTGGGAGCGTGTAGCAGTGTTGGGGATGGGTGTCTATAGGGTGCGGCCCAAGATTCTTATGGAGACCAAAGAAAAAGTCACCGCAACATTTGCCCCAGGTTTCAATTTCGCAAGTCGCGCGATCAGTGGGTATTACTTATTCGGCCGGAAGAACTCAGGTAACTTGCCACTCACTGATACAATGCGCGAACCTCGGCGAAGGACAACAGGCGGCGGTGTTTTTCGTCCCACAGGTGCAACCGCGCGTTGGCAATGCTCTCACGAATGGTCATCCTGTTGCTGTTTGCCAACTCGTCGTGATCGCGCAGCACTTCGGTCAGGCGGTAGAACGGAATGCGGCTGTACAGATGGTGCACGTGGTGGATGCCGATATTGGCACTGAACCACTGTAGCACCGGCGGCAGAATATAATGCGAGCTTCCGTGCAGGGCCGCCTCGTGCAACTGCCAATCTTTGTCCGAATCCCAATGCGTTTCTTCGAATTGGTGCTGAACATAAAACAGCCATACTCCTGCAGTTGCCGCAATCAGGGTTGAGGGCAGAAAAATCAGTAGGACCGGCATCAAGCCGCCATAGTAGTAGACAGCAAAAAGGGCGGTCAGAATAGCTATATTGGTACCCATCGCGCTGACCCAGAACCGAGCGCTACCAGTTAAACCCAAGGGCAGGCGGTTTTGAAGCAGGAACAAATAGCCGGGGCCAAGTACGAACAGTGTGACCGGATTGCGATAAACGCGATACCAGAACCGGTTCATGGGAGACTTGGATTGGTACTCAGCCACTGTCAGCGTGTGGATATCCCCCATTCCCCGCTTGTCCAAGTTACCCGAACTGTTGTGATGGTAAGAATGAGTGCGGCGCCAGACATCATAGGGTGTTAGGGTCAGCACCCCGATCACCCGTCCAACCCAGTCGCTGACTGTCCGGTTCTTGAAGAACGCCCCGTGCCCGCAATCGTGTTGGATCGCAAACAGGCGCAGCAGGAAGGCCGCATTCAGGACCGCAATGGCAAATGCCAGCCAGTAGCTGATGGATAATGCCATCCAGGACAGCGCCCAAAGCACAAAGAATGGGATAATGCTGACACCCAGCTCAAAGGAACTGCGCCATTGATTAGGTTCGCGGTATTTGGCAAGCGTCGAAACCCAATCCCGCGCGGCAGTTCTATCCGGGTTTTCCCGGGTCGAGAGAGAGGTTTCGGTCATGCGCCTGCCATGTCTTTTGTTTGTTGGAAGCCGGATAGACTACCCGCGCGACATAGCAAGCGAATTGTGCAAATTATGAGAGTTTAGCGCTCAAATTTTTGTGTCGCCGCGTAAGAACAACCCCCATGAGCACGCCACTTACCTCTCCCCAAAGACGCGTCCAATCACGGACCGCCGGATATATCGATGTGTGGTCTCTCTTCCAGGGTTGCACGTGCTTCTGAAGCGTTTCTGATGAGTCAACGCAACTCTTACCCCAACGACCGCCTTCTGCAGAGCGGCTCAGACTCTACCGCGATACGTTGCTTGAGTTTGATATGACCCAAAACCTCGCGAAATGCGCGGTGCTTGGGTTTGCCTTCCAGATAATCCGCCAGTTTGAGCAGGTTGATCGGGTGCTTCGTAATTAACGTCTCGATCCGCTGCACCGCTTCGTCCAGCACGTAGTGATCCACATACTGGCAGGCCACCTGTGTAGGCGTCAGGAGACAGTAATCCTGCGAGCGTTTCTCAGTATAGCGCGTGATGTCGAAGGGCGACGCACCGAGGGCGTGGAACTTGGGGATGTGCACACGCATCTCGGCCTCGACGTGTTCCAACACCGTACCCGAGGTCTGGCGAAACCCCAGCGGACCAAGCTTATCGACCACATGATTGCGCATCGCCGGAGAGATCATGTCCACATCCGCCCGGTCGTATTTCAGATCGTCGAAAACCGACAAAAGCCCCAGCTTTTCATCGGCGATCTGAAAATAGGGCTCGGCGCTGAAAGCCCGCATCTTCTCCAACACCTGCGCACGCGCAGTTTCAGGGTCTGAAACGAAATCGGCCCCGGCGGGTTGAACCGCCGGGGCCGTGAATAGTCGCAGTAAGCGTCGGATCAAAGACCGGTGCTCACGTCGATTGTGTTACCCTCTTCCAGGGTAACATATGCTTTTTTGACGTCTTTCCGACGGCCCAGCTGGCCGCGGAACCGCTTGACCTTGCCTTTGGTCACGGTGGTGTTCACCGCTTTGACCTTCACACCAAACAGCGCCTCAACGGCCTCTTTGATTTGCGGCTTGTTGCTATCGATCGCCACTTCAAAGACAACCGCGCCGTTTTCGGACGCCATGGTCGACTTTTCGGTGATGACCGGCTTGCGGATCACGTCGTAGTGTTCTGCCTTCGCGCTCATTTCAGACGAGCCTCCAGTGCTTCGACAGCCGCTTTGGTGAGCACCAGAGTGTCACGCTTGAGGATGTCATAGACGTTTGCGCCCATCGACGGCAGGATATCCAGACCTTCGATGTTCTTGGACGCTTTCAGGAACCCTTCGTTCACGGTCGCGCCGTCGATGACCAGAGCACGTTTCCAGCCCAGGTTTGCAACCTGTTTGGCCAGAGCGGCGGTCTTGCCTTCGGCTTCGGCACTCTCGATCACAACCAGCTCACCTGCCTTGGCTTTTGCCGACAGAGCGTGGCGCAGGCCAAGCTTGCGGAACTTCTTAGGCAGGTCGTGGCCGTGCGAACGCACGACGGGGCCTTTGTAGATACCACCACCACGGAAGATCGGCGCGTTACGGTCACCATGGCGTGCGCCACCGGTGCCCTTCTGGCGATAGATCTTCTTGGTCGAGTAGCTGGTTTCCGAGCGGGTCTTGACCTTGTGGGTGCCAGCCTGCGCGTTGTTGCGCTGCCAACGGACCACACGGTGCAGGATGTCCGCGCGCGGCTCGAGGCCGAACAGGTCTGCATCCAGCTCGATGTTGCCGGCTTTGCCGCCGTCCAGTTTGATTACATCAAGTTTCATGCTTCACCACCTTCCGCGGGCGCTTCTTCCGCAGGTGCTTCGGTTGCAGCCGATTTCACAGCAGCCGGGAAAGGCAGGCCTTCCGGTGCTTTCTTCTTGACGGCGTCCTTGACGGTGACCCAGCCCGATTTCGGTCCGGGAACGGCGCCTTTGATGAAGACCAGATTCCGGTCGGCGTCGGTTTTGACGACTTCCAGGTTCTGGGTGGTGACACGGGCAGCCCCCATGTGACCGGCCATCTTCTTGCCTTTGAACACCTTGCCCGGGTCCTGACACTGACCGGTCGAACCGTGCGAACGGTGGCTGATCGAAACACCGTGCGAGGCGCGCAGACCACCAAAGTTCCAACGCTTCATCGCACCGGCGAAGCCTTTACCGATCGAGGTGCCCGAAACGTCAACTTTCTGACCTTCCAGGAAGTGTTCTGCCGAAATCTCGGCGCCCACATCGATCAGGCCATCTTCGGAGACGCGGAACTCGGCCAGCTTACGCTTGGGCTCGACCTTGGCAGCGGCATAGTGACCGCGCATGGCCTTCGAGGTGCGTTTTGCTTTGGCAGCACCGGCGCCCAGCTGAACGGCAGTGTAGCCGTCTTTGTCAGCGGTGCGCTGTGCAACGACCTGCAGGTTGTCCAGGTGAAGAACGGTCACAGGGATCTGCTTGCCGTCTTCCATGAACAGGCGGGTCATGCCAACTTTTTTTGCGATAATACCAGAGCGCATAATCTATACCCTCCGATCTTACGACTGCAGCTTGATCTCGACGTCCACACCAGCAGCGAGGTCGAGCTTCATCAGCGCGTCAACGGTCTGGGGGGTCGGATCAACGATGTCCAAGAGACGCTTGTGCGTACGGATCTCGAACTGGTCGCGGGATTTCTTGTCAACGTGAGGGCCACGGAGAACCGTGAACTTCTCAATCTTGTTCGGCAGTGGGATCGGGCCGCGCACGTTCGCGCCGGTCCGCTTGGCAGTGTTGACGATCTCTTGCGTGCTGGCATCCAGAACGCGATAGTCAAATGCCTTCAGCCGAATACGGATGTTTTGGCTTTGCATAGATACAGCCTTTTATCAGGCGTTGAGGTTGAGAGGAGGACAGACGCGCATCGCCAACCCTCATCGAACCCAAAAGGCGGGAATCACCCCGCCTTGATGTTCTTATTGAGAACTCGCGCGTATTAGTGGGGTTGGTGGGGTTTGGCAAGGGGGAGATTACATGTCGACCCCGATTTAGGGACACGCAGTCAGAAACGGAAGCTATTTTTCAACTCGAGCACTAAAGACAACCGGAAATTGCGCTTCTTCTAGGTTTAAGTGACCAGCTATCAACCACCCCTTCCCAGAGATGTCGACCTCAAATGTGTGCATTAATCGGGCCGCCAAAATGAAAAAGTCAGCTAACTCTTCTTTGGCTTGCTCGAACTCTTGCTCGGTCAAAGTCTTGTAAGAGGCATGCAAAAAGTTACCGCTTTTGTTGTAAAAGTCCTCTGCTTTTATTCGGCTAAGGTGATCTTCTTCAACTGAAACGAATTGGCCTTCGATACCTGTCTCTTTACTTGGCACCACCCTAATGGCTTCCGGGAAAAACCTTGGGTTGATCTTTTCCAAAAGCTTCATTTTTTGAGTGGCACTATAGTTCTTCTGCAAATTCTTAGAAATTGCTTCGCCAACATCCCGATGAGCCGAAACAGACAACAACATCAATTCTTCGATGATCATTCTGAGGTCAAGGTGAGCTTGCCGTAAGGAAACTAGACCAGCACTGCATAAAGGAGTTTTCGCAAGTTGTGTCGAGTAAGCTTCCAACGACAGCATATGGGCCTTAATCAAAATTAGATACTCAACTGCGTCACGAACTTCAAACTCTTGTGTCATTTCTCAAAATTCTTTGAGTTTGCGAGTATTTTCAATCTTTCTCAACCAATTCTCGACAAAAAAGACCGCCCCATTGTTTGGAGCGGCCTTCATTGTCTCAGCGATGTGCCGGGCTGAAGCCCGGCCTAGCGATTACTTAATGAATTTCTACACACTTTTAGGGCACGTCTCGAGATCATAGAACTCAAACAAAAAGGGCGTCCCGAAGGACGCCCTTTCCGATTGATCATTCGCTTACGCGACTTACTCGACGATTTTCGACACGACGCCGGCGCCGACGGTGCGACCGCCTTCGCGGATCGCGAAGCGCAGACCGTCTTCCATCGCGATCGGCGCGATCAGCTCAACGGTGAAGCCAAAGCTGTCGCCGGATAAAACCAATTCGGTGACGTCTCAGTTCCCAAAACCCACAGGCTAGTTCCTAACAAGCCACGGGGCTTCAACCTTCATGCCTTGATAGACCGCGTGCATGAAAAGGTGTGCAATCACAGGGTCATTTGAAAATGGCGAGAATTGCAGATTTCCCTCTCTGACATCGCCTTCCGCTTCATAGACCACCTCGTCGCCTTTAATCGTTACACGCACTTCAAGCTCCGCCAGTGTTTCCGGATCGACGGCAGCAGGATCGTCCGACAAAATCACAAAGTCCGCGACTTTTCCAACTTCGATAGACCCCTTCTCGTCTTCTTCAAAATGCTGCCAGGCGGGCCAGATTGTCATGGCTTTCAAGGCGGTCATAACGTCGACTCTTTGATGGGGACCCAAAATGTCACCAGACCGTGTGCGGCGGGTTACCGTCGCGGCGAGAACACGCATGCTGTTCGGAAAGGCGACCGGCGCATCGTGATGCGTGCCGAACTTCATGCCACGCTCGTGCAGCCATCCTGTAGGCGAAATATTTTCTGCGTTTATCGGCCCGACCGTATGATCCCGGTGCCAATCGCCCCAATAGAACGTATGCATCGGAAAGAGCGACGGAAACACACCAAGGCGCTTAAGGCTTGCGACTTGATCCTCGCGAAGAAACTGACCGTGAATCAGAACTGGGCGGTTGCCAGGATCGCCATACTTGATCTGTGCCTCTTCGAGTGCAGCAATCAGCATGTCAGATGCCCCTTCACCGTTGGAATGCACGAGGATTTGGAAATCGTTGTCGTAACACCAATTCACCGCGTCCTGGAGTTGCTCCATCGTGATGGCTGCGTATCCTGCGTAGCCGGCGGCATAGTTCCCAACCGGATCATAATAGGGTCGATCCCTTAAAGCGGTAAAACCTTGCGGCGAGCCATCAATTGTAAGTTTACAGCCCCCGACCCGAACCCTGTTTTCGTAGCTTTTCGAAGTGTTCGCACCAATAAACTCTTTCGACTCAAGAACATCCGGGAAGGCTACTACATCGATTGGAAGAGCTTCTTCCGCAGCAACTTTCCTGAGAACCTCGACAATCTGACCTGATGATCGGCCTTCCTGCCCGGTCGTATATCCAAACTTTGCCCAAAGGTCGGTTCCAGCTCGGGCAAATGCTGCCAGACCCCCTTCACCCAGATTTCCCAGCAAGGGAACGAGGACAGAAAAGAACGCGTACTCCTCCAGAACACCGTTTGGCTCTCCGGCCTCATCGCGTTGGATCACCCCGCCCGGAGGTGCTTCGGAAGCCGCCGTTATACCAGCCAATTCCAAAGCTTTCGAGTTTGCGACACCTATATGCCCAGACTGATGAATAATGACGACAGGCAAGTCCTCAGACACAATGTCCAGCTCTTGTCGTGTTGGGTGACGGAGTTCCTTTAATTGAGCATTGTCGTAACCAAAGCCGATGATCATTTTGACCTGCTCAACGGCTTGCGCATTCTCCTCGGCCCAGTCAGTCAGTGTGGATTGCAGACTGGCGATATCAATGACATCCCCGTCCGGTGGCGCAAGAAGGTTAGCGGACAGGGCTTGCAGGCCGCCCATGACGACATGTCCGTGGCTATCAACGAAACCCGGAAGCATCGCGCGCCCTTCCAGATCATAGGTTTCGGTTTCCTCACCCTGATGCACCGACAAGTCAGATAGCGACCCAACCGCAAGAATGCGCCCGTCTTTGACTGCGACAGCTTCGGCGGACGGAGCCGTATCGTTCATCGTTACAATTGGTCCGCCCAAATAGATCCGATCCGCAATCTGTTGTGAGGACGCAGAGGTAGATGAGAAAGCAACCGCTGCGACAAGACAAACTGAACGCGCCCAAAAGTGCATCTTATGACCTCTTTCTAATTGCAATGTCTCAATACGAAAGAAGTTAGCATTACTGTTGGCTTAGGCAAAAACGAAAAAGGGCGCCCCGAGGGACGCCCTTTCTTTGTATATTCGCTTACGCGAATTACTCGATGATTTTCGAGACGACGCCGGCGCCGACGGTGCGGCCGCCTTCGCGGATGGCGAAACGCAGGCCGTCTTCCATCGCGATGGGCGCGATCAG
Organism: Ruegeria sp. SCSIO 43209; assembly: GCF_019904295.1. NCBI lineage: Bacteria > Pseudomonadati > Pseudomonadota > Alphaproteobacteria > Rhodobacterales > Roseobacteraceae > Ruegeria > Ruegeria sp. SCSIO 43209. The sequence continues at coordinate 2,787,548 of NZ_CP065359.1, forward strand.
CTCAACGGTGAAGCCGACGTTGTCGCCGGGCATAACCATCTCGGTGCCAGCCGCCAAGGTCACGGTGCCGGTCACGTCAGTTGTACGGAAGTAGAACTGCGGACGGTAGTTCGCGAAGAACGGGGTGTGACGACCGCCTTCTTCCTTGGTCAGGATGTAGGCTTCGGCTTCGAACTTGGTGTGCGGTGTAACCGAACCCGGCTTACACAGAACCTGGCCACGCTCAACGCCGTCACGGTCGATACCTCGCAGCAGGGCGCCGATATTGTCGCCCGCTTCACCGCGATCCAGCAGCTTGCGGAACATTTCAACACCGGTACAGGTGGTTTTCTGAGTGTCACGGATGCCGACGATTTCGATCTCGTCGCCAACATTGATCACGCCACGCTCAACACGACCGGTCACAACAGTACCACGGCCCGAGATCGAGAACACGTCTTCAACCGGCATCAGGAACGGCTTGTCGACTTCACGCTCAGGGGTGTCGATGTAGTCATCAACAGCCGCCATCAGTTCCTTGATCTTCTCTTCGCCGATTTCCGGGTTGTTGCCTTCCATCGCGGCCAGAGCCGAACCTGCGATGATCGGAATATCGTCGCCGGGGTATTCGTAGCTGGACAGCAGTTCGCGAACTTCCATCTCAACCAGTTCCAGCAGCTCTTCGTCGTCAACCTGGTCAACTTTGTTCATGAACACGACCATCTTCGGGATGCCAACCTGGCGGCCCAGCAGGATGTGCTCGCGGGTCTGCGGCATTGGGCCGTCAGCGGCGTTCACAACCAGGATCGCGCCGTCCATCTGAGCGGCACCGGTGATCATGTTCTTGACGTAGTCGGCGTGGCCGGGGCAGTCGACATGCGCATAGTGGCGGTTGTCGGTCTCGTACTCCACGTGGGCGGTCGAGATGGTGATGCCACGTGCTTTTTCTTCAGGCGCGCCGTCAATCTGGTCATACGCTTTGAAGTCACCGAAATACTTGGTGATTGCTGCGGTCAGCGTGGTCTTGCCGTGGTCAACGTGGCCAATCGTGCCGATGTTGACGTGCGGCTTATTACGCTCAAACTTTTCCTTTGCCATGATGGCCTCCTTTTTCGGTAATGAAGGGAGCGCGTTAGCCGCGCTCCCTCAAATCTTCGCTTATGCGTATTTCGCCTGAATCTCGTCCGAGATGTTCTGCGGAACCGGATCGTAGTGATCGAACTGCATTGTGAACTGGGCACGGCCCGACGACATCGAACGCAGAGTGTTGATGTAGCCGAACATGTTCGCCAGCGGAACGAACGCGTCGATCGCGATTGCGTTGCCGCGCGGTTCCTGACCAGACACCTGGCCCCGACGCGAGGTCAGGTCGCCGATGATACCGCCGGTATATTCTTCCGGGGTGATCACTTCGACCTTCATGATCGGTTCCAGCAGTTTCGCGCCAGCTTTGCGCATGCCTTCGCGCATACACATCCGCGATGCGATTTCGAACGCCAGAACGCTCGAGTCAACGTCGTGGAACTTACCGTCCAGCAGGGCAACCTTGAAGTCGATCACGGGGAAGCCGGCCAGCGGGCCGCTATCCATGACCGAGTTGATGCCTTTTTCAACACCGGGGATGTATTCCTTCGGAACGGCACCACCAACGATGCGGCTTTCGAACGAATAGCCTTCGCCTGCTTCGGTCGGCTGGATCTCCAGCTTGACTTCCGCGAACTGACCCGAACCACCCGACTGTTTCTTGTGGGTGTAGGTGTGCTCGACCGGCATCGAGATGGTTTCGCGATAGGCCACCTGAGGTGCACCGATGTTCGCTTCAACCTTGAACTCGCGCTTCAGACGGTCAACCAGGATGTCCAGGTGAAGTTCGCCCATGCCCTTCATGATGGTCTGACCCGACTCCAGGTCGGTTTCCACGCGGAAGGACGGGTCTTCGGCGGCCAGACGGGCCAGACCCTGGGACATCTTCTCTTGGTCGCCCTTGGTTTTGGGCTCGACCGCGATTTCGATCACCGGGTCGGGGAAGGTCATGGTTTCCAGAACCACCGGATCCTTCGCGTCACACAGAGTGTCGCCGGTGGTGGTGTCTTTCAGACCCGCCAGCGCGATGATGTCGCCTGCAAACGCTTCTTCGATCTCTTCCCGGTTGTTCGAGTGCATCATCATCATACGACCGATGCGCTCTTTCTTACCTTTGGTCGAGTTCAGGATCGAGTCACCCTTGTTCATGGTGCCCGAGTAGATCCGGGTGAAGGTCAGAGAGCCAACGAAGGGGTCGTTCATGATTTTGAACGCCAGACCCGAGAAGGCCATGTCGTCGTCTGCACGACGGGCGATGTCACGAACTTCTTCCTCGTCGCCGGGTTTGAAGCCCATGTAATCGACAACGTCCAGCGGGCTGGGCAGATAGTCGATCACAGCGTTGAGCAGCGGCTGAACGCCTTTGTTCTTGAACGCCGAACCACCCAGAACCGGAACGAACGCGATTTCCAGAGTACCTTTGCGCAGCAGAGCGCGCAGGGTCGGAACGTCGGGCTCATTGCCTTCCAAGTATTCCATCATCGCGTCGTCGTCCATTTCGACGGCCGCTTCGATCATCTTGCCGCGCCATTCGTCAGCCATGTCTTTCAGGCTGTCGCGGATAGGAGCTTTGATCCAGCTTGCGCCCAGATCTTCGCCCTGCCACAGCCACTCTTCCATGGTGACCAGGTCGATCAGACCTTCCAGCTCGGACTCGGCACCGATCGGAATACCAACCGGAACAGCGCGTGCGCCGGTGCGGTCTTCGATCATGTTGACGCAGTTGAAGAAGTCAGCGCCGATCTTGTCCATTTTGTTGACGAAAACCATACGCGGAACCTTGTAGCGGTCAGCCTGACGCCACACGGTTTCGGTCTGGGGCTCAACACCGGCGTTTGCGTCCAGAACGCAGACAGCACCGTCGAGAACCGCCAGCGAACGCTCAACTTCGATGGTGAAGTCAACGTGGCCGGGGGTGTCGATGATGTTCAGGCGGTGCTTAGGAGTTTCTGCGGTCTGACCGTCCTCGGTGCGTTCCCAGAAAGTGGTGGTCGCAGCCGAAGTGATGGTGATGCCGCGTTCCTGCTCCTGCTCCATCCAGTCCATGGTGGCTGCACCATCGTGCACCTCACCGATGTTGTGGGATTTACCAGTGTAATACAGGATACGCTCCGAGCAGGTGGTCTTACCTGCGTCGATGTGCGCCATGATACCGAAGTTACGGTACAGTTCGAGCGGATATTCGCGTGCCATTGGTCTAAGCCTCTCGGATTACCAACGATAATGGCTGAAGGCTTTGTTCGCCTCGGCCATCTTGTGGGTGTCTTCGCGTTTCTTGACGGCAGTACCGCGGGACTGAACGGCGTCCAGCAGCTCGCCTGCAAGGCGCTCTTCCATGGTGTTTTCGTTGCGGCCGCGCGCAGCAGTGATCAGCCAGCGGATGGCCAGTGCTTCGCGGCGCTCAGGGCGCACTTCGACCGGAACCTGATAGGTTGCACCACCAACGCGGCGCGAGCGAACTTCGACCGACGGCTTGATGTTGTCGAGCGCTTCGTGGAACACTTCGACAGGAGCGCGCTTTACCTTGTTCTCAACGCGGTCAAACGCGTTGTAAACGATGCGCTCTGCGACCGACTTCTTGCCGTCGATCATCAGGTTGTTCATGAATTTGGTCAGTACCTTGTCGCCAAATTTGGCGTCAGGCAGGACTTCGCGTTTTTCGGCGGCGTGACGACGTGACATATCAGCCTCTCCTTCTTACTTGGGACGCTTCGCGCCGTATTTCGAACGACGTTGCTTACGATCTTTGACGCCCTGAGTATCCAGAACACCGCGCAGGATGTGGTAACGCACACCGGGAAGGTCTTTTACACGGCCGCCACGGATCAGAACAACCGAGTGTTCCTGCAGGTTGTGGCTTTCACCCGGGATGTACGAGATGACCTCGAACCCGTTGGTCAGGCGCACTTTGGCAACCTTACGCATAGCCGAGTTCGGCTTCTTAGGTGTGGTGGTGTACACGCGGGTGCAAACGCCGCGCTTCTGCGGGCACTGCTCCAGGTGCATGGACTTCGAGCGTTTTACTTTGGGCTGCCGCGGTTTGCGGATCAGCTGTTGAATAGTTGGCATTCCGGTTTCTTCCCCGTTTTGCAACACACATGACATGCACGCGCGTTGCGTGCGGTTAAATTCGCTGCACTCATGCGTCCACAAGCGCAAAACCCGCGAGCGTTCCCATTCCGAGGTGAACGTCGCGGTTTGTTATCAGAGGGCGCGAACGATAAAAGTGTCCGGGCCTTGACCAGTTCATTACTGAAATCGGTTATGGGGCGGCCCCCGGTACCGAGATGTCGCGCGTATTAAGGGGAGTCGGCCCGAGTGTCAACAGCCCAGCGGGAAAGGCGTGTTGTACATAAGAGCTCCGGCCGTCTATCAGGAACTAATGGAGTTTCCCACTGCGCCGACGCATTGCAGCACTCCGGCACCGGATGCATAGTGAACATGCCCTGCAAACCATTGGATGCCCCATGCAAGTCTTTGGCCTGTGCCGATTTTCATTCCCTGCTCTGGGCGATTTCCAGATCGAACATGACACGGTCGCAGATCGGCGCGCCCATCTCTACAACCCTGCTCGTCTGGAAGAGCGGTTCCGCTTGTTCGAATCTGTGACGTTGCCCAGCTTTCGCACGCAGACAGATGGGGACTATCAGCTTCTGGTCGTTGTTGGGGACTGTCTGCCGCGAAAGGCGCTCGACCGGATTAAGGACCTCACCGCTGACATCAAGCAGGTACGAATTGTCCAAAGACCCGTCGAACCAAGCCATAAACACCGGCAGGTCATGAAACGAATCCTTCAGGAAGCGCGTTCAAACCCGGACCGGCCCTGTCTTCAATTTCGCCATGATGACGACGACAGCATTTCGATTGATTTCATCGAAAGACTGCGCGAGTCCGCCGATGATGTTGCCGGGCTGATTGGAAAAAATCAGGCCATAGGCCTCGATTTCAACAACGGATACCAGGCCAGCTTTGGGCCGAATGGCGTTCGGGCGGCACAAGTCTACAAATCTCTGCTTGGGGTGGGCTTGGGCATGCTTATCGCGGGCGGGTGCGCCCACACGATCATAAGTTTTACCCACAACCGGATCGGGCGTTTCATGCCAGTGGTCAGTTATCCTGATCGCCCGATGTGGATCAGGACATTGAACAACTCCAACGACTCGCCGCGCGCTGAAAAGCAAAAGGCGCAGCTTGCGCCGATCACGCCCGAAATCGAGACCGATTTTGCCACGCGTTTCGCGCTAAACCCCGGTTTCGTACGTTTGCCTCACTTCTCCGCCTGACGCGACCGTTCGCGAAACAGAGTGAACATCCCTGCCGCAACTACCAATGCACCACCCAGCATTGTGATCGCGTCCGGCCAGTCACCAAACACAGCCCACCCCAGTCCCAGTGCCCAAAGCAGGCTGGAATAGCGAAATGGCGCAACAAAACCGACCTCGCCCACGCGCATCACCATGACACTGAATAGATAGCCTATCAGAACAAAGACCGCAGCGCTGGCGATCATCGCTCCAGATGCGGTCGAGACCGGCACCCATCCTTCAAACGTGGAGACGATGATCGCTGCCAATGTGATAGTGAGGGATGTCGCCAGTGTTACCACCATAGAAGGTACTTCGGCTGACATTCGGCGAGTGATCAAATCGCGAACTGTAACGGAAGCAACCGCAATCAATGCGTAAATCGCATAGATGCTGAACCCTTCAGGACCGGGCCGAACGATCAACAACATACCGACGAACCCAAGCGCAATTGCAGCAATACGTCTCCATCCAATTACTTCACCGAAGAATAAGGCAGCACCCAAAGTCACGGTCAGCGGCAACGCCTGTAGAACTGCCGTAACGTTGGCAAGCGGCATGTGCATCAGAGCCGTCAAAAAGAAGATGGTCGCCGCCAACTCTGCCAGGCAACGTAATGCGATAAGCCATTTGTCATGGAGGGGAAAATTCAGGTGGAGCGCCCCAAGATAACGGGCCATTATCAACACAAGAACTGTCGCCAAAACTCCGCGCATGGCCACAAGTTGGAACAGAGGCAGATCTTGCCCCACCACTTTCACCAACGCATCATTGACGGTAAAGGCCGCCATACTGCCCATCATCAGCAGCGCGCCTTTAACGTTAGGACTCATTTAATCAACACCCGGTCTTCAATATATTGTCGTATTCACTGTTCAATTGATCACGAATTCAATTTGCGCCTGACAATCCTACAGTAATAGTTCCGACGAGCTACACAAACTGTCGACTTTTCAGTCGTTTCAATCTGTCATCTGGGCGGAAGGCGTAGATTTCGAGATCTCGATCTCATCATCCGTCATCTCCTCTTCTACGCCATCAAACAATGGCGTCGAAAGGTAACGCTCGCCCGTATCTGGCAACATTACCAACATAACGGAACCTTCCGGAGCAGTCTCGGCCAGTTTCATCGCGACCGCAAAGGTCGAGCCACCAGAAATACCGGTAAAAATCCCCTCTTCCGCGGCCAAACGGCGCGACCATGCAATACCGTCGCTACCGGGAACGGGAATCAACTCATCGTAGTAGGAGTTATCAATGGCCTCCTGCAGAACCCACGGAATGAAATCAGGCGTCCAGCCTTGGATCGGATGCGGTTCGAAGTTCGGGTGGCTCTCGGTCGGCTGGTGTATTTCGTTGCGGGTGTTTACATACCCCGACGACACAATGGCTGCATTGGCAGGCTCGGTCAGGATGATCTTGGTCTCAGGGCGCACTTTCCTCAGCACCCGGGCCACGCCCGAGACCGTCCCGCCAGTGCCATAGCCCGTAACCCAATAGTCGAGATTCTGCCCATCAAAGTCACCCAAGATTTCCCTCGCGGTGGTATTTTCGTGAATATCGGCATTGGCTGCGGTTTCAAACTGGCTGGCCAGGAACCAGCCGTTCTGCTCGGCCAGTTCCTTAGCTTTTGTATACATGCCGAACCCCTTTTGCGCGCGCGGTGTCAGGACAACTTTTGCCCCCAAAAACCGCATCAGCTTGCGCCGCTCGACCGAGAAACTGTCGGCCATCGTCACAACCAAGGGATAGCCTTTGGCCGCACAGACCATCGCCAGCCCGATACCGGTATTCCCCGAGGTCGCCTCAACCACTGTCTGACCGGGTTTTAAGCTACCGTCGCGTTCTGCCGCTTCGATGATGTTGAGGGCAAGGCGATCCTTGACAGAACTGGCCGGGTTAAACGCTTCGAATTTTACGTAAACCGTCACGTTTGAGGGGGTAATCCTGTTTATTCGTATGCTTGGCGTGTCTCCGACGGTGTCCAAAATACTGTCATACAGGCGCTTTCGCCCATGCGTTTGACGAGTTGTCATTGCGGCCCCCTCCTCTGTTGACGAAAGCATGCCACAAACCGGGTCACATTAGTAACTATCTTTGTGAGAGTTCGCCTCGGAGCGCTCACAACAAGAAAGGCCCCGCGAAATCGCGGGGCCTTTCTTAGTTATTGAGGGTGCCTATTCGCGGCTTTCCGGTGTTTCCACCAGAACGTCCAGCTCATCACCGACCATGTCGTCGTCGAAGGTCGGAGCGGCCAGAGCAGCGGCTGCTTCGGCCTCTTCCCGGCGCGCTTCGATAACCACGTTGTCACGCGACTGCGCGATGTGGCGGACGGCCTGAGTGGCCCCACCGGTCCCGGCGGGGATCAGACGACCAACGATTACGTTCTCTTTCAGGCCAACCAGCTTGTCTTTCTTGCCCTGAACCGAGGCTTCGGTCAGCACGCGGGTGGTTTCCTGGAACGACGCCGCCGAGATGAACGAACGCGTCTGCAGCGAAGCTTTGGTGATCCCCAGAAGGATCGGCTCACCCTGAGCCGGACGACCGCCACGCGAGATAGTCTTCTCGTTGGCTGCGTCGAACTCCTGCTTGTCGACATGTTCACCTTTCAACAGGGTGGTGTCGCCTGAATCCAGGATCTCCCACTTCTGCAGCATCTGGCGCACGATGACTTCGATGTGCTTGTCATTGATCTTCACGCCCTGCAAGCGGTAGACGTCCTGCACCTCATCGATCATGTAATCCGCCAGCGCTTCGACACCCATAATCGACAGGATGTCATGCGGAGCCGGGTTACCGTCCATCAGGTATTCACCCTTCTGGATAAAGTCCCCTTCGGCGACCGGGATGTGCTTGCCCTTGGGTACCATGTATTCGATGGTCTCCATGGACTCGTCAGCCGGTTCGATGCTGATGCGGCGCTTGTTCTTGTAGTCGCGGCCAAAGCGCACGTAACCATCGGCTTCTGCGATGATCGCGTGATCTTTCGGACGACGGGCTTCGAACAGTTCGGCCACACGTGGCAGACCACCGGTGATGTCCTTGGTCTTGGCGCCTTCACGCGGGATACGCGCAACAACGTCACCGGCTTCGATGGTCTGACCATCTTCGACGGACAGGATCGCATCCACCGACATCGGATAGTGAACCGGGTTGCCCGCATCGTTGCGGACCGGCTCGCCATCTTCACCGACCAGAATGATCTCGGGCTTGAGGTCGCTGCCTTTGGGGGCCGCACGCCAGTCGATCACGATCTTCTGGGTCATGCCGGTTGCATCGTCGGTCTCATCCCGGACCGCAAGGCCCGAAACAAGGTCGACATATTTCGCGGTACCGGCTTTCTCGGCGATGATCGGCAGGGTGTAGGGATCCCATTCGAACAGCTTGTCGCCGCGGGCCACTTTGGTGCCGTCCTTGACGAACAGCTTCGAGCCGTAGCCCAGCTTGTGGCTGGCACGCTCTTCGCCATGCTCGTCCTTGATCACCAGCTTCATGTTCCGGCCCATGACAAGGCTTTCGCCTGCCGCATTGACCAGTATCTGCGGGTTCTCGAACGATACGACACCTTCTTGGCTGGCTTCCTGGAACGACTGCTGACCACCTTGCGCAACACCACCGATGTGGAATGTACGCATGGTCAGCTGTGTACCGGGTTCACCGATCGACTGCGCGGCGATGATGCCGACAGCTTCACCTGTGTTCACCATTGTACCGCGTGCAAGGTCACGACCGTAGCAGGTTGCACAGACGCCTTCTTCGGACTCACAGGTCAGAGGCGAGCGGATGCGCATGGACTGAACACCGGCTTCGTCAATGGTGTCGGCCATACGTTCGTCGATCAGCTGACCAGCTGCCACGATCACTTCGTCCGTTCCCGGACGCAGAACATCATCAGCCGCGACACGGCCCAGCACACGTTCGGCCAGCGAGGCGACAACCTCACCGTCGTTTACGGCGGCTTCGGCAGTAATCGCACGCTCGGTGCCACAATCGATCTCACGAACGATACAGTCTTGCGCCACGTCTACCAGACGACGGGTCAGGTAACCCGAGTTCGCCGTCTTCAGAGCGGTATCCGACAGACCCTTACGGGCACCGTGGGTCGAGTTGAAGTACTCGAGAACGGTCAGACCTTCTTTAAAGTTCGAGATAATCGGCGTCTCGATGATGTCACCGTTCGGCTTGGCCATCAGGCCACGCATACCGCCCAGCTGTTTCATCTGAGTGACCGAGCCACGCGCACCGGAGTGGGCCATCATGTAGACCGAGTTCGGCTCTTGATCTGACCCGTCTTCGGCCTTGGCAACGTCCGAGATGGTGCTCATCATCGCTTCGGTGACGCGGTCGTTACACTTCGACCAGGCATCGACAACTTTGTTGTACTTTTCGCCCTGAGTGATCAGGCCGTCCATGTACTGCTGTTCGAAGTCCTTCACCTGACCGCGGGTGTCATCAACGATGCCCCACTTGTCATCCGGGATGACCATGTCGTCCTTACCGAACGAGATGCCCGCCTTGAACGCTTCTTTGAAGCCCATCGACATAATCTGGTCACAGAAGATAACCGACTCTTTCTGACCGCAGTAACGGTAGACGGTGTCGATCACCTGCTGCACTTCTTTCTTCCGCAGCAGGCGGTTGACCAGCTCGAACGGGGCTTTGTTGTTCATCGGCAGCAATGCACCCAGACGCAGACGGCCCGGAGTGGTTTCATAGCGCTTCTTAACTTCGTTGCCTTCGTCGTCGATCTGCGTGATCCGCGCGGTGATTTTCGAGTGCAGATGCACCTCACCGGCGTCCAGCGCGTGCTGAACTTCTTCGATCGAACCGAAGACCTTGCCTTCGCCCGGCATGCCTTCGCGTTCGAGGGTCACATAGTACAGACCCAGGATCATATCCTGCGACGGAACGATGATCGGTGCACCGTTTGCAGGCGACAGAACGTTGTTCGTCGACATCATCAGAACACGCGCTTCCAGCTGCGCCTCAAGGCTTAGCGGGACGTGAACGGCCATCTGGTCCCCGTCGAAGTCGGCGTTAAAGGCCGAGCAGACCAGCGGGTGCAGCTGGATGGCTTTACCTTCGATCAGAACCGGCTCGAACGCCTGAATGCCAAGACGGTGCAGCGTCGGCGCACGGTTCAGCATGACAGGATGTTCGCGGATCACCTCGTCGAGGATATCCCACACTTCGGGACGTTCTTTCTCGACCAGTTTCTTCGCTTGCTTAACAGTCGAAGACAGACCCTTGGCTTCAAGGCGCGAGTAGATGAACGGCTTGAACAGCTCCAACGCCATCTTCTTGGGCAGACCACACTGGTGCAGTTTGAGTTCCGGACCGGTCACGATGACCGAACGGCCCGAGAAGTCGACGCGCTTACCAAGAAGGTTCTGACGGAAGCGGCCCTGCTTGCCTTTCAGCATGTCCGACAGCGATTTCAGCGGACGCTTGTTGGCGCCGGTGATCACGCGGCCACGACGGCCGTTGTCGAACAGAGCGTCCACGGATTCCTGCAGCATCCGCTTTTCGTTGCGGACGATGATGTCAGGCGCGCGCAGCTCGATCAGACGCTTCAGACGGTTGTTCCGGTTGATGACGCGGCGATACAGATCGTTCAGATCCGAGGTCGCGAACCGGCCACCATCCAGCGGAACCAGCGGACGCAGTTCCGGCGGAATGACCGGGATCACGGTCATGACCATCCACTCAGGCCGGTTGCCCGACTCGAGGAAGGATTCGACAACCTTCAGACGCTTGATGATCTTTTTGGGCTTCAACTCGCCGGTTGCTTCGGCCAGATCAGCGCGCAGCTGCTCGGCTTCGGCTTCCAGATCGATCTGGGCCAGCATCTCACGGATGGCTTCGGCACCGATATTCGCGGTGAACGCATCCATGCCATAGGCATCCTGCGCATCCATGTACTCTTCTTCGGTCAGCATCTGGCCGTAGGTCAGGTCGGTCAGACCGGGCTCGATGACGACGTAGTTTTCAAAGTACAGAACGCGTTCCAGATCGCGCAGCGTCATGTCCAGCATCAGACCGATGCGGGACGGCAGCGATTTCAGGAACCAGATGTGTGCGACGGGCGCGGCCAGTTCGATGTGGCCCATACGCTCGCGGCGGACTTTCTGCAGGGTGACTTCCACACCGCATTTCTCGCAGACAACGCCGCGATATTTCATCCGCTTATATTTGCCGCATAGACATTCGTAATCTTTGATCGGGCCAAAGATACGCGCGCAGAACAGACCGTCACGCTCGGGCTTGAACGTCCGGTAGTTGATGGTTTCGGGTTTCTTGATCTCACCATAGGACCAAGACAGGATCCGTTCAGGGCTGGCCAGCGAAACCTTGATCTCGTCAAAGACTTTCGGCGGTGTCAGCGGGTTGAACGGGTTGTTGGTGATTTCCTGGTTCATTTTGATACCTCAAATTTTGCGGAAGGGGGGACGGGAGGAAGGGCCGAGGCCCTTACTCCTCAACCTCCGCATCCAGGAGTTCCATATTCAGGCCGAGGCCACGGACTTCTTTAACCAGAACGTTGAACGATTCCGGTACGCCCGCTTCAAAGTTATCCTCGCCCTTGACGATCGACTCATAGACCTTGGTCCGACCGGCGACGTCATCCGATTTCACGGTGAGCATCTCCTGCAGGGTGTAGGCGGCGCCGTAAGCTTCCAGAGCCCAGACCTCCATCTCACCAAAGCGCTGACCACCGAACTGCGCCTTACCACCCAGCGGCTGCTGGGTAACCAGGCTGTACGGCCCGGTCGAACGCGCGTGGATCTTGTCGTCCACCAGGTGGTGCAATTTCAGCAGGTACTTGATGCCCACGGTGACCGGGCGCGCGAATTGCTCACCGGTGCGACCGTCGAACAGAACCGACTGACCGCTTTCCGAGAAGCCCGCACGCACCAGCGCGTCGTTGACGTCTGCTTCTTTGGCACCGTCGAAGACCGGAGTAGCGATCGGAACACCACGGGTCACGTTGCCCGCAGCCTCGATCAGGCCATCCTCGTCCAGACCGGTGATGCCTTCTTCGTAGACATCCTCGCCATAAGCCAGCTTCATCGCTTCGCGCACCGGGGTCAGATCGCCGGAACGGCGGTACTCACCCAGAGCCTCATCGATGTTCAGACCCAGACCGCGTGCGGCCCAACCCATGTGGGTTTCAAGGATCTGACCGACGTTCATACGCGAAGGCACACCCAGCGGGTTCAGACAGAAGTCAACCGGAGTACCATCGGCCAGGAACGGCATGTCTTCCATCGGAACAACCTTGGAGATAACACCTTTGTTCCCGTGACGACCGGCCATCTTGTCGCCCGGCTGCAGCTTACGCTTCACGGCGATGAAGACTTTGACCATCTTCATCACACCCGGCGGCAGGTCGTCGCCACGACGGACTTTCTCGACCTTGTCCTCGAAACGGGCGTCCAGAGCACGCTTTTGCACTTCGTATTGCTCGTTCAGAGCTTCAACGATCTGTGCATCCTGCTCGCCTTCCAGCGCCAACTGCCACCACTGACCGCGGGTCAGGGTTTCCAGCAGATCCTCGGTGATCACCGACCCTGCCTTGACGCCTTTCGGGCCTTTGACAGCGGTTTTACCCAGGATCAGGCCCTGCAGACGCGCATAGATGTTGCGGTCAAGGATTGCCAGCTCGTCGTCCCGGTCACGGGCCAGACGTTCGACTTCCTCACGCTCGATCTGCAGCGCACGCTCGTCTTTCTCGACGCCGTGACGGTTGAAGACGCGGACCTCAACAACCGTACCGTAATCGCCCGGCTTCACGCGCAGCGAGGTGTCGCGCACGTCAGATGCTTTCTCACCAAAGATGGCGCGCAGCAGCTTTTCTTCCGGGGTCATCGGGCTTTCGCCCTTCGGAGTGATCTTGCCGACCAGAATATCGCCCGGCTCAACATCCGCACCGATGTAAACGATGCCAGCCTCATCGAGGTTGCGCAGCGCTTCTTCACCAACGTTGGGGATGTCGCGGGTGATTTCTTCCGGACCCAGCTTGGTGTCACGGGCGGCGACTTCAAACTCCTCGATATGGACCGAGGTAAAGACGTCATCACGCGCGATACGTTCTGAGATCAGGATCGAGTCTTCGTAGTTGTAACCGTTCCACGGCATGAACGCGACGACCACGTTCTTACCAAGCGCCAGTTCGCCCATATCGGTCGACGGACCGTCGGCAATGACCTCGCCCTTCTGGACGGTGTCACCCACCTTGATCAGCGGACGCTGGTTGATGCAGGTGTTCTGGTTCGAACGCTGGAACTTGCGCAGACGATAGATGTCAACGCCAGCGTCGCCCAATTCCAGGTCTTCGGTGGCGCGGATAACGATACGCTGGGCATCGACCTGGTCGATGATACCGGCGCGTTTCGCTTGAATCGCAGCACCCGAGTCGATCGCAACCTTTTCCTCGATGCCGGTACCGACCAGCGGCGCCTCGGCCCGCAGCAGCGGAACCGCCTGACGTTGCATGTTCGAGCCCATCAGAGCGCGGTTAGCGTCGTCATTTTCAAGGAACGGGATCAGCGATGCAGCAACCGAGACCAGCTGTTTCGGCGACACGTCGATCAGGTCCACATTCTCGCGCGGGGCGAGGGTGTAGTCACCGGCCTGACGGGTCGAAACCAGGTCGTTGATGAACTTGCCATCGGCATCCAAGGTCGCGTTCGCCTGCGCCACGGTGTGACGCATTTCCTCGGTCGCGGACATGTAGTGTACCTCATCGGTCACCTCGGCGTCTTTGACGACGCGGTAGGGTGTTTCGATGAAGCCATACTTGTTCACGCGGGCAAAGGTGGCCAGCGAGTTGATCAGACCGATGTTCGGACCTTCTGGCGTTTCAATCGGGCACATCCGGCCATAGTGGGTCGGGTGCACGTCGCGCACCTCAAAGCCCGCACGCTCACGCGTCAGACCGCCCGGGCCAAGCGCCGAGAGACGGCGTTTGTGGGTGACTTCCGAAAGCGGGTTGGTCTGGTCCATGAACTGCGACAGCTGCGATGAGCCAAAGAATTCACGAACAGCAGCCGCAGCTGGTTTCGCGTTGATCAGGTCCTGCGGCATGACGGTGTCGATCTCGACAGACGACATACGCTCTTTGATCGCGCGCTCCATGCGCAGCAGGCCAACGCGGTACTGATTTTCCATCAGTTCGCCGACCGAACGCACACGACGGTTGCCGAGGTGGTCGATATCGTCCACGTCGCCTTTGCCGTCACGCAGTTCCACCAGCGCCTTGATGCAGGCCACGATGTCTTCGCGGCGCAGCGTGCGCAGGGTGTCCGGCGCGTCCAGAGCCAGACGCATGTTCATCTTCACACGACCAACGGCGGACAGGTCATAGCGCTCGCTGTCGAAGAACAAGGTGTCGAACAGAGCCGACGCAGCCTCGACGGTGGGAGGCTCGCCCGGACGCATGACGCGGTAGATGTCCATCAGCGCGCTTTCACGGTTCAGGTTCTTGTCCTGAGCCATGGTGTTGCGCATGTAGGGGCCAACGTTGACGTTGTCGATGTCCAGAACCGGGATGTCGGTGATACCCGCATCCATCAGGTCCTTGACAGTACCACCGATCAGGTCGCCGTCTTTATCATACTCCAGGGTCAGCTCATCACCGGCTTCGACATAGATCGCACCGTTTTCTTCGTTGATGATGTCCTTGGCGACATACTTGCCGACGATGTTGTCGAAGGGCACCAGCAGGTCGGTAACAGCACCTTCGTCGATCAGCTTCTTGACCGCGCGAGGGGTGACTTTCTTGCCCGCTTCGGCAATCACTTCGCCCGATTTCGCGTCGATCAGATCATATGTCGGACGGGTACCGCGCACACGCTCGGGGAAGAAGGGCGTAACCCAGCCTTTCTTCTTGTCCAGCTTGTAGGACACGGTGTTGTAATACGCATCCATGATCGCTTCCTGATCCAGACCCAGCGCATAAAGCAGGGTTGTCACAGGCAGTTTGCGTCGACGGTCGATACGGGCGAACACGATGTCCTTGGCGTCGAACTCAAAGTCCAGCCAGCTGCCGCGATACGGGATGATGCGGCAGGCAAACAGCAGCTTGCCCGAGGAATGGGTCTTGCCCTTGTCGTGATCAAAGAACACACCGGGCGAGCGGTGCATCTGGCTGACGATCACGCGCTCGGTGCCGTTCACGATGAACGTGCCGTTCGGTGTCATCAGGGGCATGTCGCCCATGAACACGTCCTGTTCTTTGATGTCCTTGACCGATTTGGCGCCGGTGTCCTCATCGACATCAAACACGATCAGGCGCAGTGTGACCTTCAGCGGCGCGCTGTAGGTCATGTCGCGCTGCATGCACTCTTCGACGTCGTATTTGGGTTTTTCCAGATCGTATTTCACGAACTCCAGAACGGAGGTTTCGTTGAAATCCTTGATCGGGAAAACCGACTGGAACACACCTTTGATGCCTTCGCCGTCTGTGGGCTGTTCTGCATCGCCGGAGCGCAGGAAAAGATCATAAGAAGATTTCTGCACCTCAATGAGGTTCGGCATCTCCAGCACTTCGCGGATTTTGCCGTAATATTTACGAAGACGTTTCTGGCCAAGGAACGTTTGAGCCATGTCAGATGTCACCTTTCGATGTTCTCAGCGGGCAAAGACACCGTCGGGCCCCGGCATCTTGCACAATCGAGACGACACGTCCGGATCAATTCGTGACCACCGTCCCGAAGGTGGCCTCCCGATCCGAAAACCGTGTCTTAGAAAACGCCCCAGACAATGAGGCCCTTTCTAAGACAGGTTCGGCTGGACCCGGATTTCTCCGGACCCAGCCAAATTTTGCGGCGCATCAGCGATGCACCTGTCGGTTGGCTTAGGCCAGCTCGACTTCGGCGCCAGCTGCTTCCAGCTTGCCTTTGACTTCCTCGGCTTCGTCTTTCGACACGCCTTCTTTGATCTTGCCGCCAGCTTCGACCAGCTCTTTGGCTTCTTTCAGGCCCAGACCGGTGATGCCGCGAACTTCTTTGATCACGTTGATTTTCGAAGCGCCGGCGTTCTTCAGAACGACGTCGAATTCGGTTTTTTCTTCCTCAGCTGCGCCACCGGCGTCGCCACCAGCTGCAACCATTACGGCGCCGCCAGCTGCGGGCTCGATGCCGTATTCGTCTTTGAGGATGGTTTTCAGTTCTTGTGCTTCCAGCAGGGTCAGACCCACGATGCTTTCTGCGAGTGCTTTCAGATCAGCCATTGTATTAGCTCTTTCCGTTTTACAGTGTGTGTTCCAACGTCAGGGTGGTTCCCCTACGCAGATCATTCAGTGCCAACCGCTTACGCAGCTTCCGCCTTCTCTTCGATGGTGGAAAGGATGCTTGCGATGTTGCTTGCAGGTGCGCCAATCGCGCCGGCGATGTTCGAAGCAGGTGCGCCAATGCAGCCAACGATCGAAGCAATAAGCTCTTCACGAGACGGCATTTTCGAAACTGTTTCGACGCCTTTGCGGTCCAGAGCGTTCTCGCCCATTGCACCGCCGAGGATCTCAAAATTCTTGTTATCCTTGGCGAAGTCCTCGGCCACCTTGGCAGCTGCCACGGGGTCCTCGGAATAGGTCAGAACGGTCATCCCTGTCAGCAGGTCGGCCATGCTTTCACACGGCTTACCCTCAAGGGCGATTTTGGCGAGCCTGTTCTTGGCAACACGCACGGCACCACCCGCGTCACGAGCACGTGCGCGAAGGTCCTGCATCTCGGCAACTGTCAGACCGGCGTAGTGCGAAACCACTACGACGCCAGAGCTTTCGAAGATTTGGCCGAGTTCCTCGACCACTTTCTCTTTCTGGGCTCTATCCACAGTTCTCTCCAAGTTAGGGGCGATATCTCACCCCGGCTCATATTTGCCGCAGCTTTCGCTCCGGCGTTCAGGTCCGTTGTTACGGGATTGGCCAAAATGCGCCCGAGGATCGTGACCCTCAGAATTCTTTGGTCTTACCCGTCTCAGGCAGGGAATTAAGGGGCCAGATGAACCCACCCACCGTCTTGGACGAAACAAAATAAAGCGCACGACGAATCGCACGCTTTATTCCGCAGGTCTACTTAGGACAGATAGGCCGGGTTTCCAAGAGGTAAATTTAGGCGACTTGCACCGCCCGCGCAGGGGCTGCGACATAGTTGAAACTGTTCTGAGGCATCTCGGTTTCCAGAAAACGAGCCGACACTAAGGCTTGCGGATTTCGCTGCGCGCACCATAGCTACACGCCTGCTAAGACATCGCTCAATATCTGTGCGCAGAGCTAGCCAAGCATTCTGCCGACTAACCGCTATCGTGCAAATGCGGTCGCTGCTTGAGGGCACGGTGGCGGGGCGCTTTCAACCGCCGGTAAAGTCGTGCCGAAGCATAGGTGCAAACTTGCGGCGCGCAGTCCGCCAACGGAAATGAAAAAGCGGGTCCGGTATTCGCCAGTTTTCACCGTAACTCTGAGCCAGCAATGCTGGCGCGTCCTGCGGCAGCATGATTTCCCCACCATTAAGTGATTTTAGCGGGAAAATCGCGCTTTCCGGCAAGTCGTTGAGTGAGTACGGGTACACGCTAAAGCGCCCGTTTTCCGTCCACGCCGGAAATAGATCTATATCAATACCCAAATTATTTTTAACTTTGAAGATTGGTATATTACGCTTTAACGAATTGGTATCCAGGCACTCATTGGCGAGCAACTCTCGCTGATAATCAATCCATTTTTCAGCGACGCCTTCAAGCGTAGACTCACCCAGATGCACTGCAAAATCGACATCGTCGTCGTGACCAATCAATCCACCCTCTCGAACGAGACCCAACAACGCGCCAGCGTATAGAATGATCGGCTTCCCTAAACGAATTACGGGTTCAAGCTCGGCGTCAAGTTTTGAAAAGATATCATCGCCAGCCTTTTCTCCGAATGTTCTGTTATAGCCATGTGGTGTAATGTAATCGGGGTGTAGCGTCTGCTTCACGCGCTCAAAAAACGAGGCAAAGCGCGCCTCCATACCCTGTTCTGCATAGCGAATTTCCATATGCTTCAGCCTACCGTGCGTCCGGGCAGGCTTTAATCTTCTGTGGCAGCACAAAAGAAGAAATGTCTCTTCCCAATCATCATAGAGCGACTGGTTCTCCAAGCGCATTATGGGATCCTTTAGCGCCTCAACCGCAAGGCGCGTTTTGCGAGGTCGTGGTAGTGCCGTTTGGGCCGCAGCATGCGTAAAAACATGCTCGCGAAGCGACGCGAGCTCCTTGATCAATTCTGCTTCGGTCATTGGGTCTTTTCATAGATCGCGCGGGCTACGATCGCATCTTCTGTTTTATATTTTGCGAAGCCTCCGCCTTCTACACCATAGCATTTTCGGAATTCGGAGGCTTCCATTTTGGCATCCAGATCCGTCGCACTTACGTAACGCCGGAAATGCGGCGCCGCAATTTTCGTTGTGGCTCGGTCCGCCAACGTTCGATATTCGAACGCTACGACATCGCCAGGCCTGCACCCGCTCCGCAGCGCCCGGATCAGAGCATCCTCTTCATCATCTGTGATCGCATGCAAAAAGAACCGAGCGTAAACGCAAACGGTTTCAGATCGTCGCTCGGACAACACCCGTTCAACCAATCCATCTTTGAGATTGGTCCGAACAAATTCAAGATCGTCTCCGCCCTGCTTTTGTGCATGCTTTTGCGCTGACGCAATCGCTGCCTCAGACGCATCCATGCCGGTCACTTTGAACCCGTGTCGCGAAAAGAAAAAACTGTCACGGGCATTCCCACACCCTACGTCAATGACATGTGACTGCCGATCAATCTCATTTGCCACAAACGCTGCGAATTGCGACGGCAAGGTAAGCTCCCATGACCCTGCCGATTTCGCATAAAACTGGTCCCAAAAGGCGCGTCGATCTTCTGGAAGTGATTTCTGACGAATATTTTGGTTCATTGATGGGTATTCTCTAACAGCTACTACACGACAATGGGGGAACTGTGTCAGACCGCACCCCCTAGTTCAATCGCTTCTTTAGCCACCGCTGCTGAGGCATTGAATCTATGTTTGTGCGTATCGCTGCTTTTTAGTCAGCGTAGCTGTAACCGGGTTTGAAATTGGCAAAACTTCAAGATTTCAATTGATGTGCAAGCAACCACGCTATCACACAGCTACAGCCTGTTTCTCATGTGGCACGCAATAAAAATCCCGAGCAGTTCTCACTACCCGGGATCAAGTTCTCACAGCTAAACGCTAAGGCTTATTCGCCCGCAGCAGCCGCCACGTCCAGAGTCACACCCGGGCCCATGGTCGAGCTCAGCGCGATTTTCTTCATATAGGTGCCTTTGGCACCCGACGGTTTGGCCTTCGCAACAGCCGAGATGAAGGCACGGACGTTTTCGACCAGCTTGGCTTCGTCGAAGGACGCTTTGCCAACACCGGCGTGCACAACGCCGCCTTTTTCCGCCTTGAACTGAACTTCACCACCTTTTGCTGCTTCCACAGCCGCTTTCACGTCCATGGTCACGGTGCCAACTTTGGGGTTCGGCATCAGGTTGCGGGGGCCCAGAACTTTACCCAAACGACCGACGATCGGCATCATGTCCGGGGTTGCAATGCAGCGATCAAATTCGATGGTGCCGCCCTGAATGGTTTCCATCAGGTCTTCCGCGCCAACGATATCTGCGCCCGCTTCTTTCGCTTCGTCTGCCTTGGGGCCACGAGCAAATACAGCAACGCGCATCGCTTTGCCGGTACCGTTCGGAAGGCCAACAACGCCGCGAACCATCTGGTCTGCATGACGAGTGTCAACGCCGAGGTTCAGAGCGATTTCGATGGTCTCGTCGAATTTCGAGGTCGCATTGCCTTTGACCAGCGAAACAGCTTCTTCGACCGACAGGTTTTCCTTGCCAGCGACAGCTTCGCGCGCAGCGCGGGTACGTTTACCGAGTTTTGCCATCTTACTTCACCTCGATGCCCATAGAGCGGGCCGAGCCCAGGATGATCTGCATTGCGCCTTCGACGTCGTTGGCGTTCAGATCTTTCATTTTGGCTTCGGCGATTTCACGAACCTGCTTCGAGGTCACGGTTGCCACGGTCTCACGACCTGGGTTTTCCGCACCACGAGGACGGTTCCGCTTGCCAACCGGCTTCAGACCAGCCGCTTTTTTCAGGTAGTAAGACGCGGGCGGCGTCTTGATGTCCATGGTGAAGGACTTGTCCTGATAGTAGGTGATCACGGTCGGGCACGGAGCGCCGGGCTCCATGTCTGCGGTCTTGGCGTTGAACGCCTTGCAGAATTCCATGATGTTGATGCCGCGCTGACCCAGCGCCGGACCAACTGGCGGCGACGGGTTCGCCTGACCTGCAGGAACCTGCAGCTTCATTGTACCAGCAAGCTTCTTGGCCATTTGGTTTTCCTTTCAACTTAGGTGAAACGCGTTTCACCCAGACTATGTTGCGTGGTCCGATCCGGGATCGCGATCCCAGCAACCTCCCACGAGAGAATCTCGCCCGAAGACGATAGGGGCGGCACTTACAGCGGAACGGCGGGGTTGGCAAGTCGCCTGCCCTGCTCTCACACATCGAATCAAGCCCCCAAGTGGGTCTTATACGCTCACGGCGTACAGATCGTTACTAACAAGGTGCGACTGACAACTCTTAAGAAATTAATATCAATGCAGAATCTGCGCGGTGGTTGCGGGATGGTCGGGTTTCCGCCACCCCCCTCACCTCAATACTCGCAGCTGTGCTATACTCGACGAAATTAGTATTTTTGGTGGAGGTTAATTATGATCATTCGTTTATTAATAACAGTTGGCATCGCGCTGTCATTTGCGGCGTCTTCTCCTCAGACCGCGCGGGCCGATGCTGGCGAGATACTGGGCGGTGCTGTGGTTGGTGGCGTCATCGGCTACGCTATCGGCCGGGATCAGCAGAGAAAACAGCAAGCCCGGACGAGGTCAACAACAACACGCACCTATCGCCCCGGAATTCCGTCGACCACACAAGGGGCGCAAACCCAGACCGCGCTCAACTATTTCGGCTACAATGCGGGTCGCGTTGATGGTCAAGTCGGTCGTGGCACACGGTCTGCGATCGAACGCTATCAGGTCTCGATGGGCTACCCCGTGAATGGCTATGACTTCCAGCCCTATCAGCGCGACTTCCTGATGCAGGCCTATTACTGGGCGACAAGCGGCGGTCAGACGACAACTCAACTCGCAGGCCAACCGCTTTTGATGGAATACCGCCGGCAGATACAAACCGGCTCTGCCCTGGCTGCCGCCCCTCAGGCACCAGCACAAGCCCCAGCAACCACGATTCCGGTTGTGGTTCCTCAAGCTCAGGAACCAGAGCCCGAGGCCAATACAACTGAAACCGCCTCTGCCAGCCTGCCAAGCCTGTTTTCCGGCGGGACCGGCGGCCCATCGCTGGCCAATCGGTGTAGCGGGGTGATGCTGCAGACCTCGACAAACGGGGGCTACACGACGCTGTCAAATATGACGGATGCCGATTTTGCCCTCAGCGAACAGTTCTGCCTTGCTCGCAGCTATGCAATGGCGCGTGGCGAAGATCTGATGGCGGATATCCAGGGGCTGACGCCGGATCAGGTGAGCGCACAATGCGACTCGTACGGCGAAATGTTGGCACCGCAAGTTGATGCGCTTTCGATCAGCTCGAAGGCAGAAGCTGAAACCCAGGTACGCAAGCTTGCGCTGGACTCGGGCCTCAGCCCCGCTGATCTTGCAGCGACAAGCAAGGTCTGCCTGTCGATGGGCTACCGTCAGGACAACATGGACACGGCAGTCGGTTCTGCATTGATGCTAGTCGCGATGGGTGAGCCTGCCTATGGAGAGTTGATCGGCCACCATCTGCGCGAAGGCTTCGGTGTGCAACAGCGTCGCGATCTTGCTATGCAGTGGTATGATGCCAGCCTTTCGGCACTGGATGCCGGTTCGCAAGCCGTCTTCCTGCCGTCCCAGACCGACCGCCCGCAACTGTTGCGTGCGGCTATGGTTCAAGCGCAGTAAGTCGCGCACTCAGTCGTTTCAGCCACTGCGAGGCTGATACAAATAACGCCGCGGTGTCAGTTTGCATCGCGGCGTTCTATATTGAGGGTGCCATTATGCCGACCCCACCGGAACCGATCTCAAAACATGACAAGATCGACGCTTTGATCGAGTGGATGGTTGACGGTGCCCGCCCAGCTGGAAATGCGGTCGATATCATCGAAGGTATCTGCACCCGTCTGCTGGATGCCGGTGTCGCCATCGACCGGTTCGGTTTGTTCATCTGGACGCTGCATCCCAATCTGATGGGTCGACGTTTCCTGTGGAAAGCGGGCGCTGGAGTCGACCGGGTCGACGCGCCGTCTCAATTGTTCACCGAGGCGATCTACACCGATAACCCCCTGCCGCATGTGATCGAGCGTCAGCAATCCATCCGCCGCCACCTGGAAGACCCCAACTGCCCCGAGGATTACATCATTGTCGGCGAATTGCGCGAGCAGGGCTTCACCGATTACCTGGCGCAACCGCTGATCTATCTCAACGGCGATACCCATGTCTGCACCTGGTCAAGTGCCACGCCCGGTGGGTTTTCAGAGAGTGATCTGGCGATCCTGAACCGGGTTCGCGGTCCGCTCGCCCGCCTGACCGAGACCTATATGTTACGGCTCGACGCGACCTACCTGCTGTCGACCTATGTCGGCCGCAACAGTGGTGCACACATTCTGGACGGTAAAATACATCGCGGTGATGGCAGCAAAATCGAGGCCGTTATCCTGTTTGCGGATCTCAAGGGATTTACCCGCCTTTCGAATTCGGTTTCCGGCGATACGCTGGTCCGGCTGCTGAATGACACGTTTGATTGCCTTGTCCCGTCGGTCATGGACCACGGCGGAGAGCTTCTGAAGTTCATGGGCGACGGCTTTTTTGCCATCTTCCCAACCAGCACGGATCTTCCGCCAAAGGTGCAGATTCAGGCCGCCATCGCAGCGGTGCGCGAGGGTGTGGCGTCGCTGGCCGAGGCCGATTTCCAGCATAAGCTTGGCGTGCGCACTGCAATTCATCATGGTCGCTTCCACTATGGAAATGTAGGTGGTGGGGATCGGCTGGATTTCACGGCCATCGGTCCCGACGTCAATTTGGCGGCTAGACTTGTAGCGGCGGCCACAGACTTGGATTGCGACCATGTCCTTTCGGATACAGCCGCAGCATTTCTCCCGAAACTCTGCGAACCGGTCGGAACTGTATCACTTAAAGGTTTTGGTGAGGATCAAACTGTCTGGCAGATGAGCACGCCCCAAACGTAAAAAGGGTGCCCATAAGGCACCCCAAACGATGGTTCGATGGAAACCAATCAGCTCTGCTTGGTGACCTGCGTAAAGTCCAGCTCGACCGGTGTTTCTCGGCCAAAGATCGAAACCGAAACTTTCAGTTTCTGGTTCTCGTCGTCCACACCTTCGACCATGCCGTCGAAATCCTCGAACGGGCCGTCGTTGACCTTGACCTTCTCGCCGACCTCGAAGCTGATCATCAGCTTGGGCGCTTCTTCACCTTCCTGAACGCGGTTGAGGATCTGGTTCACCTCGGCGTCGCGCATCGGCATCGGGCGGCCCTGAGGGCCCAGGAAGCCGGTAACGCGATTGATCGAGTTGATCAGGTGATAGCCCTGATCCGACATTTCCATGTGTACCAGCACGTAACCCGGCATAAAGCGACGTTCGGTGGTGACCTTCTTGCCCCGGCGCACTTCGATCACCTCTTCGGTGGGCACCAGAACCTCGTCGATATCGTCTTCAAGGCCCTGCTCAGCCACCGACGTGCGGATCTGCTCTGCGATCTTCTTTTCGAAATTCGAAAGAACGCTGACCGAATACCACCGTTTCGCCATGAACCTGTCGTCCTTGTTTGCCTTTGGGCTGCGACGCATCGCGCCCTTCGTTGAAATCCTATTGCGTCACCCGGAATAAAAAGCGGCGCGCAGCCCGATTCGCCGCACGCCCATTCCGAATAGTCATGTCACCTACTCTGACATCGCAAGCTGTGCAAGGGGGCAGTCGCGTTTCAGCTTGCCCAAACCGGCTTAGCTAAACGCGCCGAGTACCAGTTGCAGACCGCCGCGAATGCCCAGATCAACCAGCGCAAAGAACACAGCCGTCAGCGCAGCCATGATGAACACCATGACCGTGGTCAACAGAACCTCACGACGGGTCGGCCAGACGACCTTTGCGACTTCGGCGCGGACCTGCTGAATGAACTGGATCGGGTTTAAGGTTGCCATGAGGCTACAATCTCTCTTCTAGCGGATGGGCCGGACATAGCCGGGCATTGCGGCAATTTCAAGGGCTGTTGACGCCTCTGTCAGGGCTTGGGCTTGTCATCCCATTCGTCGCTTAGGATACGGCGCGCATCGCCTTCCGGATCCTCATATTGGTTCGAGCGGACCGTGTAGATAAACGCAACCAAGCCAACCCCGCCCAAAAGCAGGGAAATCGGGATCAGATAGGCAAGCACTTCCATCAGAGTTACCTCAGCCGCAAGGCGTTCAACGACACGGTAATCGACGAGGTCGACATCGCCAATGCCGCAATAAGGGGTGTCGCCAACCCGGCAACGGCCAGCGGGACCGCGATGATGTTATAGACAGTGGCGATCCGGAAATTCTCGCGAATCCGACGGGTCGCCCTGACGGCTGTATCGCAAGCCTCAGCGATTGGGGACAGATCATTGCCCAGTAGCACGATATCCGACGCCACCCGCGCGGCATCCAAGGCGCTGGCCGGAGAAATCGACACATGCGCCGCCGCCAATGCCGCCGTATCGTTCAGCCCATCGCCGACCATCAGAACGTGCCGACCCTGATCACTCAGCTGCTGCACCTTGGCGGCTTTGTCTTGAGGCAAGGCCTGGGCGATCCAGTTCTCAATGCCAAGCTTGCCCGCCAAGGCCTGAACCGCGCCTTGCGTATCGCCGGAAATCAGGATGACGTCTTTGCCAGCAGCGCGGAAAGCCGCAATCGCCTCGGCAGCGCCTGCGCGCAGACTGTCGGTAAAAGTAAAGCGCGATGGCGTCTGCGATCCAATTGCGAGCCAGGCTGCGGTCTGCTCACCATCTTCGCCGCCGACCCAGGCCGCTCGACCCAGCCGGACCTGCTGATCACGGTAAACACCCTCTGTGCCATATCCCGGCACCTCAACAACATCGTGCAACTTGGCAGGCTTGATCCCGGCCTCACGCGCAGCCTTTGCAAGGGCAAGAGACAAGGGGTGCGAAGACGCTTCGGCCAATGCCAGAGCCACTTGCAAATCGGTACGCGAATGATCACCAAGGTTGGTCAACTCAGGCGCACCGGATGTGAGGGTTCCGGTCTTATCGAACACCACCGTATCCACTTCGGCCAACCGTTCTAACGCGGTCGCGTGTTTGATCAGCATGCCACTGCGGAACAATCGGCCTGATGCTGCAGTGGTTACCGCCGGCACTGCCAAGCCCAGCGCGCAGGGACATGTGATGATCAAAACCGCCGCAGCGATATTCAGCGCCGTCCGGATATCGCCCGAATAAATATACCATCCTAAGAAGCTGAGCGCGGACAGTATATGCACCCCCGGCGCATAAAGCTTGGCCGCCTTGTCTGCCAGCGAGGTATACCGTGATCGGCCCGATTCAGCGATGGCTACCAGATCCGCCATACGGTGCAGCGAGGTATCTTCCCCGACTGCCGTCGCACGGATGGTCAGAGGGCCGGTCAGGTTAACCTCACCAGCACTGACGTTCAGCCCGGCCTCGGCAAAGACCGGGAGGGTTTCCCCGGTCAGCAGCGACCGGTCCAACTCGGACTGGCCCGAGATGATTTCGCCATCCACTGGCATACGCCCTCCGGGGCGCATCAGAATCAGATCACCCACGTTAAGGCTCGCCACCGCCACTTCCGCTTCGGTCCCATCCACTAGCCGGATGGCGCGCGGGACCTCCAGCGCGGTTAGTTCTTCGGCAGCCGAACGTGCCGCGGCACGGGTGCGATAGTCCAAATACCTGCCCGCTAGCAGGAAGAATGTCAGGGTCAAAGCCGCGTCGAAATAAGCATGTTCACCGCTGAGTGCAGTTTCCCAAAGCGACGTGACCAGAGCCAGCAGTATCGCCAAAACAATCGGCACATCCATATTCAACCGGCGTACGCGCAGCGCGCTCCAGGCGTTGGAAAAGAAAGGCTGGGCCGAGAATGCGATTGCAGGCAGCGCAATCGCCGCCGATATCCAATGGAACATGTCGCGCGTCGCATCGGTGGCGCCGGACCAGACCGACACCGATAACAGCATCACGTTCATCGAAGCAAAACCCGCCACTGCCAACCGCATCAGCAGATCGCGCCCGGTCTTATCGGTTTGCGTAGCCGAAAGCGCACCCGGATCCAGTTCGTGGGCTTCAAAGCCAGCGCGCTCCAACACCGGGATCAGATCATCGGCGCGCGTATCCGGTGCCGCCTTGATCATCGCGCGTTTCAGCGTGAGATTGACCCGCGCGTCTTCAACGCCGGGATGGGCATTCAACTCACGCTCGACCGTAGAGATGCAGGCCGAGCAGTGGATGCCCGGCAGCGACAGCGCGATCTGCACATCCTCTGGGATTGGCCGCGCCGCTTCCGCCGGGGCTGCGATGCAGCCAGGACAGGCTGCCCGAGATGGAGTGGCTTGCGCAACCATCTCTAACCTTTCACATACAGGGGCACACGTTGCGCGAACTCGGCACCATCTTTTGCTTTGGCCACAAGGCGAATGTTCCAGTTCCCTTCGCCCAGGGCAGCCGGAGCGGCATAGGCGATGCCATCAAAAGTAAAGTCCGGCGAGAAGTCTTCCTTCACATGGGTGGCGCGCCCCACCACGGCCTGCAGATCTGCCACTTCAACAGGGGAACCGGTCTGATCGGTTATGTATAGCACCAGCAGCCCTCCGGTCAGCTCGGCCTTGATGTTCCAACCCAGGGCCTGCTGTTCCTTCAAACGTTCATTGAACTCCTGGCTGGCTACATAGGAGTTCTTCACCTCAAGCCCCGGAAAGGTCTTGATTGCACTATAAGCCAAGACAAGGTTCACCGCGATGATCACGCCAAAGGCCGCGACAAATACCGCCAATGCGTGTTTGCCTGTGAATTGACGTTCTGCCATTCTCAGCTTCCTCGTCCGTTGAAACTGGTATCCTTGTAGGCTCGCTCACCACTTTTCAGATCTTCGACCCAGATGCGAACCGAGGTGCTGTCAGCCGCCGCAGGGGCAGTACCCTGCGGAGCGGTGATATAGACGCGGGTCAATTGTGCCGTATCTGCAGTGACATTAACAGTCTCGCCTTCAACACCTTCGATTTCAATCTGCAGCGATGAATCGCCCGCAATCGTCAGTTTGAATGGCCGATCCTCGCCATGTTTGTTGCGCAGGCGTACATCATAGGTGTTACGGATCGTGCCATCTGAAAGGGTAACGAAAGTCGGATTCCGCACCGGCGCAACCGTCAAATCGATATCCGAACGAATAAACAGCGCAAAGAGCAGTGCAAATCCGACCAGTGACCATAGCGCCGTGTACAGGATCGTGCGCGGACGCAGGATGTGTTTCCAAACGTTTTTGGGTGGCTGACCTTCGCGTTCGCGGGCCTCATCACTCAGCGCCATATAATCGATCAGACCACGGGGCTTGCCTATCTTGGCCATCATGTCATCGCAGGCGTCGATGCAAAGCGCACAGGTAATGCATTCCAGCTGCTGACCGTCTCGAATGTCGATCCCTACCGGACAGACATTGACGCAAGCCATACAATCGATGCAATCGCCCAGCTCGCTGTCAGCCGTACGTTTGCCTTTGCCGCGTGGTTCACCCCGCCATTCGCGATATCCGACGACCAGGGTATCCTCGTCCATCATCGCGGCCTGTATGCGCGGCCATGGGCAGGCATAGATGCAGATTTGTTCGCGTGCAAAGCCACCGAAGAAAAACGTGGTGCCGGTCAGAATCAGCATCGTCGTATAGGCCACTGGATGCGCGTTTCCGGTGACCAGATCACGCGCCAGAGTTGGTGCATCCGCAAAATAGAAAACCCAGGCGCCACCAGTTGCGAGCCCGATGAAGAACCAAGCGACCCACTTGGTCAGGCGCAGCCGCGCCTTGCGGAAATCCAGCTTTTTCTGCCTGTGCAGACGCAGGCGCGCATTACGGTCGCCCTCGATCCAGCGCTCGACAAGGATATACAGGTCCGTCCAAACCGTCTGCGGGCAGGCATATCCGCACCAGACCCGCCCAAGCGCCGAGGTGAACAGGAACAGACCCAATCCTGCCATGATCAGCAGCCCAGCGACAAAATAGAACTCGTGCGGCCAAATCTCGATCCAGAAGAAATAGAAGCGGCGGTTCGCCAGATCCAGAAGAACGGCCTGATCCGGAAGGCTTGGACCGCGATCCCACCTGATCCAAGGCGTCACATAGTAAATGCCCAGCGTCACCGCCATGATGATCCATTTCAAATTGCGAAACGGGCCGGACACACGTCTCGGGAAAATCGGCTCTCTGGCAGCGTAGAGACTGGGGGTGGGATTGGAATCGCTCACAGGCTGGCTCCGCAACTGGCTATTCTGAGTGTGTGTTCTTCCAGATCACGAGGCAAGGGACTTTGACATGGGTCAAAACGCGCATCGAGCAGACACCTTTAGACGCGTGAATTACTGCTGGCTTCGCGCTTCGCGCCTCAGCCAGTTGATGAAGATTTTCACGGATCGCCTAAGAGCTTGTTTTTGCGTAACTATATGATACCCGCGCGTATCCGGCTCGGCGAAGAGTTCGACGACGCGGCCCGCATTGATGTCCGCTTCGACGAATTGTCGCACAGTGACGGTGACCCCTTGCCCAGACCGCAAACCATCCAGCAGCAGGTTACCGGGAAGCTGTGTACGCCCCGCGCCGCGTTCGGGTCCGACACCTCGCTCAGTCAGCCATTTTGTCCCCTCAGTCGTGCCAATTTCCTCAAGCCACGGCAACTGCGCAAGTTCTGCCGGGGACCAATCGGTTTTGTTACCCAATAGTGTGGGTGAGGCGACGATGACCATCGGCGTCTGCAACAACATTTCACACTCCACCCCCGGCCAACCGCCGGCGCCATAACGGATCGCTACATCCACGCCACCCGGTTGCAGCTCGACCACCTCAAAGGTTGGATCGAGAATCAGGTTTACGTCGGGATGCGTCGCGCGGAAACTCGGCAGTCGCGGCATCAGCCAAGATGCAGCGAAGGAAGACGTCAGCGACACATGAACCGGGCGGTCCTGAGCCGAGCGAGCCAGATCACCCACAGCAGCCTCGATCGCACCAAATCCAAGCTGCAGGGCACGGGCCAGATGCTCACCTTCCGCGGTAAGTGTCAGCGCTTTGCCCGTTCGCTCCAGCAGAGCCGCGCCCAGATGTTTCTCGAGCGCGCGAAGCTGCTGGCTGATTGCAGCGTGGCTAACATTGAGCGCAGCACCGGCCTCGACAACACTTCGCTTCTCAGCGAAGGCTGCAAAGGCCCTGAGAGAGGCCAACGGCGGCAGTGATAGCCAGTCCATATGTAAACCCTGCTTACACGTTGAAATGGTAATTGAGTCGCATTCGGCGTGCGAAAGGTCAATCTTAAAGCTCAGAAACAACTCTGCACAGGAGGGAAACCATGCTGACCGTATTCGCCAGATCTTTTTTGAACGCGACACGCATCAATACGCCTCACATCTACGATGCGCCAAAGCCGGGCCGTCGCAAGCGGCGCTGGCTGCCCGAACATCATTGGTGGAGAGAAAACCCGCGCGATGTAAATCTGAACGATCTTTGATACTGGTTTGAATGCCGTATCTGGACCGGCAGAGATTGCAGCCCTATTGTTTGAAAATCGGCACCGGCTGTTCTGGAAACGCGCGAACAGATGGAACAGCCGGTGCCTAGACCTTCGGGCGGGAGACCGCCCGGAGGTGTTCTGTTAACCCTTACTGACCGCCACCCAACTGGTGGACATAGGCCGTGACAGCGCGGATCTGCGCGTCGGTCAGACGGTTTTCCCACGGGGGCATGACGCCGAAGCGGCTGTAGGTGACCGTCTCGGTCAGTGCCTCTTCGCTGCCACCATAGAGCCAGATCGCATCGGTCAGATTCGGCGCGCCCTGGGAAACGTCGCCTTTGCCGTCATCACCGTGGCAAGCCGCGCAATTGTCTTCGAACACAACCTTGCCTGCCTGCGCCGCCGCGTCATCGGTCTGGGCGTTAGTCAGGGACATGACGTATTGAACCACTTGAGTGATCTCATCCTTTTCGAGGATCTCACCAAAGGCCGGCATCTCGGAATAGCGCGCGTCGTCGCTTTCCTCGTTCCGGATGCCATAGGCGATGGTGTACTCGATATCCTCAAGCGAGCCGCCCCACAGCCAGGCGTCATCCAGCAGGTTCGGGAAACCCGGCGCACCCTGCGCGCCCGATCCGTGGCACTGCGCGCACCAGGTTCGGAACACAGCGCCACCAGAGTTAACTGCGTATTGTTGCAGCTCCGCGTCGGCCGAGATTTCTTCCAGCGGTGTTTCCACCAACTTGGCATTCCACGGCGCATTCGCTTCTTCGAACGCGACCATTTCCTGCTGCACCAGCTCGCGCGAGGACCAACCCAGCACACCGGCGGTTGCCGATTGAACCAAGGGCCATGCGGGGTACATGATCGTGTAGATCACGCCCCAAATGATGGTCGCGTAAAAGGTCCAAAGCCACCAGCGTGGCATCGGATTATCGAATTCCTCGATTCCGTCCCAGCTGTGACCCGTGGTGTTAGGATCGCCCGGCTGTTTTTCAGGTGTCTTACTCATTGCCGCGCCTCCTTGGATGTGGCGGGTTTGTCGTCGCCCCGACGGGGCGCTGGGGCATCAGCGTGCCGGAACGGGATGTTGGCGGTGTCCTTGTATTCCTTGCTGGCACCAGGGCGGAAAACCCAGATGATGATGCCAATAAAAAACGAGAACAGGAGCAGCAACATCCAGCTATCCGCGAACTGCCTTAGAATTGTGTATAGTTCCATCACACCCTCCTTTAACGGCTTGCGTCCGGGGTGAAGGTCGAGAAATCGACCAGCGTGCCCAGCATCTGGAGGTAAGCAACCAACGCATCCATTTCAGTCAGCTCGGGCTGACCGTCAAAGTTACGCACATTGACCTTGTCGCCATAGCGTTCCAACAATCCATCATAATCGCTGTCCGGATCGGCCTGCGCCCGAAAATCGGCCTGCGCCTGTTCAAGCATCTCGTCGGTATACGGGGTGCCGACCACGGCATTTGCCGCCATGATGTCACCGATATACTTGCCGTCTAGCTTACGATCCTCAAGGAAGCCGTATTTCGGCATCACCGATTCCGGCACCACCGATTGTGGATCGCGCAGGTGGTCCACCTGCCATTGATCCGAATACCGGCCACCGACGCGGGCAATATCCGGCCCGGTGCGTTTGGACCCCCATTGGAACGGATGATCATACATGGATTCAGCCGCCAGCGAGTAGTGGCCATAACGTTCAACCTCATCCCGCATCGGGCGGATCATCTGGCTGTGGCAAACATAGCAGCCTTCGCGCAGATAAACCTCACGCCCCGCCAGTTCGAGAGGGGTGTAAGGGCGCATACCCTCCACCTTCTCGATGGTGTTCTCAAGATAGAACAGGGGCGCGATCTGTACGATGCCACCAATGGTCACGACCAGAAAGCTGAAGATCAGCAGGAGGGTCGCGTTGGTCTCGAGGATCTTGTGTTTGTCGAGAATTGCCATTGCTCCGGCCCTCCTTATTCAGCCGGGACCGCGACGGTCAGGCTAGCCTCTTTGGCCGGTGCTTTCCGTACAGTCATCCACAGGTTGTAGCACATGATCAGCGAGCCAGCGACGAACATCACGCCACCCAGCGCACGCACCACATACATCGGGAACTTCGCGGCAACGGTGTCAGCGAACGAATTCACCAAGAAGCCATTGGCATCCACTTCACGCCACATCAGGCCTTCCATGATACCGGTGACCCACATCGACGCCGCGTAGAGAACGATGCCAATGGTGGCGAGCCAAAAGTGCCAGCTGACCAGCTGCAGCGAGTACAGACGCTCACGCTTCCACAGAACAGGGACTAGGAAGTAAAGAGCACCAAAGGTGATCATACCGTTCCAGCCCAGCGCGCCCGAATGTACGTGACCGATAGTCCAGTCGGTATAGTGGCTGAGGCTGTTCACAGCGCGGATCGACATCATCGGACCCTCGAACGTGGACATGCCGTAAAAGCCGACCGAAATCACCATCATCCGGATCACTGGGTCAGTGCGTAGTTTGTCCCATGCACCCGACAGGGTCATCAGACCGTTGATCATACCACCCCACGAAGGCATCCATAGGATCACCGAGAATACCATGCCAAGGGTCGAGGCCCAATCAGGCAGCGCGGTATAGTGCAGGTGGTGCGGGCCGGCCCAGATATACAGGAAGATCAGCGCCCAGAAGTGGATGATCGACAGCTTGTAGCTGAATACTGGACGCTCAGCCTGTTTCGGGATGAAGTAGTACATCATACCCAGGAAACCGGCAGTCAGGAAGAAGCCCACGGCGTTGTGGCCATACCACCACTGGATCATGGCATCCTGAACACCAGACCAGACGATGACCGATTTCGATCCCCAGATGCTGACCGGGATGGTCATGTTGTTGACCAGGTGCAGCATGGCGACAGTCACGATAAAGGCCAGATAGAACCAGTTTGCCACGTAGATGTGCGGCTCTTTCCGCTTGATGATCGTGCCCAGATAAACAGCCAGATAGGCAACCCAGACAACGGTCAGCCACAGGTCAACGTACCATTCAGGTTCGGCATATTCTTTCGACTGCGTTCCACCAAGTATATAACCGGTTGCCGCAAGCACGATGAACAGCTGATAGCCCCAGAACACGAACCATGCCAGGTTTCCACCCCAAAGTCGCGCAGCGCTGGTGCGCTGTACGACATAGAACGAAGTTGCGATCAACGCGTTACCGCCAAAGGCAAAGATAACCGCCGATGTATGCAAAGGCCGCAGACGCCCGAAATTAAGATAGCCCTGCGCCCATTCGAAGTTCAGCGCCGGAAAGGCTAGCTGGAACGCAATAAAAGTCCCTGCCAGGAACCCGACTACCCCCCAGAATGCGGTTGCGATCACGCCGTAGCGGATCACGTCATCCATATACTCACCAGAGCGGTCGACGAGGATATCTGGCTCTTCCGTGTTTCTAAGCGTCCAGATGAACAGACCGCCGGCGATCAACATCACCAGAATTGCGTGCACCTGATACGCCAAATCCCGTGCATAATTAGAGCCGATGGCTGCGAACAACACCACCAGCCCAAGCACGATCAGCTTGATGTAATTTGACATATTGCGTCCCTTTGCCATGCCTCGCGCGATTCTTCGTGTCACGCGAAACCTTTTTGACTGCATGCTGTAATGCAGCGAGGTCGCCTTTGACGCTTTGATCTGCATCAAGACAAGCCCCTGTTTTCTGTGAGAGGTATTTTGCAGAAACAGACACGCGCTGGCAACGGACAGCGCCGGAAACATGAGGTCGACATGGCATTTAAATCTCTTCTTACGGTCATGACGGAAACCAAGCTTTCTCAGAACGCACTGGCACAAATGGTGGCATTGGCAGAAGGGCAGGACGCCCATGTCGAAGCGTTGTGTCTTGGCGTCGATCGCAGTCAGACCGGTTATTATTATGCCGGTGCAAACGCTTTGATCCTGCAGGAGACCCTGAGCCGCGCCAATGCCGAGGCGGACGAGATACTCGCCTACGCTCAGGATTATCTGGGTAAGTCGGGCGTGCGCTGGTCCGCTGAAAACGGGGTAGCTCAGATCGCTGATCTCGGGCGACATGTCGCACGTCGCGCGCGCTTTTCGGATCTCGTGGTATTGCCGCGACCTTATGGAAAAGACCGCGACGCAGAAGCTGAACCCATCGTCGAGGCAGCCATGTTCGAAGGCCATTCGCCGGTGCTGTTAGTGCCCGACGATAACAAACCGATTTCGGCCCCAAAAACCGTCATGGTGGGCTGGAACGAAAGCGTCGAAGCGATGCGCGCCATCCGTCGCGCGTTGCCATTCTTGAAGCAGGCCGAACTCACACGGATTGTTGTGATTGATCCACCGCGTCATGGGCCGGATCGATCGGACCCGGGCGGTCTGCTATCTCAGATGCTGGCGCGACATGGGGTGAAGTGCGAAATCGACGTGCTCAGCAAGACCATGACGCGCGTCTCGGACATCCTCAATCGCCACGCTGCCGATACCGAGGCCGATATGATCGTTATGGGGGCCTATGGCCATTCGCGCTTTCGCGAGGCCATTTTGGGCGGTGCGACCCGCAATATGCTGGAGCAATCAGAAATCCCCGTGTTTCTGGCGCACTGACGACGCCAACGAACGCAAAAGCCGCCCGTCTCTGGTGCGGCTTTATGTCTTGCGGATCAGGCCGATCAGGAACAGCAGGATCACCGCGCCGATAGTGGCAAAGAAGATCGAAGAGATGAGCCCTCCGCCAACCGCAAAGCCCAGGGCGGGAAAGATCGTACCCGCCAGAAACGCACCGACAATCCCGACTATAATATTCCCGATCAGGCCGAACCCACGCCCTTCCATGATTTTCCCCGACAGCCAGCCAGCTATCGCGCCGATGAACAGCATGGCGAGTAAACCGCTAAATTCCATAAGGGACTCCCAATTGTTCAGGGACGGCGGGCTGAGGCATCAGACCAGAAATCCGCCATCGGTATCGTCGCCCGCCTCTTCCATTAGGCGCCCCATATCGGGGATTGTTACATGGCGTTTACCTTCCAGAGTAATGACCTGATCTTTCTTCAAGGCGGAAATCTGCCGGCTGACAGTTTCCAGGGTCAGCCCAAGATAGTCGGCCATCGCCTCGCGCGTCAGTGGCAGGTCAAAGACAATCGGAGCTACCATTCCGGCTTGATGAATCGATGCGTCCCGGCGCGCGATGATCGAAAGCAGGCTGGCAATCTTTTCTCGCGCGGTCTTGCGTCCAAGCACCAGCATCCACTCACGGGCCGCATCCAATTCGTCCAACGTCATTTCCAGCAGGCGCTGCGAGATGTGCGGCGTCGTGATCATCATGTCCTCGAACGGCTTTTTGCGGAAACAACACATCATCAGATCGGTGGTCGCCACCACGTCGTATGGCGCGTTGTCTCGTCCAGGGCGACCCACGAAATCGCTGGGCAGCAGCAGGCCGACCATTTGCCTGCGCCCATCCTCCATCGTCTGTGTCAAAGACGCGATTCCCGACACGACCGAGCCGACAAAATTCATCGGATCGCCGGACCAGATGATCGTCTGCCCCGCCTCAAAGCTGCGGTAGTACTTGATGTTCTCAAGCTCTTCCAGCTCGTCCTTTTCGCAATGCGCGCACACCGCACGATGCCGGATCGGGCATTCTGCGCAATTGGTGTGGTCGAATTGGGCCTTGAGTGTCATTCGCGCTTCCATTTGATTTCGGTCAAAGTACCCTGGGCCCTCCAGCTATAGTCATATCTTTATGACACTGAAACCTCAACTGGCACGGCTTGGACTTTTTGACGCGAAAGTACCGCGTTACACAAGCTATCCCACCGCACCCCACTTCAGCAATGACGTTGGGGCCGATCTGTTTAGCGACTGGATTTCCGGGATTGCTCCGGGCAGTTCAATCTCGCTTTACATCCACGTACCTTTCTGCCGTCGGCTGTGCTGGTTTTGCGCCTGCCGGACACAAGGCACCCAGACTGATAACCCGGTCATCGCCTATGTCGACGTGCTAAAGGCCGAGCTGGATTTGCTGGCGGCACGCCTGCCAGAGGGTGTTACATTGTCGCGGCTGCACTGGGGCGGCGGCACGCCGACGCTGTTGAATGCAGACCTGATGCGGGATCTGGCCGCGCGAATCCTTGAGATTGTGCCTCTAGGCCCAGACGCCGAGTTTTCCGTCGAGATCGATCCGAATGAGATCGACGAATCCCGGCTGGATGCACTGGCCGAAGCCGGGATGAACCGCGCATCGATCGGCGTTCAGGATTTTGACGACGAAATCCAGAAAACCATCGGTCGCATTCAAAGCTATGACACCACCCGCGAAGCTGCCGAGATGATCCGCGCGCGTGGTATATCCAGCCTGAATGCGGACATCCTTTATGGCCTGCCCCACCAGACCAAGGCACGCATGACCGAAAGTGTGCAAAAGCTGTTGTCGCTGAACCCTGACCGGGTCGCACTCTATGGCTACGCGCATGTGCCGTGGATGGCCAAGCGCCAGCAGTTGATTCCATCAGATGCCCTGCCCACACCGGAACAGCGACTGGAACTTTTTGAAACCGCCCGGCGACTGTTCCGATGGGACAATTATGCCGAGATCGGGATCGACCACTTTGCAACGCAGGACGATGGGCTGACCCATGCGCTGCGCGCTGGTCGATTGAAACGGAATTTCCAGGGCTATACAGACGATCAAGCTCCTATTCTGATTGGCTTGGGTGCCAGCTCGATCTCACGCTTTCCGGAAGGATATGCGCAAAACGCACCGGCAACCTCGGCTCATACGAAGGCCATACGCGAAGGGCGGTTCTCGACGTCGCGCGGGCATTTGTTCAAAGATCAGGATGTTCTACGGTCTCGTCTGATCGAAGCATTGATGTGCGATTTTCAGATCAACTCGGCCGAGATTCTGCGCGATTATGACATTTCAACTGCGGAACTGCAGCAAATGTACGCAACGGCAAACGCGGCCTTCGACGGGTTGCTACGCGTGGATGAAAACGGATTGTTCATACCGCCCGAAGCACGTGCGCTGACCCGCATGATCGCGCGCAGCTTTGACACGTATGATCTGAGTAAGGCTGGGCATAGTTCCGCGATCTGAACACTCTTCGGCAGGTCGTTTTTCGCGACCTTCCCTTACAAACCGGCACGGGGGCTTGACGCATGCCTTCGGTTTTCTCCACACTCAAGGGGTGGAGAGACCCACCTCTTCACAGCCTGAGGCAGGC
The DNA here is from genome assembly GCF_019904295.1 of Ruegeria sp. SCSIO 43209. NCBI lineage: Bacteria > Pseudomonadati > Pseudomonadota > Alphaproteobacteria > Rhodobacterales > Roseobacteraceae > Ruegeria > Ruegeria sp. SCSIO 43209. The sequence continues at coordinate 2,824,983 of NZ_CP065359.1, forward strand.
AAACGCAGACAGTTCTTGCCGACGCGCATGCGTTCGACAGCCCTTTTCGTGCAGCCATACTGCAACCTGAAAGAGGGACAGCACTCATGCGCGTTTTCACCGTCCTCGGCCCCAGCCAATCGGGCAAATCCACCTTGGTCGAAGCGATCAGCCGCCTCGACGGGCGGCCCACCACATTCGATGTTGCCGGAACCGTGCATCTGCACGGTTTTTCTTATTTAAACGAACCGTGGTGCGCGGTGGACGTAGACGGAGGCGGCGATGCGCTGGCCTATGTCGGCCCGGCCATGGCGATCTCGGACGCAGCAGTTGTGGTTGTCCCACCCGATCCGGATGCCTCCGTTCTGTGTGCCCCGTATCTAAGGTTGGTCGAAGAGGCGGGCATTCCCTGCTTCTTGTTCATCAACCGCATGGACAGCCCCAATGGCCGCATCCGCGACATCGTTGCTGCGCTGCAGACCTATTGCACCCACCACATCGCCCTGCGGCAAGTGCCGATCCGGGACGGAGACACCATTATCGGCGCAGTCGATCTGATCTCGGAGCGCGCCTGGAAGTATCAGGAGGGGCAGCCCTCGGCCCTGATCGAGCTACCGCAATCAGCGGAAGACCGTGAACAGGAAGCACGCACCGAGTTGTTGGAGACCCTATCGGATTTCGATGACAATCTGCTGGAGCAACTGATTGAGGACAAACAGCCCCCAAGCGACGAGGTCTACGAGCTGGCCGCACAGGTCTTGCAGAACCATCAGCTTATCCCGGCCTGCCTAGGTGCCGCGAGCCATGGCAACGGTCTGACCCGCTTGATGAAAGCGCTGCGTCATGAAGCACCGGAATTCAAAATTGCAGCTGACCGGGATGAGGCCGAAGAAAACGCCCGTGCCATTGCCGGCTTTGCGGATGTGAAGAAGCATATCGGCAAGATCACCGTTTTGCGCGGTCTGGGCGACGGCGTCAAAGCGCATGAATCCCTTGGCGGCGAAACTGTTGGAAATCTGACAACCTTGGACGCCAAGACCCAGATCAGCGCGCTTGAAGCCGGACATATTGGCCTTGCTGTCAAATCCGACCACCTTAATCCCGGCTTCATCTATGACAGCGCGGCGGCAACGCCGTTGCCGGAATGGGCCTCATCCCATCCTGCCGCGCATCGTCAGGTCGTATCGCCTGCGCACGAGCGAGACGACGTGCGCCTGTCGAATGCGTTGACCCGGCTGGTTGAGATCGACCCCGGCCTGCATCTGGAGCAAGACGAGCTGAGCGGTCATTCCATTCTGGGCTCACAAGGTCCGCAGCATATGCGGCGCGTGACCGCCAAACTCGCCGAGGATTTTGGCATCGAGATCGAGGCCGAGGCCGCCGGAACCGCCTATCGCGAAACCATTCGCACAAAGGTCGATCATCGCCATCGCCACCGCAAGCAATCCGGCGGTGCGGGGCAGTTTGCCGATGTGGTCATATCCATCGCTCCGCTGCCGCGCGGCTCGGGGTTCCAGTTCGAGGAAGTGGTGAAAGGTGGGGCCGTACCCCGGAATTACATTCCTTCGGTTGAACACGGGGCCAAAGACGCATTGATCGAAGGGCCTGAAGGCTTCCCAGTTGTGGACGTCAAGGTGACACTCAGAGACGGCAAACACCATAACGTGGACAGTTCCGATTATGCTTTCCGCACTGCTGGCAAGAATGCCGTGCGCGAAGCGCTACCCGAGGCGAAACCCGTCGTCCTGCAACCTATCCTGAACGCCGAAATCCATCTGCCCTCAACCTTCGTCGGCGATCTTGTCCCGACGATCAGCTCGCTGCAGGGGCAGGTTCTTGGGTTTGAAGGCAACCCCAACGCCTCAGGCTGGGAAATCTTCAATGCGACGCTCCCCGCCGTGGCCGAGGATGAACTGCACCGCACACTTGCCAGTGCTACACGCGGGACCGGTTGGGTCAAACTACAATTCGATCACTATGAAGAGCTACGCGGCCCCGTTCCCGCGTCAGCCAAAAATAAGGAAATAGCCTGACATCAAAGGCGCGGGCTGCGTGTCAGCCCGCCGCCGCGATCAGCTCGCGGGTATAGTCGGTCTGGGCGTGTTCGAACAAATCTTCGGCAGCGCCCATCTCGACCACATCGCCGTTTCGCATGACGATCACGTTGTGGGACATCGCGCGCACGACCTTCAGATCGTGACTGATGAACAGATAGGCCAGCCCGTATTTCCTTTGCAGGTCACGCAGCAGGTCAACGATCTGCACCTGCACGGTCATGTCCAGCGCACTTGTAGGCTCGTCCAGAACCAGCAGCTTGGGCCGCAACACCATGGCGCGGGCGATGGCGATCCGCTGGCGTTGCCCGCCGGAAAACTCATGCGGATAGCGGTCCATCGCAGAGGGGTCCAATCCGACCTCGTTCATCACTTCAGCCACCAGATCGCGCGGGGCGCGATGAGGATCGACCTTATGGATGGCCAGCCCCTCGGCGATGATCTGCATGCAGGTCATCCGCGGGCTGAGGCTGCCGAACGGATCCTGAAATACGATCTGCATGTCCTTGCGCAATCGCCGCAACTCGCGCGTTGACCAGCGGCGCACATTCTGGTCGCGGAAAGTGATCCCGCCCTCGGACGCGATCAGACGCATGATCGCCAGCGCCAGCGTCGTCTTGCCCGAGCCGCTCTCCCCCACGATCCCAAGCGTTTCCCCGGCACGGACGCTGAGGGTCGCGTCGTTGACGGCCTTCACATAGCCTACGGTCCGTTTCAGGAAACCGCGCTGGATCGGGAACCAGACTTTCAGGTGATCGGTGCGGGCTACCTCTTCGGCATCCGGGGCCACCGGGTCGGGGTGCCCGGACGGCTCGGCCTCCAGAAGCTTGCGAGTATAGGGGTGTTGCGGGTTGTCGAAAATCTCCGTTGTCACTCCGGCTTCGACGATTTCTCCGTCCTTCATCACGCAAACCCGGTCGGCGATGCGGCGGACGATGCCAAGGTCATGGGTGATGAACAACATCCCCATGTTCTCGGACTTTTGCAGTTCGGCCAGCAACTCCAGAATCTGCGCCTGGATGGTGACGTCCAGCGCCGTTGTCGGCTCATCCGCGATCAAAATGTCCGGCTTGTTCGCCAACGCCATCGCGATCATCACGCGTTGACGCTGCCCGCCGGACAACTGGTGCGGATAGCTGTCCAGCCGTTCCTCGGGGTCTCGGATGCCGACCTTGGTCAGCAGTTCTACAATCCGTTCCCGCGCCTCATCGCCGGTAACGCCCTGATGCAGAGCCAGCGATTCCGCCATCTGTTTCTGGATCGTGTGCAATGGATTGAGCGAGGTCATCGGCTCCTGAAAGATGAAACTAATGTCGTTGCCGCGCACGTCCATCAACCTGTCTTCGGACGCGCCAATCATCTCTTGACCGCCATAGGTGACTGAGCCTTCGACAATTGCGCTATCACCCAGCAGCGACACAGTGCTCAACGCCGTCACGGATTTGCCCGAACCGGATTCGCCCACCAGTGCCACCGTCTCCCCCCGATCCACGGTAAAGGACACGCCTTTGACTGCCGCACTCACCTGCCCGTCCTGCCGGAACGAGACCTTGAGGTTGTTCACATCCAACAGGCTCATGAGAAGGTCTTTCTGGGATCAAACGCATCGCGGACGCCTTCAAAAATGAAGACCAACAGCGACAGCATGATGGCAAAGGTGAAGAAGGCAGTGAAGGCCAGCCACGGTGCCTGAAGGTTCTGTTTCGCCTGCAAAGTCAACTCTCCAAGCGACGGGGCTGAAGACGGCAAACCGAAGCCAAGGAAGTCCAGCGAAGCCAGCCCACCGATGGTTCCAGTCACGATGAACGGCATGAAGGTCAGCGTGGCGACCATCGCATTAGGCAGCATGTGGCGAAACATGATCGTCATGTTACCCACGCCCAGCGCCCGCGCGGCACGGACATACTCCAAATTTCGTGCCCGCAGGAATTCAGCGCGCACGACGCCCACCAGTCCGGTCCAACTGAACAGGATCATCAGAATCACCAAGAGCCAGAAACTTCGCCCAAGAATCGCGAACATGATGATAATGACATAAAGCGAGGGTGTCGCCGACCAGATCTCGATAATACGTTGGAAGATCAGATCCAGCCAACCGCCAAAGAACCCCTGAATGGCCCCAGCAAAAATGCCGATCAGACTGGCCACGCCGGTGACGAGTAAAGTGAACAGGATCGACAGGCGGAAGCCATAGATGACACGAGCTAGCACATCTCGCTTGGTGTCGTCAGTGCCGAGCAGATTCTGACCATTAGGCGGCAGCGGTGCAGCGCCCGGGCGGTCCACGCTGGTGTTGAAGGAATACGGGATTGGAGGCCAGATGGCCCAGCCTCGCTCAAACCCATCCGCTTCGAACGTGCCCGCCTTGATTTCGTCGATGATACCTTCGGGGTCGTCGAAGCACTGATCCAATCCGCCGCTATCGATCAGGCACATGACCTCGGGGTCGCGATAGATCGCCTCGGTCTGGAAATCGCCTCCGAATTCCGTTTCAGCGTAAAAGTTGAAGACAGGCGTGTAGATTTCACCCCGGTACTTTACCAGGATCGGTTTGTCGTTGGCGATGAACTCGGCAAACAGCGATAGGCCGAACAACACCGAGAAGATGATCAGCGACCAGAACGCCCTGCCATTGCGCCGGAAATTGCGCCAACGGCGCTGATTGAGAGGGGAGAGTGCCATTTACCCCTCCCGCTTTTCGAAATCGATACGCGGGTCAACGAGCACATACATCAGATCGCTGATAATGCCGACGACCAGCCCCATCAGGCCAAATATGAAAAGCGTACCAAAAATCACCGGATAGTCGCGCGCCACTGCCGCCTCAAAGCCCAGACGCCCAAGACCATCGAGCGAGAAAATGGTTTCGATGATGATCGATCCACCGAAGAACACACCAATGAATACAGCAGGGAAACCTGCAATCACGATCAGCATCGCGTTGCGGAAGACATGACCATACAGCACCTTGCTTTCACTCAAACCCTTGGCGCGAGCGGTCATCACGTACTGCTTCTTGATCTCATCCAGAAACGAGTTCTTGGTCAGCAGCGTCAGCGTCGCAAAGGCCGAGATGGTCAGCGCGATTATCGGCAAAGCGATGTGCCAGAAATAGTCAGTAATCTTTCCAAACAGGCTGAGGCTGTCCCAATTGTCCGAGGTCAAACCCCGTAGCGGGAAAATCTGCCAGTAAGAGCCACCGGCGAACAACACCAGCAGCAGAATGGCAAACAGGAAACCGGGGATAGCATAGGCCACGATGATCGCACCGCTGGTCCAAGTATCAAAGCTCGACCCGTCCTTGATCGCCTTGCGGATACCTAGCGGGATCGAGACCAGATAGGCGATCAGCGTCGACCACAGACCCAGCGAAATAGACACCGGCATCTTTTCCAGCACCAGATCAATCACACTGATCGAGCGGAAATAGCTCTCGCCAAAATCCAGCGTCAGGTAGTTGCCCATCATGCCTAGAAAGCGTTCCAGTGGCGGTTTGTCGAAGCCAAACTCTTTTTCCAGTTCAGCGATGAATTCGGGCGGAAGGCCACGCGCACCGACGTATTTGTCATCAAAGGCACCACCTGCGGGCTCGGCCCCGGCTCCGGCATCGCCACCACCAGCGAACCCAGCAAAGACGTCGCCCTGCCCTTCGATCTGCGCGATGATCTGTTCAATGGGACCACCGGGCACGAACTGCACCAGCGTGAAGTTGACGATCATGATGCCCAGAAGGGTCGGAATGACCAGCAACAGGCGTCTTAGGATATAGGCGCCCATGTTATCGCAGCGCGCCTTTGGCTTTCAGGTCAGCCTCTTTCTCGGGGTTGATCCACCACAGATCGAGATACCCAAGCGAGAATGGAGGCAGGTTTTCAGGGTATTCGTACATGTCGTAATAAGCCGTCCAGTAATCCGCCACATACCCATCGGGAATGACGAAGAACTCATAACGCAAGACACGATCCAACGCCATCAGCGCAGCATCCTGTTCCGCCTGATTTGTGGTGTCGAATGACGCTTCGATCACAGCGTCAACAAGTGGGCTGGCAAGACCGGCAGGGTTGAACAAGCTAAACGCGGCTTCTTCCGATCCGTACATCTGACTGAGACCCCCGCCGGTCGACAGGAACGAGCCGTAGCGGTTCGAATATACCATATCATAATCACGCTCACGCCGCCGCAGGGTGAATTGAGAAGGATCTACCTTCTCGGCCGAAGCATCCACACCGATCGACTGCAGGTTCTGCACATAGGTCTCGATCATGGTGGCGGTCGAGGTTGGAATGCTCGACGCATACGGAATATTGACCTTCAGCGTCTGCCCATCGGCATTGCGGCGCAGATTGCCGTCGCCGACGGGCCAACCAGCCTCGTCCAGCAGTTTCGAGGCTTGCCGCAAATTGCGACGGTCGTTCAACCGAGCTGGATTGGATTCGTGGACGACAAGCGCAGGCTCGCTGAACACCTCGGCCGGAACCACGTCACCCAGCGTTTCCAGAAACGCCAGTTCGGCACCCTCCGGCACGCCTGTCGCTTCAAGATGTGTCCCCTGCACAAATGAACTGCGCGGTGCGTTCAGACCGAACATCAGCGATTCATTTGCCCATTCGAAATTGAACGCCAGCGCCAGCGCTTTACGCACATTCTTGTCGGCAAATTGAGGCTTGCCCAGATTGAAAACGAAACCCGACGGCGTCGGTGGGCTACCATCCACGATCTCGTCCTGCACGACAAACCCTTCGCTGAGTTTCGGGAAATCGTAACTAGAGGCCCAGAGCTTGGGGTCACTTTCGATACGCATCGTGTATTCGCCCGCCTTGAACCCTTCGAAGGCTGCGGTTTGATCCGCGAAATACTCGATCCGGATAGTGTCGTAATTGTTGCGGCCTATGTTGATCGGCAGATCCTTGCCCCAATAATCGTCGCGACGCTTGTAGACGATCCGACGATTGATGTCGTAGCTGTCCAGTTTGTAAGGGCCAGAGCCAACCGCGACCTCCAACCGGGGTTCGTCGAGGCGACGGCTTTCATCAGCCTCGAACCAGGCTTTTGAAAATACCGGAGTAGACCCGACGGTTTCGATCAACCCGCGCCGGGTGACATCCGGACTAAAAGTAAATTTTACAGTGTGGTCGTCCAGAGCTTCAGCCCCTGTAACCATGCGCCCGACGGCTTGCGCATAAGACGGCAAACCCTGCTCAATGAACAAACGATGACTATAGACGACGTCTTCGGCAGTCACCGGGGTGCCATCCCAGAACATAGCTTCGGGGCGCAGATTGAAGATCACATAATTGCGCCCTTCGTCATATTCCATACTTTCCGCAATAACCCCATAATACTGCCCGACACTGTCCGCGGTACTTTCGATCAGCGGGTCATATTGAAGCGTGGTCAAAGCGCCTGCCCGCCCCTTGCGCGAATAAGGGTTCAGGGAATCAAACGTACCTGAGCCCGATAAAGACAGCTCTCCGCCCTTTGGTGCGTCTGGGTTGACGTAGTTCAAGTACGGATAGTCGGCCGGATAATCCAGATTTCCGAAATAGGAATACCCGTGGCTGCGCGTGACGCCCTCTTCATTGGCACGGGCAGGATCGCTGCTGCCCAGAACCAGTGTCGCCGAAATCCCCAAAGCCGCAGCCCAAGCGTGAATTCCGGTAAAGCGCATCTGGGGCAGAAGGGGTTTCATCAGGCTCGTCCTCTGAATTTCTGTCGTCTTCATTGTCGTGCCCGCCAGCTAAAGGTCCAGCACTGTCAGTTGCAAGTTTAGAATGCGTGAACGCTTTGTGAAGTTCTTCTCAGACAAAAAATAAAGCCGCTGCGCAAGGCAGCGGCTTTAAATCCTGCAAATCTGATCAACAGATCAGTTGCCGATGGTCTGCAGATACGCAATCAGATCGGCGCGTTCTTGTGGTTTTTTCAGGCCAGCAAAGCTCATCGAAGTGCCCGAGATATAGGCGCTTGGGCGTTCCAGGAACGCGTCCAGGGCTTCGGGTGTCCAGTTGCCGCCATGCGCCTGCATCGAGGCCGAATAACCGGTGAAGCCTTTTGCTGAGGCAACCGGGCGATCTACGACACCGTAAAGGTAAGGACCTGTACCATTGGCGCCGTCTTCCAGTTTGTGGCAAGCGGTGCACTTGCGGAATACGCGCGCGCCTTTTTCCGGATCGGCTGCAGCCAACATATCTTCAAAGACTACTTCTTCGCCGTCCGCGCTTTCGCCCGAGCTTTCGGTTTCGATAATGTAAGCAGCTTCGGCAAGATGGCTGTCAGAGCTATAGAGGACATCCGCCCCCCATTTTGCCAGAAGCAACACCAGGAAGGTGCCAAACAAGCCGGCTGCGGCTTTGGTAACTGTCATCGTGTCGAACATTTTGATCGCGTGTCCATTTCAGCTGTCTGCGGGGTGTCTAAGGCTTCCCCTGAGAAGACGCAAGGTATAGACACCGCGACTAAACGCCCAATTCAAGAACTTGTTGCACGGAAACGACCAAATGACCAATCGCATAGCATTTCAGGGAGAACCCGGCGCATACAGTCACGAAGCCTGCCGGAACGCACGCCCGGATATGGACGCCCTGCCCTGCCGCACTTTCGAAGATGTGATCGAATCAGTGCGCTCAGGTGAGGCTGATCTGGCCATGCTACCGGTGGAAAATACCACCTATGGTCGTGTGGCCGATATTCACCGCCTGCTTCCGCATAGCGGGCTGCACATCATCGACGAAGCATTTGTGCGCGTGCACATCAACCTGTTGGGCGTACCGGGCGCGACTCTGGAGGATATCACTGAGGCGCATTCCCACCTCGTCTTGCTACCACAATGCGCAGGTTTCCTGAAGCAACACGGAATTCGTGGCAGGGTCAGCCCGGATAATGCTCGTGCCGCACGCGAGGTCGCCGAGATCGGCGACAAACACTCCGCAGCGTTAGCCAGTGAGCTGGCAGGTGAGATTTACGGCCTCAACGTTTTGGCCCGTCACATTGAAGATCAGGGCGACAACACGACCCGTTTTCTGGTGATGTCTCGTGAGGCCGACGAATCGCGCCGTGGTGATCACGGCATGATCACAAGTTTTGTCTTTCAGGTGCGTAACATCCCGGCGGCGCTGTACAAAGCGATGGGCGGATTTGCCACCAACGGAATCAACATGACCAAGCTGGAAAGCTATATGGTCGACGGGTCCTTCACCGCGACCCAGTTCTATGCCGATATCGTGGGTCATCCAGGCGATCGAAATGTGCAACTGGCGATGGATGAGCTTGAGCATTTTACCACCAACGTAGAAGTCCTCGGTGTTTATCCGGCGGCGCAACCTCGTGGATAGTGCAGGCAATCGGCTCGCCCCTTCAAAGGAACGGCCTGGATAGGCGGGGCAGCTACGCTTGCAGCTTAGAACGGTAACTTGAGTCCTTCGGTGCGACATCCTGAAAGTGCGGCGGACTACGGGTTGGTCACTCCGGTCCCCATGCGAAAGACCTTGCATATCGCGCCATCCATCTGCCGATACTCTCTGAATCCCATCGCCTCATAATAGCCAAGGCCGTCGAAATTATTGGCCCCGATCGTAGCATCGATAGCGGGCAATCCCTGCTGCCTAGCGGCTTGAAGAGAACGTTTGAACAACGCCCGACCGATACCACATCGCGCAGCGGACGGTTTGATATGCGTCCCAATGATGCCCCACCCGACCGCAACGCCATACGGGTTGTTTCGGGTGGCAAGCTTCAACGACTGGAAACCCAGTATCTGTCCGTCCGGCGCAACGGCAAGGCTACACTGAATCCGCTCAGGGTCGCAGATGTAATGCGTCAGTGCAAAGGCGCTGTCGGCGGGCTTGGTCCGCTTTCCAGCCGCTACAAGCGCTGTTAGCACACCGGACAAGCCATCCGCATCGGCTTCGACAGCGTCGCGTATGATCGGTCTCGTTAAAGTACTCATCTACTTCTCGGTTGTCAGACACCATGGAGGTGTCGTTCCTCCATATCGCGCGCGAATTCGCTGAGACGGGTCTGGAACTGCCGCCTGAATCGGGATTGCCCTAACTTCAGGGATTGAAGCAATAGGCGGGCGGGCAGCGTTTTCGCACCCAGCGATGTTTCAACGCGCAGCCGTGTCCGACGTTGGGAAAGCGCCAAAAGCTCGATCACCGTGTCGCCGTTCATTCCCTTGCTGCTGGACTGGAACCGCATCAAGGACGGGCGGTCGCATTCAGTCATCTCGATAATGATATGACGTGGCTTGCCACGTATCTTGAATTCGGTCTCCCAGGTTATTCCGGCCTGCGGCACAACCGACCCCGTGACCCGACGCACATCGACCCCGCGCCGCAAGGCTTTGCGTTCGAAGCGTTCAAAATCCGAGACCATGTTGAAGACCGTCTCGATTGGGACATCGATATCTTCCTGCGCTGAAAACTGCATGATTGCTTTTCTCTGCCCTAGATTGGGTTCAGTTTCTCGTCAGTCCAACGTGTCTGCAAGCCAGTGTTGCAACAAAAAGTGCGCAATCGCACCTTTTCGGGCAGGCAACAGCTTAGGGTGATCCCCAGCGAAGGCCTGCATCATCTCGGTCCGTGTGACCCAGATCGCATCCTCGATCTCGACCGGATCGATCTGGATATCGCGCGATAACGCCTCGCCTGCGCATCCAAACATCAGGGATGCGGGAAAGGGCCAGGGTTGGCTTGCGAGATAGCTCACCGCACCCACGGGCACGCCCGCCTCTTCCATCACTTCGCGCCGCACAGCGGCTTCCAGCGTTTCACCGGGCTCAACAAAACCAGCCAAAAGCGAATACATGCCTTCAGGCCAGCCCGGAGAGCGCCCCATCAGCACCGAATTGCCATGGGTAATCAACATGATGACCACAGGATCGGTGCGCGGGAAATGCTGGCCGCCGCAGGCCGGGCAACTGCGCTGCCATCCACCCTGAGACATCTCGCTGCGGGCACCACATCGGGCACAGAATTGATGCGTTTCGTGCCAGCCGATCACCGCCTTGGCGGTTGCCGCAATCTCTGCGTCTCGTGGGTTGAGGCGTGTCATGATGCGGCGCAGCTCGGCAAAGACACACCCCTCGGGCAGATCAGGGTGCTGCTGTTCGCTGCGATCGACAAAATCTCCGACACCGGATAAATCCAGCCCTTCAGCCGCCCAGCCCGAGATGCCCATGGCAAAAAGCGGCGATCCATCCTCGGATTTTCCAAGGAAAATCGGTTGCTCGATCACACCGCCCGGGCCTTGTTCGAGAATCTTGTGCGTCATCGGAAGCCGGACGAGCCGGTCCAGTGCCTCACCCTCAACCAACAGTTTGCCACGCCACAGCAACACACATGTTGCCAAAGGGTCACGATAAACCTGTGCCAGTTTGTCCGCGTCGCCGCGCAGCAAACCCGCCCGATCCAGTGCCGAGCCGCCAAATGTCACCTGTTCTGCGCGTTTCATGCCTGCCGTTCCTGACTGCCGCGCAAAGGGCTGCCACGTCTTACCTGATCGTGCAACGGGTATCGACCAAACATTTTTCGACCCTGCCGCGGAATGACCGCAGCATCGCCCCGGAAATTGCATTAAATCGACCTCATGGTGGAAACGTTGGCACACTGACAGCTAGAAGTTGAAGATATTGAAATCAAAGCATTTAATGCGACGACGAAGAGATGCGGGTGATAGCGCACGGATTCGAATCCTTGCAACATCCGATCTACACATGCACCTGACGTCATATGATTACTATTCGGATCGCCCCGAACCTGCGATTGGTTTGACCCGTACCGCCAGCCTGATTCACGAGGCGCGCAGACAGGCTGAACGCGACGACGCCCTTGTGCTGTTGTTTGACAATGGTGATAGCCTGCAGGGAACGCCATTTGGCAACTGGGCAGCTGAACACGTGCCAGACGCCCATCCCCTGCCACGCGCGTTCAACACGTTGAACTATGACGCGATCGGATTGGGTAATCACGATTTCGGATTTGGGCTGGAACTCGTCAATCGCATCGCTCGCCAAACCGCCTGCCCAATGATTTGCAGCAATATGCAAACCACTCAGACCGAACAAGGTTGGGATGTACACACGATTCTGCATCGGGTTGTCAGACTAAATGGACAGGACACCGCAATCCGCATCGGGGTTCTTTCTGTTTTGCCCTCTCAAACCGCACAGTGGGAAGCACATCTGCTAACGGACCGGGTCGTGGTAACAGACATTCTGGCCGCTGCGCGGCGCGCTGCTGAAGATCTCAGCGTGCAAGGTTGCGACCTGATTGTCGCCCTTGCGCATACCGGACTGGGATCGGCAATGGCCGAGCCGGATATGGAAAACGCGATCATCCCGCTGGCCGAGATGCCGCTGATTGATGCCGTCGTCGCAGGCCACACCCATCTGACACTGCCCGGAAAGGCGCATGATGGTTATCCATTCGTCGACAGTACGCGGGGGCTTGTCCATGGAACGCCGGTTGTCATGCAGGGTTGGGCCGGGTCTCATCTTGGGATCATTGATCTGACACTGCAAAAAGATACCACCGGCGATTGGCGCATTACAGGCAGCCATGTCGAAGCGCGGGCAATCGCTCAATCGGGTACAGAAATACCCGAATGCCAAAGGATCACAGAGCTGTTTGCGACCGGCCACGCTGCGACGCGCAAAAGGGTGACCAGGCCAGTGGGCACAATCCCACACACGCTGCACAGCTACTTCTCATATTGCGTACCGGATCGCGGTCTGGCCTTGGTTGCGGCGGCTCAGGCCGCTGCCCTACGCCCGCATTTGGTCGATACCGACTGGGCAGATTTGCCTATCATATCGTCAGCCGCCCCGGCAAAGTTCGGCGGGCGCGCAGGAAGCAAGTACTACACGGATATCCCCTCAGGCGAGATTTCAGTTCGACATATCGCCGATCTCAGTGTCTTTCCTAATGAATTGCGCGCGGTGCTGGCCTCAGGTTCTCAGATTCGGGACTGGCTTGAGATGTCAGCCGGGCTGTTCCATCAACTTGGCTCAGACGCCCCGATCGATCTTGCCGATCCTCAGCGCACGGGCTTCAACTTCGATGTCCTGCATGGTGTCACCTACCAGATCGATCTTTCGCAACCGGCGCGGTTCGATACGCTCGGTCGAGTGATTGATCCGGCATTTTCCCGCATACGCAACCTGGAATTCGATGGGCAGCCGATTGCGCCTGACCAGAGTTTCCTTGTCGCCACCAATAACTACCGCGCCAATGGCGGTGGTCATTTTCCAATTGCGCGACAAGCCCGTATGATTGACCTGCCTCAGATCAGCATACAGGATATTCTATGCAAATACGTCGCGGGCACATTGCCCGCCGACCCACTCGCGCATGCACCGCGCCCCTTTTCTTTTGTACCAAACCAAAGGCAGGGCGCGATCCTGACAACGGGGCCGCGCGCGCTACACCATGTTGCAGAGCTTGCTGAGTATCATCCACGCATTCTGCCCGACGTTGCGGATGGTTTCATGCGTATTCATCTGACCTTCTGACGGGTTGCCATTTTCAGGGGATGCACCTATATCGGCTTTGAGAGGTTGGCGCGGGCGAGCGCCTCGCCAACCTGGTCAGGTCCGGAAGGAAGCAGCCACAACGAGCCCCGCTTGGGTCGATGTCCAACCTCTCACTTAGAACCTATCAGCCGCAGGAGGGCGTTTATGATTGTAGCAAAAACCCTTCGGGCAGACCGGTTCTGATCCTTTCCGATCAACTGATTGCCTGAACACGTCGTCGGCGGATGCGCGATTGCCATTCGACGGGATTGCTGTTTCTGATCACAGGCAGACCAATGTTACTTTCCTTTCCGGACCTCGGATGGTCCTCTCATTTCGCGGCTCAGCATACGGCTGATCCGTCACTTCTTCCGTATCGCATCTCGGCCGTACACCGGGATCGACTGATCGGGCTGAGCCCTGAAGGTGAATCGCCTTTGTTATCTCTGGATCAATCAACCGGTGCATATGCCGTCGGAGATTGGGTTCTGGTGGATGAAAACAAACGCATACGCCGCGTGCTGGACCGGCGCAGCCTGCTGCAGCGCCGGGCCGCAGGTGCAGGGGCAGCGGCGCAGCTGATTGCTGCAAATGTTGATGTGCTGTTCATCGTCAGTTCCTGCAACGCCGATTTCAATATGCCACGATTGGAGCGGTATCTTGCGCTGGCACATCAGGCAGGCTGCTATCCGGTGGTCGTTCTGACCAAATCGGACATGTGCGATGATCCGAGCCTTTATGTAGATCAAGCCCAATCGCTCGCCCCGTTTCTGACGGTACTTGCGGTCAACGCGCTGGATCACGGCGATCTCGAACAAGTTCTGTCGTGGTGTCCGAAAGGACAAACCAGCGCCTTGATTGGATCATCCGGCGTTGGGAAAACGACGCTCGCCAACGGGATGACGGGGCAGGATCAGGCCACCGCAGGTATTCGCGAAGACGATGCGCGCGGCAGGCACACAACAACCTCACGCGCCTTGCATCGCATGCGCAATGGCGGCTGGCTGATCGATACGCCCGGCATGCGCGCGTTACGTCTGCTAGATGCGCAAGAGGGGTTGGATGAGGTGTTCTCGGACATCTCAGACCTCAGCCTGAATTGCCGCTTCTCGGATTGTCAGCACGAGACCGAGCCCGGATGTGCGGTGCAGGCGGCAATCGACGCTGGTACGCTTGATCCCGCGCGGCTGGACCGCTGGCGCAAGCTGCGGCGCGAAGACCAACACAATTCCGCTTCGGTGGCGCAGGCCCGCGCCCGCGACAAGGCGTTCGGCAAGATGGTGCGCAGCGTGATGCACGAGAAAAAATCCCGTAAAGGGCTATAACGAAGCTGGGCACCGGCCTACCGGTGCCCAGCGCTATCAGGCGATCAGCCTAGGCCAGACTGCCGCATTCCGTCTTGCGAATGCACCGATATGGCCGATCTTGGATACTCCGAATTCGCTTGGTGCAAGCAGATGGCGCCCGGCTTTGGGTCCATAGAGATCGGCAAGACGCCAGACAGCATCCGGCGGCACCATTTCATCATCTGCGAAGGTAAACAGATCGACACGTTTGCCCAAGTCTTCCCAGCGGGCGGCGGGCAGTGTCGTGCCGATCTCTGGCACATAGCTTTTGGGGGCGGTGCACCATTTGCGCCATTGCCAATAGACTTGGGCAGGCAGGTCCGATCCAAACCCGACCAACCGTCCGGGCAGGTAGCCAAGCGCCTTGACCACCAGCGGCGCGTGACCAAACCAGAACAACGCCGCCAAAGCGCGATAAGGCCAAGGGTGATCCGCCAGCGTTACCAGACCCGAACAGACACAGATCATCCTGTCAATCTGATCGATATCGGGTTGGATCGGGCCAAACATTCCGCCCAAGGAATGACCGATGCTCCATAGCTTGGCCTGCGGAAACCGTCGGCGCATCTCGGCCCGGGCGGCTGGAATGTCGATCAACGCCCAATCGGCCATGGTGACATTTGACCGCTTTTGCGAACCCACCAAAGAGTGACCAAAATCCCGGTAATCGTAAGTCAGGCAGGCCATGCCCTGTTCTTCGGCGAGCCATCGGGCGAAGTACTGATAGTAATCCCTCGGCACCCCAGTCGCACCGTTTATGACGACCACCTTTTCGGGGTCGGCAACCGGACGGTAAAGCCGCGCCGACAACATTGCCGGGCCGGACGGGATTTGAAAATCCTCGGTCACAACCGCCTGCTGCGTGTCCAACATGGTGCCCTCCAATACCGACTGAACTGATCAGTTCACCCGAAGCGCCTCAAGTCAAGGTTGACGTGACTGGACCATACGTCACTTGCCTGACGCAATCTTCTTGACTCGGGCACGGCGCAGCCGCTAGCCATGTCGCGATGGTTCTCGCGCCCAATCGGGCCGGGATGAAAAGGGAACACGGTGCGGTTCTGCCCGGATAAATCCGGAAAGAACCTAGTCCGAGACTGCCCCCGCAACTGTAAGCGGAGAGCAATGCCGAGATACCACTGGCCTCGAAGGCTGGGAAGGTCGGCAAAGCGATGACCCGCAAGTCAGGAGACCTGCCATCAGATGTAGAACCGAAACTCGGGCGGGGAGTCCGGGACGGGTTTGATCGTGCTCCGCAACGACCAACCTGTGCCACGCCCTCGCCCTGCGCGCGGAGGGCGCATTGATGATCTGGAAGACCAAAACACACGAATTCGCGGCGACTGTGTGCCAACGTACTGGCGCACCCTGCCCCGCATTGGCACAGATGGCGCGGGCTCTGACGCAGACCATGTCCGCCACAAAACCGGTCACGAAAACTGAGTTTGAGATTGAAGGCACCATAGATCTGTCGCACTGCCCGGAAGGATGCACCGCCCGCTTTCGCGCCCAATGCGACCAGATACGTGTATTCTGCGGAACCGATCCTGAAATCGATACCGGCCGGCTGGATGACTACGCAGACATGATGTTCGGAACCGAGTACCGCAGCCTACCCGCAGACCTGCTAAGGAATCCTCCTTGCGCCATGCTTGAGGCTTCGCTTCTGGTGCAGCACAACGGTGGCGAAATCTCGCCACATGTTGGTGTCTAAGCCGTCAAACGGCTTGAACACGGGCCGGTTCAACGGCCCAAAGCATCTGGGCATTTGTCTCGACTGCGCAAGGACGCACCGTACGCAATCGCTTCAATGCCGTCTCAGGCCGTTCACCGCATTCAACCATCAGACGCAGAACCACCATCCCGGATCGGCCACAGCCACCACGGCAATGCACTAGCACACGGCCACCACCTGACAACGCCTGACGTGCGGTCGCGCCAACGCGGGGCCAGCGGTCCAAAATCTCTTTGGGTGGCGTGCCAAAATCTTCGATCGGCAAATGCACCCATCTGCTGGCACGCCCCTGAATATCAGCGCCAAAATTCCGCGCACCATCCTGAATCATCTCGACTTCAGTGGTCATCGAGATCACAAGTCCCGGCTTCCAGTCTGCGATAAGATCAAGGTCTTCTGCATACGTTCCTCCACGCCCAGGCATCGAGGACAAGGCCAAGGTGCCTCCGCCAACCTGCAACGCATAAACCACCAGTTGCGACATAATCTCCCCCCAAACAAACTTTACCCAACAACATACTGGTCCAGTAAATAGAATAGAGTGGATTTTAGCCGCATACCCACGCATTCCAAAATGAAAATCGTCCCGGCTGGCTGTGGACGCGGGCGGCGGGGGCCTCTACGCTGCGGCGTAACGCGAATCCGACAGAGCAGACATGACCGAGACGCCCAGCCCCGCCTACCAGGTTCTTGCCCGCAAATACCGCCCCGAAACCTTTGCCGATCTGGTCGGTCAGGACGCCATGGTGCGCACTCTAAAAAACGCCTTCGAGGCGGACCGGATCGCGCAGGCCTTCATCATGACCGGCATCCGCGGTACCGGCAAGACGACGACCGCTCGGATCATAGCCAAGGGTATGAACTGCATCGGTCCCGATGGCAGCGGCGGCCCTACCACCGAACCCTGCGGTCAATGTGAACACTGCGTAGCCATCATGGAGGGCCGCCATGTCGATGTGATGGAGATGGACGCCGCCAGCCGCACCGGTGTCAATGACATCCGCGAGATCATCGACAGCGTACGCTATCGCGCTGCATCCGCGCGCTACAAGACCTATATCATCGACGAGGTTCACATGCTGTCGACCAGCGCTTTCAACGCGCTGCTCAAGACGCTGGAAGAACCCCCCGAACACGTGAAGTTCATCTTTGCCACCACCGAGATTCGCAAGGTCCCGGTGACCGTCTTGTCCCGTTGCCAGCGCTTTGATCTGCGCCGGATCGAGCCGGAGGATATGATCGGACTGCTTCGCAAAATTGCAGGTGCCGAAGGGGCACAGATTGCCGAGGATGCGTTATCGTTGATCACCCGGGCCGCCGAGGGATCGGCGCGCGATGCGACCTCACTGCTGGATCAGGCGATCTCGCACGGGGCCGGTGAAACCAGCGCGGATCAGGTGCGCGCGATGCTGGGGCTGGCCGATCGGGGCCGGGTGCTGGATCTGATGGATATGATCCTGCGCGGCGATGCTGCAGGCGCGTTGACCGAGCTGAGCGGGCAATATGCCGAAGGGGCTGATCCACTCGCCGTCTTACGCGATCTGGCTGAAATCACGCATTGGGTTTCGGTGGTCAAGATCACCCCGGATGCCGCCGAAGATCCCACCGTTTCCCCCGACGAACGCGCCCGAGGTCAACAAATGGCCGAGGCTCTGCCCATGCGAGTCCTTACACGCATGTGGCAAATGCTGCTGAAAGCGCTCGAGGAAGTTTCCGCCGCACCCAACGCAATGATGGCTGCGGAAATGGCCGTGATCCGCCTGACCCATGTGGCCGACTTGCCTAGCCCGGAGGAGCTGATCAAGCGTCTGCAAGATACGCCTCCGCCGCCCAATGGTGGCCCCGGCAAGGGAATCGGTGCGCCGGGACATGCTCCTGCCGCGCCACAGGCTGTGGCCCGATCGGCCTATGCCGCATCGGGAATCGGCGGCAACGCAGGCGGGCCAACAGCCGCGCTAGCCCAAGATGTGCAGGCAGCTCTGGCACGCTATCCAACATTTGAACATGTGGTCGAACTGATCCGAGCCAACCGGGACGTGAAGTTGTTGGTCGAGGTTGAAAACGGCGTGCGTCTGGTGTCCTACCAACCAGGCAGGATCGAGTTCGCCCCAACCGACAACGCCCCGACCGACCTGTCACAACGATTGGGCGCGTCGCTGCAGCGTTGGACAGGCAACCGGTGGGCCGTTTCTATTGTCGCTGAGGGCAACGCACCGACCATTGCCGAGGTACGGGACGCTGCAGACTTGGCCCTGAAAGCCGAGGCTGAACAGCATCCTCTGGTGC